>CAYSQF010000001.1:0-20802 GCA_964433105.1 uncultured Acutalibacter sp.
AAGTACGCGGCCCCCAACACCGAAGCCAAGATTACCAGCTTTAAGCTGGCCGGCGCTACCGGCAGCATCGTGTCCGAGGGCAACGACAACTGGACCATTACCGTAAACGTGCCCTATGGCACCAAGCTGGCCAGCCTGGTTCCCACCTTCACGGTTTCCGCTAACGCCAAGGTTTACCAGGGCACCGCTCAGGTAAAGAGCGGCGAGACCCCGCTGAGCTTCAACAACCCCGTGGTTCTCACGGTTGTTTCCGAGGACGGCGCTAAGACTGTTACCTACACCGTAACCGCCACCGTTTCCGAAGAGTTCAGCGATGTTTCCACCTCCGCCTGGTACCATGACAACGTTATGAACGCTGTGGCAGCCGGCCTGATGGCGGGCGACGCCAACGCTTCTACCTTCCGTCCCGGCGACAACCTCACCCGTGCTGAGTTTGCTTCCGTGATGGTGAACCTGATGACCGCTCTTGGCACCGACGCGGCCAACCATGTTGCGGAGTCCGCTCCCTTCCTGGATGTGACCGACCACTGGGCCATCGACGCGATTGATTACTGCAAGCAGAACGACATCATGAATGGCGACGGCGACGGCAACTTCCGCCCGAATGATCCCATCTCTCGTCAGGAAGTCGCTACCACCATTGCCAACGCCCTGAAGCTGTCCGGCACTCCCGAGACCACCTTCAAAGATATCTCGAAGGCTGCCTCTTGGGCGGTAGCTCCCATCGGCGCTTGCCAGCTGGCTGGCATCATGAACGGTGATACTGAAGGCAACTTCAACCCGAAGAGCTACATCACCCGTGCCGAGGTTGCTTCCACCGTGCTCAACGCATTTAACAAATAAGGGTTTCAACCTTACTTAAATTATCCAGAAACAGGGCCCTGGCTTTGCCAGGGTCTTGTTTTATTTTAAAAAATTTCGTTAAGAATTATCCATGAATTCTTTTCCTCGGATAAGGGAAAACCAGTGGATTTTACCTTGCAGGAATAGAAAATTTGTGGTATGCTGATAATAATCTTTCGTGACTGAAAGGAAGGAAAGCATGAGGCTATATGACGCGATCATTATAGGCGCTGGTGTGACAGGCTGTGCTGTGGCCCGGGAGCTTTCCCGGCGGCAGGGCCGTTTTTTGGTTCTGGAAAAGGAGCTGGACGTTTGCGAAGGCACCAGCAAGGCAAATTCGGCGATCGTCCATGCCGGCTTTGACGCGGAACCGGGCACATTAAAGGCAAAAATGAATGTGCGCGGGAACGCCATGATGGACAAGCTTGCATCCCAGCTGGATATTCCTTTCCGGCGGGTGGGAGCGCTGGTGGTCTGCCTGCACTCCGAGGATCTGCCCCGCTTGGAAGAGTTGTATCAGCGCGGTCTGAAAAACGGGGTGACCGGGATGCGGTTGCTCAGCGGGGAGGAAGCCCGGGCGTTGGAGCCGAATCTGACAGAGCAGGTCTGCGGCGCGCTGCTGGCGGAAACCTCGGGGATTGTGTGTCCCTTTGAGTTGACTTTGGGAATGGCGGAAAGCGCCGCGAAAAACGGGGTGGAGTTCCGGTTTGATACAGAGGTGACGTCGATCGTTCCGGAAGACGGCGGATGGCTCCTGCGCGCGGGCGGTGAGGAATTCCACACTCGCACGGTAGTCAATGCCGCCGGAGTTTACGGGGACAGGCTGCACAATCAGGTTTCCTCGGAAAAGAAGCAGATCCATGCCCGGCGGGGGGAATATATGCTGCTGGATAAGGCGGCGGGCGGGCATGTGTCCCGCACGGTGTTCCAGTTGCCTGGAAAATTCGGCAAGGGTGTGCTGGTTTCCCCCACCATACACGGAAATCTGCTGGTCGGCCCCACTGCGGTGGAGGAAGAGGATAAGGAAAGCACAACCACCACTGCGGCCGGGCTTGCCGAGATCGGGGAGAAAGCTGCGCTGGCCGTGAAAAATGTACCCCTGCGGCAGGTCATCACTTCATTTGCGGGCCTGCGAGCCCATGAAACGGGAGACGATTTTATATTGGCAGAAACTGCGGAAGGCTTTTTTGACGCGCTGGGGATAGAATCCCCGGGCTTGACAAGCGCCCCTGCCATTGGGGAATTTATGGCTGGGCTGATCGCCAGTAAATTGGGACTGAAGGAGAAAACTGATTTTGACCCCATTCGAAGGGGCGTGCCGAGGATCGCCCAGCTTTCCCCGGAACAAAGAGCGGAAATGATCCGGCAAAACCCTGCCTACGGTGCGATTGTCTGCCGATGCGAACAGATTTCCGAGGGGGAGATATTAGACGCGATCCACAGCACGTTGGGAGCGAAAACGCTGGATGGAATAAAGCGTCGGACTCGAGCGGGGATGGGCCGCTGCCAAAGCGGTTTCTGTTCACCCAGAGTGATGGAACTGCTATCCCGGGAGCTTTCTTTGGATTTGCAAGAGGTCCGAAAAAGCGGGAAGCAGTCCCAGGTCGTTTTAGAAAAAATCCGCTGAGGGGGAAGATAACCATGAAACACGATGTTGTAGTGGTCGGCGGTGGCCCCGCAGGATTGGCCGCTGCTATTTCCGCGAAGGAAAACGGGGTTGACGATGTTTTGATCCTGGAGCGGGAGTATGAACTTGGCGGCATTTTGAACCAGTGTATCCACAATGGCTTTGGCCTGCACACCTTCCGAGAGGAATTGACCGGCCCGGAATACGCTGCCCGGTATGTAGAGCGGGCGAAGGAAATGGAAATACCGGCGCTGTTGGGCGCCACAGTAGTAAATCTGGAGCGCAAAGGCGGGAAATTGGTCGTTACGGCGGTCAGCCGGCAGGAGGGCCTGTTGGAAATGGAAGCCGGCGCCGTGATATTGGCAATGGGGTGCCGAGAACGGCCCCGGGGCGCACTGAACATTCCGGGATACAGGCCGGCGGGCATTTTCTCCGCAGGCACCGCTCAGCGCCTGATGAACCGGGAGGGCTATCTGCCCGGCCGGGAAGTGGTGATCTTAGGCAGCGGAGATATTGGATTGATTATGGCCCGCCGCATGACGCTGGAGGGAGCGAAAGTAAAATGCGTGGCAGAGCTGATGCCCTATTCCGGTGGTCTGAAACGGAATATAGTGCAGTGCCTGAACGATTACGGGATCCCTTTGAAGCTCAGTCACACGGTGGTGGAGATCCGGGGGAAAGAGCGGGTGACCGGCGTCACTATAGCCCAGGTGGACGAAAACCGAAAACCCATTCCCGGCACAGAAGAGGAAATCTCCTGTGATGCCCTGCTGCTTTCCGTAGGGCTGATCCCGGAAAATGAGCTTTCCAGGGAGATTGGCGTTGAGCTTTCCCCCGTCACCAACGGTCCGAAAGTCAACGAAAGTCTGGAAACCAATATTCCGGGCGTGTTTGCCTGCGGCAATGTACTCCATGTGCACGACCTGGTGGACTATGTCTCAGAAGAAGCGGAGCAGGCCGGAAGGAGCTGTGCTCACTATGTGAAGGAAGGGGCGGAGGCAGGCGGGACGGAAATTCCTTTGACTCCGGCTGGAGCAGTGCGGTATACTGTGCCCTGCGCGGTGAATCCTGACAGGATGAACGATCAGGTCGTGGTGCGCTTCCGGGTAGGACAGAATCTGAGGAATGCCACGGTGCGCGCCGTCTGGAACGACAAAGAGCTTTTTAAACGGAAGCGCCCAGTGATGGCACCGGGAGAAATGGAACAACTGGTTTTGAGAAAAGAATGGTTTACTGGGGCAAATGGCTCCGGCCAGCCGGGAGAGATCGAAATTTGGGCCGGCGAGGAAAAGGAGGCGCGGTGATATGGCGGTTCATGAGCTTACCTGTATCAGTTGCCCGATGGGCTGTCCTCTGCGGGTAGAAACGGACGAATCGGGGAAGGTGCTTTCCGTTTCCGGGAACACCTGCAAGCGCGGGGAAGAATATGGCCGGCGGGAAGTAACCGCGCCAGTGCGCACCGTCACTTCCACCGTGCGGGTGACTGAAGGAAATGCTCCCGTGGTCCCGGTACGGACCAAGGGAGAGATCCCCAAGGAAAGGATATTTGACTGCATGACGGCGATACGGGCAGCGTCGGTACAAGCTCCTGTGAGGATCGGGGATGTGATTTTGGAAAACGCTGCCGGTACCGGGGTGAGTATTGTGGCTACAAAAACAGTGGAACGAAAGGGCAACTGAATGCTAGAGCAAAGGATCACGACCGTGTTGTTTGATTTGGACGGC
The DNA here is from genome assembly GCA_964433105.1 of uncultured Acutalibacter sp. Taxonomy (GTDB): domain Bacteria; phylum Bacillota; class Clostridia; order Oscillospirales; family Acutalibacteraceae; genus Acutalibacter. The sequence continues at coordinate 4,196 of CAYSQF010000001.1, forward strand.
ACGCTGCTGCCAATGGACCTGGAGACTTTTACGTCTGCCTACTTTGCCGAGCTTGCGAAAAAGGCGGCGCCCTACGGCTTTGAAGCAAAGGCGCTGACGGCTGCGGTATGGAAAGGCACAAAGGCTATGGTGCGGAATGATGGAACCATGAAAAACTGTGACCGTTTTTGGACGGTGTTTGCGAAGGAGATGGGAGAAAAAGCTCTGAACCTCCGACCGGTATTCGACGGCTTTTACGCCAATGAATTTAACCGGGTGCGTGCTGTGGTGGGGGAGAACCCACTGGCTAAAACAGCGGTGGCGGGATTAAAAGCCCAGGGCTATGATGTGATTCTGGCCACAAATCCAGTGTTCCCCGCCATAGGGGTAAAAACTCGTCTGTCCTGGATTGGCCTTGTGCCCGAGGATTTTTCGGAGATTACCAGCTATGAGGAATATTCCTTTTGCAAGCCAAATCCCGAGTATTTCCGGGAAATCCTGAAAAGGACAGGGAAGCGGGCAAAAGAGTGCCTTATGGTGGGAAACGATACGGCGGAGGATCTGGCGGCTTTAGATGCGGGAATAGATGTGTATTTGTGCGCAGATTGCTTGATCAACAGGGAGAATCGGAACCTCTCCGGAATCAAGCAGGGGAGTTTTCGAGAATTTGCTGTGTATGCGGGAGTGGAGATTTGAGGTACTGGGGAGGAACAGAATCTTATGAGAATGAATGCGATGGATCAAAACATTTTGAATGTAAAAACGTTCTTGATTTACTGCGCGCAGGCACACCCGAAGGCACAGGTGCAGGACTACATCAAGCGCATCCGCCAGTCGGAATTTGGGACAGACCGGGATTTGAGCGATCCTGAGGAAAACCTTCGGCTTTTACGGGAAGAAATTGATTGCATGACGGATAAAATGCTTCGCCGCCCCTGGTTTGATCCGTTTTTTGGCCCGTTCTGCCGGATGAATTTATCGGTAAGCCAAGTAATTTCCCCTGAGCTGATTTATCGGATCCAGAAAGTCTCCAACCAGCATATCCCAAAAACGGCATGGGTTCGGTTTGAGGAAAAGCTGCGCATTTTTGGCGAGCTATGTCAGGAAATGCCATCAGTGTTCCGCTTCTCCGCCGAGGAGGCCCTTGCGTATTTGGAACGGTACCGCCAGGAACAGTACCCGCCCGTTGCGCACAGCGAGATCTATTTAAAAAATTATGAACCGTGTTACCGGGTGATTAAAAAGGAATACGGCCGCTATGTTTCCTTATATGCCGCCATTGAAAAGTGCCTGAAGGAAAAGGGAACGGTGAATGTGGCGATCGATGGTAACAGCTCGGCGGGCAAGACAGAAGCGGCCCAAGTTCTTTCCAAGCTGTGGGACAGCAATGTGTTCCACGCGGACGACTTTTTCCTTCCCTTGGAAAAGCGCACGCCCCAGCGGCTGGAGGAAGTGGGCGGTAATATGGAACGGGAAAGGTTCCGGGAAGAGATTTGCGAAAACGTCAAAAGGGGGAGGCCATTCTCCTACCGGCCCTTTGACTGTTCTGTAATGAAACAGAAGGAGCCGGTGCTGGTCCAGCCAAAGCCGGTGAACATTTTTGAGGGCTCCTACTGCATGCACCCGGACCTGCAGGAATATTATGATGTAAAAGTTTTTCTCAGCGTATCTCCCGCAGAACAGGAAGCCCGTATCCTTGCCCGCAATGGCGATATCCTGCTCCGCCGTTACCTGGAGGAATGGATTCCCAAGGAAAACGCTTATTTTGAAGCAATGCATATCCGAGAAGCCTGCGATATCGTTTATGAAAGCGGAAGTTCGGGGCATTCTAAGGACAAAGAATCATTTTTATTTTGAAAGGATGGTATCAATGGAAGTTATAACCTTAACCAGAGACAATTTTGACAGCATACTCAAGGAAGCAAAAGAGCCGGTGTTGGTGGACTTTTGGGCCAGCTGGTGCGGGCCCTGCCGGATGTTTTCACCCATTGTGGATGAATTTGCCCAAGAAAACCGGGGGAAAGTGCAGGTGGGCAAAGTGAATATTGATGACGAGCCGGATCTTGCCGCCCGGTACGGCGTCATGAGCATCCCCACTGCCATTTTGTTCCGGAACGGCGAAGCCGCCGCCACCCTGGTGGGTGTTCAGCCCAAGGAAAAGCTGACGGAGCTTTTGGAGTAAAGCGTTTCAATGGAAGGAAAAATTTTTGACACGGCCGTGATCGGCGGCGGGCCGGGCGGCTATACGGCGGCCCTGTACGCGGCACGGGCAAACCTTTCCGTGGTGGTTTTGGAAAAGCTTGCTCCCGGCGGGCAGATGGGTACAACGGACCAAATCGATAATTATCCCGGCTTTCCCCAGGGGGTTAACGGCTTTGAGCTTGCGATGAGCATGAAGCAGGCCGCAGAGCGTTTTGGCGTACTGACCCGGCTGACAGAGGTTTTGGGCGTGGAGCTGGATGGCTCTGTAAAGCGGCTGCGTACAAAAGATGGGACGTATCAGGCCAGGACAGTAGTGCTGGCTTCCGGAGCTTATCCCAGGGAACTGGGCCTGCCCGGAGAGCGTGAGCTGCGGGGGAAAGGCGTTTCCTATTGCGCTACCTGCGACGGCATGTTTTACCGGGGGAAAACCGTGGCGGTGGTCGGCGGTGGGAATACCGCCGTGTCCGATGTGCTATACCTGGCCCGGCTTTGTGAAAAGGTGTACCTGATCCACCGGCGGGATGCCCTGCGTGCATCAAAGGCCTATCTGGATCCCCTGCAGAAAACGGAAAATGTGGAATTTATCTGGAACAGCCAGGTGGAGGAAATTTTGTGGGATCAAACGGTCACCGGCGTAAAGGTGCGGGAGAAGCTGACCGGAGAGGTCCGGGAAATTGCCTGCGCGGGGCTGTTTATCGCGGTGGGATATTTGCCGGAAACCAGGCTTTACCAGGGACAGATCGATTTGGACGACGCCGGGTATGTGCAGGCGGACGAGACCACCTGTACCAACCTGCCCGGCGTGTTTGCCGTGGGTGATTTGCGCCGGAAGCCCTTGCGTCAAATCGTCACCGCTGCCGCCGATGGCGCCGTTGCGGCCCATTTTATTGAGGAATATTTGGGTGGCGCAAGCGGGTAAATAAACGGCCATTTCATGAAGAAGGAACCGGCAGTGCGATCCATTTTCGCACTGCCGGGTTATAACGGTTCTTGTCGCCCCACGTGCACATCCGATCCAAAATGGGGATCAGCGGCCTGCACCGCTCAGTCAGGCTGCACTCCACCTTGGGCAGGATCTGCGCCGAAGTATGGTGGCTCTGAATCTGGAAACCCACCACAAAACCGCATAAAAAATACCGTCAGCGAGATGTCCCGCTGGCGGTATTTTTTTGCGCCCCTGCGCATAGGCATGGAAAAGGAAAGGGAAGGGGGGTAACTATGGCGTTTTCCGATCGGGAGCTTCTGGCCCGAATCTTGGAATGCGAAGCGGGGGGAGAAGGGGATACAGGAATGAAGGCGGTGGCCTGCGTGGTGATGAACCGGGTCCAAGTGACCTATGGGGAGTATGGGCGCCTATACACCATCCGGGAGGTAGTGTACCAGCCCCAGCAGTTTACCTGTGTCATGGAAACCGTTGGCGGGCAGTACAACATGCAGAACATCTATAATATGCGTCCCACCGATGTACAGTACGATATTGCGGACTGGGCCATTGCCGGGAACCGACTGACGAACCTGGGCTTTGCCCTATGGTATTTCAATCCCTTTAAGCCGACCTGTCGGGACAATTTTCCATCGCAGGTCGGGGAATTCGTGATCCGTATAGGTGACCACTGCTTTTACAACCCCACCGACGCATATGCCGACACATAAAGAACCGCCGAATTTAATCAGCGGCTCCTTGCGGAAACTTTAATGCTCCCAAAGAAAGAGAGGTACAATTATGAGCGAAAACGGCTGGAACAACGATATGACGCCTGGGATGCGCAGACTGCGGAACCGGAGAGACTTTCAGGAAAGAGACGATGGCGCCGCCCGCACAGACAATTTTTACCACCCACCCCAGGAAAGCTTTGACAGTGAGGAAATGCGTGGCTCCATGCAGGCGATCCTGGCGCAGAATATCGGCGCGTACGTGGTGGTGGAATTCCTCATTGGCACTCAGGAGATCATGCGCAAGCAAGGGCTGCTCTATTTTGTAGGAAGAAGCTTTGTCACACTGTACGATGAAGCGGTCAACAACTTTATTGTGTGTGATATTTTCTCTGTGAAGTTTGTGTATTTCTATATGCCCGGCGACCGTCCCCGCCACAGCAACTACAATTTATTGCCGGGAGGCAATGGATCCGGCAGGCAGGGAAGATAAGCTTTCTCTGATAGGTTACTTGGCGGTATTGATGCACGCCCGGTTGTCCCATAGATATTTAACGCCGGAAAGCAGGGTGACGGCGGCTACGGCCCAGCACAAAACTTGGGTGATCAAAGACACGGCCATAGCGTCGGAGGGTGCGGAGAAAGCGGCGGCAAAATAGTAGAAAATAACGGTCACCATTTGCAGCACGGTTTTCACCTTGCCCCACAGGTTGGCGGCGATCACACGGTTCCCCGCGGCGGCGATCATCCGCACGCCGGCTACGGCAAATTCCCGGAACAGCACAACAGCCAGCACAATGGGAGAGCATACGCCGTCCGTCACCATGTAGATCAACGCGGCGGTAGTAAGCATTTTGTCTGCCAGAGGGTCGGCAAATTTTCCAAAATCCGTCACTAAATGGTTTTTCCGGGCCAGATATCCGTCCAGAAAATCAGTAAAACTGGCGACGGCAAAAACGGCCCCGGCCACCGCGCTCCAGACCGGGCTGAAATCTGCCTGCCCGTAGTTGGAAAGGGCGGCAAACACCATGAACACCGGTACCAAAACTACCCGGGCTAACGTCAGCTTGTTAGGAAGGTTCATTTTCATCTTGACCACCTCGGTACAGAATGAATCAAACGAAGGTCAGGGCTGCGCCAGTGTGCCGAACAGGTCGCAGTCGATGCAGTCCTCTATGGTGACGGAAACAAAGGAACCAAGCCGCGGCTTCTTGTCCCCAATGGAAAAGAACACCTTGCCGTCCACGTCCGGCGCGTCCATTGCGGACCGGCCAAACCAGCACTCGGCGTAACGATCAAAGCCCTCTACCAGCACGGGCAGGGTCTTGCCGATAAAGGCCTGCCCTTTCCGTTCCATAATCCGGGCCTGGGTTTCCAGGATGATCTCCGCGCGGTGCTCCTTGACCGCCTCGTCGATCTGGTCCGGCATGGACCCGGCGGGAGTGCCTTCCTCCTGGGAATAGGGGAAACAGCCCAGGCGGTCAAATTCGATTTCCTTGACAAATTCGGCAAGCTCGGTAAAATCCTCCTCGGTTTCCCCGGGAAAGCCGGCGATCAGCGTGGTGCGCAGGGTTACGCCGGGGATTCTCTCCCGGATTTTTTTGAGCAGGGCAGTAAGGGATGCCCGGTTTCCCCGGCGGTTCATGGCCCGCAGGATTTTCCCCGAAGCGTGCTGCAGGGGCAGGTCGATGTATTTGACCACCTTTTCCTCCCGAGCCATTACGTCCAGCAGCTCGTCGGTAATAGCGTCCGGGTAGCAATAAAGCGTTCTAAGCCAGACGAGGCCATCAATTTTGCACAGGCGGCGGAGCAGTTCCGCCAGGGAATATTCCCCATACAGGTCTTTGCCGTACCGGGTGGTGTCTTGGGCGATGAGCACCAGTTCTTTCGCGCCGTTTTCCACCAGCTGCCGGGCTTCCTCTTCAATGCTTTCCAAGGTACGGCTGCGGTAGCCGCCGCGAATCATGGGGATGGCGCAGTAAGCGCAGCGGTTGTCACAACCCTCGGCAATCTTCAAGTAGGCGGACCAGCTGGGGGTAGAAAGCTCCCGTGCCCCGCACAGGGGCATTTTCTCTTTTTCGGGGAATTCTTCTATAAATTCCCCTTCCAGCATGCGCCGCAGAAGTTCAGCGATATCGCCGTTGGCGCCAATCCCCAGCACCGCATCTACCTCGGGCAGTTCCTTGTGCATTTCATCCTGGTAGCGCTCGGACAAGCAGCCGGTGACCACCAGCTTTTTAATGCGGCCCTCTTTTTTCAGCTGAGCCAGCTCTAAAATCTCATCGATGGACTCTTTTTTTGCGCTTTCAATAAACCCGCACGTGTTGACAATAGCCACATCCGCCAGGGCCGCGTCGTCTACTGTTTCAAAGCCGTCGTTTTTTAAAGCGGCCATCAGCATTTCGCCGTCCACCTGGTTTTTTGCGCATCCCAAAGAAACCATGCCTACCTTTACTGCCATATGCTTATACCTCTTTTATGTAGTTTCGCAGAATTCCAAAAAATTCCTCATTATCGGTGCCGGCAGGGGTCAAAACAGCGCCGGCTCGGGCCAGCCGTTCCCATTCCTCATAGGGGAACCATTTGGCGCCGTCGGTTTCCCCGGGCTGGAAAGTTACCTCGCTGATGGGAAAATCCCGATGCAGGCCGTATACGTCCATAAAGAAATCGGTGCGTATAGCGCGATAGAGGAAAGTAAGCTCTTCAGACGCTGCGATAAGGCCGGTTTCCTCTTTTAATTCCCGGACAGCCCCTTGCAGGCTGGTTTCTCCGGCTAAAACAGAGCCGCCGGTATTTTCCCACATACCGGGGAAAAGGGCCTTTTCCGGGCTGCGATGGGTACAGAACATTTCCCCTGTACTGTTAATGATTACCATGGTAACGACCAGGTGGTATTCCCCCTCTGCCAAGAGTGCGCCGCGCTCCCGGCGAAGGATGGTCCGGCCGGTCAAATTCCCATCCCTATCGTATACATCCCAAAGTTCCAAAATATGGCGTTCCTTTCTCTGTATTATCCCAGTAATTCCTTAGTTTTCTGTGCCGCCAGTTTCACATAGTCTCCCAAGGGAAGATCCTCCACTCCCACCACGGTGACGGAACAGCGATTGACGGGGATTAGCAGTTTTTGCGCCTTACTGCCTGACACAGCCGCCGCCATTTTCGGGGTGATCTCCCCCAGCAGGGCGTTGGCAGTGATAATGCCCATAGGCCCGGCGATAATGTCGGCATCCTGGCAGCAGACCACCACCGGGTTTTCCCCGGTGGCGCCCACGTCGGCGCCCGCCTTCAGCATGGCGGCGGTAGCGGCAGAGTTGGTCCCCACCGCAACGATTTCCGCACCGGTTTCAGACGCCTTGATCTGGGACACCAGCGCGGCGCCCATCCGGCCCCCTTGGCCGTCGATCACAACTACTTTTTTCACTGTTTTGCCCCTTCCCGTTCCTTCCGATTCCTGTGCTTTTTCGCGCGGTTTTTCAAGTCGTTTTGGATCCCGCTGGTTTCCAGCCACATGCTTACCTCGGCCCCCAGGAACATAATATACATGCAGAAAAACAGCCAGTACATCAAAATGACCAGGGTGGCAAGGCCGCCGTAAATAGAGAAATTAGAAAAATTTTCCACAAATAGAGAAAAGAAGAAGGAAAACAGCACCCAGCCGCCCGCGCCAAAAGCGGCGCCCGCAAGGTTGTGCACGAATTTAATCTTTCTCCGGGGCAGGAAGCAGAACATCAGCGTAAAAAGGAACATCAGCAGGACAAAGCCCACCAGGGATTTAAAATTCATGAGCAGTGTGGCAAAAAACGGCGGGGAATGCTCCAGCAGGTATTTGTAAATAGTGGAACCAAACACCAGCAAAGCAGCGGTGATTAAAATCACCACGGCAAACATCATCACATAAAGCAGAGCGATCAGCCGCAGGGCAATATAATTCCGCGGCCCCTCGCATTCGTAGATTTGATCCAGGCCCTTGATGACCGCGACCATACCCACAGAGGAGGACCAAAGAGCCATGATGATGGCAATAGGAAGCACGCCGCTGGACTCCAGCGGGCTGGGGAGAAGCCCCTCCACATAGGTGGAGATGCTTTCCGGCAAAACGTTTAGAGCCATTTCGATGACCGTATAACCATCGCTGAAGCGGATGCGTTGCATTAAGGTAAACAGCAGAGCTAAAAAAGGCAGGAAGGAAATGATCAGAAAAAACGAACTGTGCGCTGCGGTGGAATCCAGCCTGTCCCGGTTGATTCTGTCCAAAAACCATTTACCGTGCTTTTTCAGAAGCTTCATTTCCGGTTTTCTCCTTCCGCGGCTAAAGTTTTGGATATTATAGTATATCATCTTTTACTGAATTTTACAATAAAAAATCCCCCGCCGGAGGTTGCTCCTTCTGGCAATTCGTATCTGACTTACACGATTGCCAGAATTGGAGCGATCGGTACTGAAAAACTTCTTTATCAGTGCCGCCCTGCTTGGCGGGGAGATATTACGCGGACATGCGATCCGCTTACTTATGATTCTCCAGCAAGAGCTGGTTATCCCAGTCCCCCACCAGGGGACTGTTGAGCACACGGAATTTCCGATTTGCTTCCCACAGTTCCAAAAGAGCGGGGAAGTTTTCTTCCGGATCCAGAAGCAGCTCGGCCAACCGGTCCAGCTCTTGAAACTCGCTTTCGGCCAGGGATTCGAATTTGCCGTCGATATAGCAGGGCTGGAACAGATAGGAGATTTCATGGTTCATCAAGGCGTGGAAATCGTAAAACAAGTACCGGATCACGGCTTTTAGGCCGCAGGTACCCAAGCCATCGGCATAAAGAAAACTGTTTCCATTGGTTTTGCCATAACGGATGGAAAGCCAGGCCCTTGCCGCCCAGTCGAAGCTGTCCTCGCTCATGTCGTATTGGGAGATCCCCATTGCGGCTTCATTGTAAAAGCCGTCGGCGTCAAAAGTGATCCAGCGGTTTTCCGCTTGGCTCCACACCTGGTTGATCCAGTGATCCACACTGACCCCGGGCTGGAAGTAGGGGGCAAAGCCCGCACGGCTGCGGCAGGGGATCCCTTTCGCCTTGTAAATGGCGGAAACCAGCACAGATACATACCGGCAGGTGAGAACCAGCTTGTCCGGCACGGCCCGATCCGCCGTAAAGCCCCGGGAATCCCGGCGGAACAGTTCCGCGGTGATGGCCGGGGCGGTCAGGAACATGTCGTCCTCGCAGCGCATGCGGTGCCAGGGGTATTCATTCATATCCCCGTAGCGCAGATCGGCGTTGGCGTTCGTGTTCCCTTCTCGCAGGGTCACCCTGTGGACAATCTGGTGGGAAATGAGATTCCCCAGCGCCCGGGGATCCTCCGGCAGGCTCTGAAAATATTCTCTATACGGGCCGGACCAGGTGTACGGCCCGGTTTGCAGGAAGTGGCCCAAAACAGTTTGATTCATAAAGCGCTCTCCTTTTGAAATATTACGGGCAAGAAAAGGCTGCCCGCACTTTCATTTTATCAGGTAAGCGCACCTGCTGTCCTGTCATTTTTCATCCGATTTTGTCCGTAAGGGAAACGAAAAGGGGGAGAAAAAGTCCTCCTTACAACCCTTTCATATGAAACAGAAACGCCGCAGTAAGGACTATTTTTGCCTTTCTCTCGGTTAAGGCCGCTCAGCGACGTAAAGCGCCACTCAAAATAGTCGTATAAAGGGGCATTCGACAGATTCTTTAGTGGCAGCCGTTTTGGACACACATCCAGTAGGCGGTGGGATCGGTGGGATCCCAGGTGTGCCAGGAGGGAATTTGAATTCCGGCGGGCTTGGACAAGGGTCCGGAGCTTTCCGAAGTGGTAATGACCACTTTTGTCCCCAAAACGCAATTGTCATAAATCCATTTGGCGTCCCGGCAGTTCAGGCGGATGCAGCCCATTGACCGGGTATCGCCCAGGTGGTTGTACTCGCCCACCTCCAGATCCAGGTTGCTTTTGGTCCAGTTTGGCACGGAGTGGAACAGGTAATTCCCTTGAATCTGAGTGCACCACTGGGCCCACGTGTCGCCGACCATCTGCAGCCAGCGGTACTTGTCCGGGGTGTAGAAGGTGCCAACCGGGGTGCCGTACCCGCAGGAGGTCCGCATGGCTCGAACCGGTGTATTATAGGTGCCGCTTCCGTCCTTTGCGAAGATGATCAGATAATTGGAATTTTTATAAACCTTGATCATATAAGGGCCTTTTACCACACCCAGGCCGGAAATGTCGTCCATCAGCAGGCCGTCCTTGTAATACCGTCTCCAGGAGCCTTGAGAGCGAAAGCCGGTAAAAGCCGCGCCGGTGACCGTGTCAAACAAATATTTTTTACCGTCGATGGTCTGTTCTCCCCGCAGAAACTTTTTAGTTTTCGCGTCCAAATAGTATCGGGTGGAGCCGTCTGTCACCCAGCCGCTTTTCTCGGGGGCGGAATCATCCCGCTGGTAGTCGGTCCACACCTCTCCGCTGTCGGAGGAAGAAAAATTGTGGCTGGTAGAGGCTTCTATGATATTGCCGTAAGCCCAGTGGTCGGTAAAAACGTCGTAGAAATTTTTTACATCGGTTTTTTTGGTGATTTCAGCGTCTGCAACGCGTCCAAGCATCCGATTTAAAATAGTCACGGCTTCAGCTCGAGTGATTTTGTCGTTTGGGTGGAAGGTGCCGTCCTTGAAGCCGCTGATCCAGCCCTTAGCGGAAGCAGTTGCCACATAGGGTGCCGCCCAGGAGTCAGCAGGGACATCGGAAAAGGAGATCTCCCCCGGCTCAATGGTATCGCAGGCAACGGCCATTGTGACAAACTCCGCCCGGGTAATGGCCTGACCCGGCTTAAAGGAGCCGTCCGAATAGCCGTTCATTACACCCAGGCCCGCCATAGTTTCCACAGCTTGCGTATACCAGGCGGTTTGCACATCGCTAAAAGTGCGTTGGGGCCAGTCCTTCTGCCGCAGGAGCGAGTAAAACATCTGAGCGGCTTCAGCTCTGGTTACGCTCTGATTGGGCTTAAACATGCCGTTTTCATAGCCGGATATGTAGGATGCGTGCTCATCAGTATTCAGCAAGTCGGAAACCTTGCGGGTCCATCTTGCGCCGTAAACAGCGTCTTCCACGGCAGGGGTGCTGGCGGGATAGACCTGGTTCCCTGCCTGGTCAAACCAGCCCAAAGGCTGTGCGGCGGGGAGCTGGGGCACCTCCGGTACCTCGCTGGGGTAGGTCCCGCGCTCTACCACCAGGGTTTTTACCCCGAACGGCCCCATCTGGAAGGTCAGGGTTACCGTGTCCGGAATCGGCTCTGGGGAAGGGGAGGGAGAAGGAGTGGGTTCAGAATCTGTGGGAGTGGTCCCGGCGGTTTGATCTGTCTCTTCCGTCGCGAAAACAGGTTCCTCAAGGCTTGCCGCAGGCGCGGCACTTTCCGTAATTGAGGTGTCGTCAACAGGCTCCGCGCCCAAAGCGGGGAGGGAGAGGCAGCAGACCGTCAGCAGCAGACAGGCTGTCCAGCGGCGGAATTTTCTGGGAGCTTTGTGGCGAAGGGGCGGTTTTTTCATAGTGTTTTGGACTCCTTACAATTTAAAATGCACCGACCGGAACGGGCCCGGTTTCTTTAAAACAACTCTAATCCGTATTATAGCAAATATTCGGTGGGGAAGGAAGTCCTTTCCTGCTGGATTGAAAAATTTTCCTTCCCCTATAACGTTAGAGGGGGTAGGGACGGCGTTTCGTGCCGTTGCGGGAAAATTTTCCGCGGACATTTTTTCTTGTGCGGCATAAGCTGATAAGAGGTATTTCCTTATTTTGGGATTTATCTCGATTCGGCAAAGTGCGGGGAGGTGACGGAATTATGCCGGAAATACTAGCAACGGGGATCGATATTTCAGAATTTAACGGTGATGTGGATTTCAACGCCCTAAAGGGGGCGATCAATTTCGCCATTATCCGCTGCGGGTATGGCAGCAATTTTCCCAGCCAGGATGACGCCCAGTATGCGGCAAACGTGGAAAAATGCGAAAGAGCGGGCATCCCCTATGGGGTGTATCTGTATTCCTACGCCCAAAACGAGGACATGGCTAAAAGCGAAGCGGCCCACACCCTGCGGCTTTTGGCGGGCAGACGCCCGCTGTACGGCGTTTGGTATGATGTGGAGGATTTCACTCTGCCCGCGGGGGAAGCCCTTGTAGGCAACTGCGTGACCTACTGTGACGCCATAGAGCAAGCGGGCTGTTACTGCGGGATCTACTCTTCCCTATACTGGATGGAGACTCGGCTGAACAGCCCTCGTCTGGACCGCTTTGACAAGTGGGTGGCCCAGTGGGACGGCACCCTGAACTACCAGGGGAACGTTGGCATGTGGCAGTATACCAACAATGGGATTTTGAACGGGAAGCGGTTCGACATGGACCGGGCGTTCCGGGATTATCCCAAGATCATCCGGGAAATGGAGGAGACGGATATGACCAGAGAGGAAGTGGCCGGGCTGGCCCGGGAGGAAGCCCAAAAGGTCTATGACCTGAACGAGAAGAAATACCGCACGATTGCGGATACGCCGAGTTGGGCCAGAGCGGCGGTAGAGCAGGTATACCGGGCGCTGGGGCTTGGCGGAACGGGTGCTACCCCGGAAGGGGAAACCACCATCGACGCCAGCGAGACGTATGTGCGCTCGCTGTTTATAACGGCTCGGGTGCTGGACCGCATGGCAGAGGAAATTGCCGTGCTTCAGGAGGAAGAAGCTCCGGAGGAGAAAAGCGATCCGGAGCGAGAAGAAAACGGTACAGAGTAAAAAAGGCAAGAATCAACAGGGCAGTTAGCCCTGCGCGGCCGCCGTCCGGCACTATCGGACAGCGGTTGTTTTTTGTCAAAAGCCGGGAAAATCGGTTGACAAAACTTGGTCTTGAGCGTAATATAAGGTTGCTTTTACAATATGACTGAATTTGAAAAGAGGGAATTCCCATGAGTATGCTTTTAAGCATTTCCGTGGCGCTGGTAGCGGGCATGATGATGACCCGTTTGTTCCAGCGTTTCCATCTGCCGGATGTCACTTCCTACCTGATTACTGGCGTATTGCTCGGCCCCTGCCTGATCGGCGCATTAGGCATCCCTGGCATTGGGTTCAACACTTTTGAAGAGGTGGAAACCCTTTCTCCCATTTCCGATGTAGCTCTGGGGTTCATCGCTTTCGCCATTGGCAGTGAATTCCGTCTGTCCTCTCTGAAAACCACCGGCAAGGCGGCGGTGATTGTGGGCGTGTTCCAGGCTGTTACCGCCACCCTTATGGTGGACGTGGCTCTTTTTGTGCTGCACCTGTTCCTGGGAGACAAGCTTCCCATTTCCGCAGTCATTACCCTGGGCGCCATTGCCGCCGCCACTGCCCCCGCCGCTACTTTAATGGTGGTGCGGCAGTACAAGGCGAAAGGCCCTGTTACCGATATCCTGCTGCCTGTGGTGGCACTGGACGACGCGGTGGGCTTGGTGATTTTTGCCATTTCCTTTGGCGCGGCCCAGGCAATGACCTCCAATTCCGCCAGCGTAATATCCATTGTGGTTTCCCCTCTGCTGGAGATACTTCTTTCCCTGGCCTTGGGAAGCCTGTTAGGCTGGTGTCTCACCTATCTGGAGCGGTGGTTCAAGTCCCGGCGGAACCGTACCGCCATGATCGCCGGTTTTGTGATCCTGGCTGTCGCCCTGTCCATGCTGTCTTTTAAGATCGGCGCGGTGGAGATTACGTTCTCCTCCCTGCTGGTGTGCATGATGATGGGTACGGTATTCTGCAATATCTGCCCCATTTCTGAGGACCTTATGGACCGGGCCGACAAATGGTCTGCCCCACTGCTGACTCTGTTCTTTGTCCTCAGTGGCGCGGAGCTGCACTTTGACGTGTTTACCGATTTGGCTATTGTAGGTGTGGGCGTGGTGTACATTCTGGCCCGCTCCATCGGTAAGTACTTTGGCGCTTATTTCAGCAGCCGTATGGCGAAATGCCCCTTCCAGGTGAAGCGTTATCTGGGGATTACCCTGCTGCCCCAGGCTGGCGTGGCGCTGGGGATGGCTTCCCAGGTGGGCGCGTTGGGGTCGGTTGGGTCTACCATCCGCAGTATCGTGCTGTTTGGCGTGCTCATTTATGAGCTGGTAGGGCCGACCCTTACAAAAATGGCCCTTACCGCCGCCGGGGACATCAAGCCCAAGGCTCCCGACGATCCGGACGACACCGCCACCACCCGCTGAAATCTTCTGCGGCGAAATTTTCTCAAGTGTAAGCAGGTTGAAAAATGCAGCAAGACCCGGTTTTTTACCCGGGTCTTGTTTCTTGAGCAACTTAAATGCCCGGCTTGGCAGGTGTGCATTTTCTGCTTGTCCTGCGGGGCATTCCGTAGTAAAATGAAACTGAAGAAACGGCACGGAAAGGAGCTGCGGCAGATGAGCACAGTGGATGTAAGCTTTGAAATCAGCCGACTGGTCCAATATGGGCTGGACAAGGGGCTGATTTCCCCGGAAGATGAGGTCTACGCTGTAAACAGGATTTTGGCCCTGCTGGGAATTCTGGTCTTTCAGAAGCGGGAACCAGGCCCGTCTTTGCCCTATCCGGCGGAGCCATTGGAGCGGCTTTGCGATTGGGCGGCGGAGCAGGGAAAGCTCGAACCCGACACCCGGGACGCCAGGGATCAGCTGGACACGGAGATCATGGCCTGCCTTACGCCTCGGCCCTCTGAGGTGGTAAAGACCTTTTACAGCCTATATGAGCGGGACAAAAAAGCCGCTACCGACTATTATTACGGCCTGAGCCGGGCATCCAACTATATCCGGGCAGACCGGGTGGAGCGGGATCGGATGTGGACCGCCCCCACACCCTATGGGGATTTGGTGATCACCATTAACCTGTCCAAGCCGGAAAAGGATCCAAAAGCCATTGCCGCCGCGAAAAACGCCCCGCAGTCTGGCTACCCAAAGTGCGCGCTGTGCCGGGAAAACGAGGGATTTTTGGGAAGCCGAAACCAGGCGGCTCGGGGGAACCATCGGTTGATCCCTCTCACGCTTTGCGGAGAGCAATGGTTCTTGCAGTATTCTCCCTATGTGTACTACAACGAGCACTGTATCGTTTTAAGCGCGGAACACCGCCCCATGAAAGTCAACCGTGCGTCCTTTGAGCACCTCCTGGATTTTGTCTCACTGCTGCCCCACTATTTTGTGGGTTCCAATGCCGATTTGCCGATTGTTGGGGGCTCCATTTTATCCCACGACCATTTCCAGGGAGGAAATTACGAATTTCCTATGGCGAAAGCGCCCCTGCGGGAAGAGGTGCGCTTCCCCGGCTTCGAGTCAGTGAAAGCGGGGATTGTCCGCTGGCCCATGTCTGTGCTCCGTCTGCGATCCGCCAACCGGGAGGATCTGGTTGAGCTGGCGGACAGGATTCTTGCCAAGTGGCGGGGTTATTCAGATGAAGCCGAGGGCATTTTGGCGTTTAGCGGGGACACGCCCCACAACACGATCACGCCTATTGCCCGGAGAAGGGGAGAAGAATACGAGCTGGACCTGGTGCTTCGCAATAACCGGACCACAGAGGAACACCCACTGGGGCTGTTTCATCCTCACGCCCAGTACCACCACATCAAAAAAGAAAATATCGGCCTGATCGAAGTGATGGGCCTTGCCATCCTGCCGCCCCGCCTTTTGTGGGAGACAGAGCTGATGACAGAAGCCCTGCGGACACCGGAACGGACGGAGGAAATTATGGGCCGGCCCGAAATGGAGAAGCACCGGGCCTGGTATGAGGAGCTGAAAGCTGCGGGAGTGGCCGGAGAAGCCGCGGATAAGGCCGTAAAAGATAGCATCGGGGAGATTTTCGGGAAGATATTGGGTGACGCCGGTGTTTACAAGGATACCGAAGCAGGCCGTGAAGCCTTTCGTCGGTTCTGTCAAAGTATATGAGCAAATTGGCTGCAGGACTGAAGGAGAAACTTTTAAGCCTATTGTATCCCGCCCGCTGCCTGAACTGTGGGAAGGTGGTTCCGCAGGGTGGCCTGTTTTGCCCCGCGTGTAAACGGGTAGCACCCGAGCGGCCCTATCTGCGGCGGTTCAGCTTACCGGGAGCCGGAGCGGAAGGGTTTATGATTCTTGCGCCCATGTCCTATGTGGGCGGTTTCCGCACAACCCTGCATGAATTTAAATTCCGGGGCAGGAAAGCCTTGGCGTTTCCCATCGGCCGGCTGATGGCCCAAACGGCTGCCGCTGCTGGAGACAGGTTTGACGCTGTGGTATGGACGCCGATGGAGAAGCGGAAACGGCGAAAGCGCGGGTATGACCAAAGCGAGCTACTGGCAAAGGCCGTGGCAGAGGAGCTGGCGCTTCCCTGTCTGCCGCTGCTGGAGAAAGTGCGGGATACGGGCGTACAGCATATGCTTTCCCGCCGGGAGCGGGAAAGCAACGTAAAAGGAGCCTACCGCGCTGGGAACAGCGCGGCGGGGAAGGCCCTGCTGCTGGTGGACGACATCGTCACCACCGGAGCCACTCTGACGGAATGTGCCAAAGCGCTGTATGCTGCCGGCGCGATAAAAGTGACCGGCCTTTGCGCCGCCGATTCACCTGCAGCGGGTACACCTGCGGTGGGCACACGTGAAGGAACTGAAAGATAATTTTCAGTGTCTGGCCCGAGGACAAGTTTGCCTCATTAGCGCGCTTGCTTCACCTGCGGTGGGCACACGTGAAGGAACTGGAAGATAATTTTCAGTGCCTGGCCCGAGGACAAGTTTGCCTCATTAGCGCGCTTGCTTCACCTGCGGTGGGCA
>CAYSQF010000001.1:20902-53686 GCA_964433105.1 uncultured Acutalibacter sp.
CTGGCCCGAGGACAAGTTTGCCTCATTAGCGCGCTTGCTTCACCTGCGGTGGGCACACGTGAAGGAACTGGAAGATAATTTTCAGTGCCTGGCCCGAGGACAAGTTTGCCTCATTAGCGCGCTTGCTTCACCTGCGGTGGTTAATCATCAGGCAGAAAAGAGGAAAGTTTATGGAGCATCGCTTTTCCCGGGAGGAACTGCTTCTCGGGCCAGAAAAGCTGGAGAAGCTGCAAAACGCCCACGTGGCTGTTTTCGGGGCGGGGGGTGTCGGCGGATATGTGATCGAAGCGCTGGCCCGCAGCGGAGTGGGCGCTCTCACCGTTGTGGATGGCGATATAATCAGCTTAACCAATCTCAACCGGCAGATTTTGGCTTTGGAGAGCACCTTGGGCCGGAAGAAAGCCCAGGTGGCGGAAAAGCGGGTGAAGGAGATCAATCCCAATTGCAGGGCAACGGCGGTCCCGGAGTTTTTCACCGCCGAAACGGTTGATGCGTTTGACCTTTCCCAATACGACTATGTGGTGGATGCCATCGACATGGTGACTTCCAAGTTGCTGCTGATTCAGCAGGCGCAGGCGGCGGGTACGCCGGTGATTTCCTGCATGGGAACGGGAAACAAATTTGATCCTACAGCTTTCCGGGTGGCGGATATTTCCCAAACCAGCGTGTGCCCTTTGGCCAGAGTCATGCGCAAGGAACTGAAAAAGCGGGGAATTGAACATGTAAAGGTGGTGTTTTCCCCCGAAGAACCGCAGACGCCGCTGTTTTTGGGAGGCGAGACCCGAAAAGTGTCCGGTCGGCCGGTCCCGGGCAGCATGGCGTTTGTCCCTGCCGCCGCCGGGCTACTGCTGGCGGCAGAGGTGATCAAAGACTTGGCCGGGCAGAGGGATACGCATACGAAATGAAGCTTGAAAATGATTTCTTCCTCTTACGAATTTCCTAAAAAATATATCCAGCTGGTAATGGAATGCCTGCTGGACGAAAGCGGTACATTTCGGTGCGGCAGGGAATTTATTTTCATATTTTATAGACGCAAGCGCCCTCGTGTATTTCTTTTGAAACACGCGAAGGCGCTTTTGGTTTTGCCGTCAAATTACTTTTCCTGGGCTTCGGCCAGCTCTTTCTTGTACAGGTAATTTTCCACCTTTTCCTTGATATTGTCCGGAATCTTCCGCTCCACGGGGAACACATCGGCATTGATCACATTTTTGGAGAAAGCCAGCACATGCTCGGTGGTCTTTTGGAGCATTTCGGCGGACAGGAAATTCAAATCCAGGGTATCATAGCGGTTGTGGATGTACGAAGCGCCCTGAGCGCCGCCGCGGACAAAGTTGATGGCGGGCACGCCGCTGTCCGCAAAGGGGATGCAGTCGCTGGAATAAATGTCGTGGGTGACCTCGGCGGAGAAGCCGTCGATTTTCAAGAAATATTCCATGTAAGTGGCAAGCTTTTCTTCGGCGGTGACCATAATGTGATCCACACCCAGGATGGGGCCGCCTA
This sequence comes from uncultured Acutalibacter sp., assembly GCA_964433105.1. GTDB lineage: Bacteria > Bacillota > Clostridia > Oscillospirales > Acutalibacteraceae > Acutalibacter. Next base: position 22,403 of record CAYSQF010000001.1, read on the forward strand.
CGTCCACGTTGATCATAAGCAGGTGATTCTCCAGCTCGTCCTTGTGGCCCTTTACATAAGCCCAGCTGCCCTCCAGACCGATCTCCTCAGAGCCGTACCACATGAACTTTACCGTACGGCGGGGCGGGTTTTCTTTGTACCAGCGCAGGATCTCCATGTTGATTACAGAGCCGGCGCCGTTGTCGAACACGCCCTTGGAGAAGGGGACAGAGTCGTAATGTGCCCCAAAGGAAACCACTTCCTCTGGCCGTTCGGTCCCCACCACGGTGGCAATCACATTGTGAGAGGTGCGCTCTACTACGGTGTTTTTCAGCACGATCCTGGCTTTGGATGCGCCGCCGCGGACCAGCTCCATCGCGTCTTTAATGCGCAGGTTCACCATTGGCACATTGCCGAAGGCCCGCAGAGTGCGGCGCAGGGTGCGGGTGGAAAGGTCAGTCTCGTCCAGCCGGTCCCGGATGGTTCCCTCCATTGTGACAATACCGGCTACGCCGGCCTTCATCAGCTTGCGGAACTGCGGTACCCGCAGATAGCCGTTGACCAGCACGATTTTCCCTCTGGCGTTGGCCAAGTTAACATCCGTGCCGTTTTCCACATACAGGAAGTCAGCGATAAGGCCTTCGTCCGGGGTGTTTGCTGCGCACTTGTAACCTGTGACCTGATATTCCTGGTGGAACGGTTCTAAAATTTCAAACACAGCGGTTTCGATCTCCGCATCCTCGATCTGGAACGGCTCAATCACCGCAGGCACGCCGATGGATTCACATTCCGCTTTTAAAATTTCCGCGGCCTGCATTTCCTCCGGAGAGCCGGCGACTCTGGTAAAGCCGATCTTTTTCAGCAGGTCAAATTCCCTTTTCCCACAAATTTCCATGTTCCTGTACCTCGCTTTTAAATGTTTTTACTTTGCAGGTATGATTGCAAGTATAATGCAGCCTGCGGCAAATGTCAAAGGTTTTAGCGCTGAATATACCATTCCACGCCGGAAGGAGTGTCCTTCATCACCACGTGGCGGGCGGAAAGCTCTTCCCGGATGGCGTCCGCCGCCGCCCAATCCTTGTTTTTCCTGGCTTCCGCCCGGCGCTCCAGCAGGGTTTCGATCTCCGTCCGCTCTTCCGGGGAAAGACCGTCCTCCTGGGGCGCGCCCGCCTGGTCAGCCGCTTCCAGCAGGCCCACGTCCAGCACGGAGTCGAAATCTCCCGCTAAATACCGTTTGGTAGCGTCATCCAAATCGGATTTCAGCATATCGTAGAGCACGGTCAAACCGAAAGAGGTGTTTAAATCGTTTCCCAGCGCCTGGGAAAATTTCTCCCGCCAGGGTTTTGCCGCTTCCAGATCCGGTTTTCCTTCCCTGGAAAGGGCCGCCACTCGGGAGACCAGCTTCCCGTAAGCCTGGGCGGCGTTGTCCAGGCTCTCAAAGGAAAAGGTCAGGGGCTTGCGGTAATGGGACTGCAGGCAGAACAGCCGGTAAACCAAAGGGTCGTACCCCTTTTCCTCCAGATAGGAAACGGTCAAAAGACTGCCCTTTGATTTACTGATTTTCCCCCGGGTGTCGTTTAAATGGAGCACATGGAACCAGTATTTGCACCAGGGGTGGCCCAGATAGGCCTCCGACTGGGCAATCTCGTTGGTGTGGTGGGGGAAAGCGTTGTCAATGCCGCCGCAGTGAATGTCCAGATACCCGCCCAGCTCTTTGATGCTGATGGCCGAGCATTCGATATGCCAGCCGGGATAGCCATAGCCCCAGGGGCTTTCCCACTTTAATTCCTGATCCTCAAACTTCGACTTGGTAAACCACAGCACGAAGTCCGTTTTGTTCCGCTTGTTTGCATCGGCGTCCACGCTGTCCCGGACGCCCACGGCCAAGTCTTCGCTGTTTTGATTGCCGAAAACGTAGTAGTTTTTCAGTTTCGACGTATCAAAGTACACGTTGCCCCCGGCCTGGTATGCGTATCCCTTTTCCAGCAAAACGGAAACCATCTCGATAAAATCCGGGATGCGGGAGGTCGCCGGAACCACAGTGTCAGGCCAGCGGATGTGGAGCTTTTTGCAGTCCGCCCGGAAAGCATCGGTATAAAATTTCGCGATCTCCATTACAGTCTTGTGCTCCCGCTTGGCGCCGGCCAGCATTTTGTCCTCGCCGGTGTCAGCGTCGCTGGAAAGGTGACCCACATCGGTGATGTTCATCACCCGGTCTACCTGGTAGCCGTCATACCGAAGAAATTTTTCCAGCACATCCTCCATAATATAAGAGCGCAGGTTGCCGATGTGAGCGTAGTGATATACCGTAGGCCCGCAGGTGTACATGCGCACTTTCCCCGGTTCGTGGGGAATGAATTTTTCTTTTTTCATGGTCAGCGTATTGGTCAGTTCCATAATGACTTCCTCCTGCTTATTTTCGGCTTTCAACCTTTTCTCCCTGCTTGTTCCGTTCCATTTCGTTCAGCTGGTTCTGTATGCGCTCCACTTGACCCCACAGGCGGTGAAGCTCCATGGAAACAGGATCCGCCACGTGGATTTGATCCAGCTGGGAACTGGGGCTTTCCACCTTCTTGCCGTTAATGCGCACTATCCTGGCGGGTACGCCTACGGCGGTGGCACCCGGCGGGACAGCATCCAGAACAACGGCCCCCGCAGCTACCCGTGCGTTGTCACCCACGGTAAATGGGCCAAGCACCTTTGCCCCTGCCCCCACCAGGACATTATCCCCCAAAGTGGGGTGGCGTTTCCCGTGGTCCTTGCCCGTGCCGCCCAGGGTGACATTTTGATACAAGGTGCAGTTATCCCCGATCTCGGCGGTCTCCCCAATGACCACGCCCATGCCGTGATCAATAAACAGCCCTCTGCCGATTTTGGCGGCGGGGTGTATCTCAATGCCCGTTTTTTTTCGGGAGCGCTGGGAAACGAACCGGGCGAGAAATTTCATGCGGTGTCGGTATAGCCAGTTGGCCGTGCGGTGCGCCCGCACCGCACGGAACCCAGAATACAGGAAAAAAACTTCCAGCCGGGATCGGGCGGCAGGGTCACGCTCCATCACAGCATCCAAATCTTCCCTCAACCTTTGAAACATAGTGCTTCCCCCTGTGCAGAGAATTGTAGAACAAAAAGACACAGAGTGGATCCGTGCCTTTTGTTCCGTCTCTATTCTATGCGGGGGACCGGTTTCTGTCAAGAGAATCCGGCGGCGTCCAGTGTTTCCAGCAGACTGGCGTTATTTGTCAAAGCTCAGCTGCTGGCCTTCATATTTGCTCCGTTCCTGCCGGCGTTTTTCCAGCAGCAACTTGATCTTTTCATGGGGGTCGATCAGGGAGCTGACGGAAATGTCGTGGTTCAAAGCGGAAATGAAATAGGCGATATATTTGGAGACGTCCACCTCGTAGAACCAGGGGCGGTTTTTCAGCTCTTCCGTGCGGTAAGTCAAATTGGAGCCGAACACGCCGTCGATGTACCCTTCCCGGTAGGCCTTGTCAAAGGCCGACAAGCCATTGGTGAAAATGGCATAGGTGGCGTAGGTGAAGATCCGCTTTGCCTTCCGGGCCTTTAAATTGTAGGCGATGTCCAGCATAGAATCTCCGGAGGAAATGATGTCGTCCGCGATAAACACATCCTTGCCTTCCACGTCTGAGCCAAGATACTCGTGGGCTACAATAGGGTTGCGGCCATCCACCATGCGGGAGTAATCCCGACGCTTGTAGAACATACCCATGTCCACACCCAGCACAGAGGCGTAGAAAATATTGCGGCTCAATGCACCTTCATCCGGGCTGACGACCATAAAATCGTCCCGCTCAGTAGAAAGGTCGGGGAAGTTGCGGAACATGGCCTTGAGCACTTGGTAGCTGGGCATCAGGTTGTCAAAGCTCATCAGAGGCACGGCGTTTTGCACCCGGGGGTCGTGGGCATCGAAAGTGACCACGTTTTCCACCCCCATGGCCTGCAGCTCTTGCAGGGCCACGGCGCAGTCAAGGGATTCCCGGTAGTTGCGCCTGTGCTGCCTGCCGCCGTACAGGATCGGCATGATGACATTGATGCGGTGGGCCTTACCCATCGCCGCCTGGATCAGCCGTTTCAGGTCCTGATAGTGGTCGTCGGGGGACATGCGGTTTTCCTTCCCGAAATAATTGTAGGTACAGCTATAGTTTCCTACGTCCACAATGAAATACAGGTCGTAGCCCCGAACGGTGTCGATGATGATCCCCTTTCCATCGCCGGAGGAAAATCTGGGACAGCTGGATTGAATGCGAAAGCTGTCCACATCCATGCCCGCCTCTCTGGCCCAGCGCAGCAGGTGCGCTTCGATTTTGTCGGAAAGCTCGTTGGCCCCCTCCAGGGAAACGATCCCCAAAGGCGCCACGCGATTCTCGGGACTGAAAAAAAACTGAGCCGATTCTTCCATACTGTTGGCCATTCCTTTCTTCGATCCAGAAATATTAGGTTGTCAATGCCGGGTCAAACGTTGGAACTGTCCAAAGCGAAGAGGTTTTGCCTAAGCTCCCCGCCCACGGCGGAAGGACATAGACGCTTTACCTCCTTGAAATGGACACTCCCTCAAACTTGTTAATAAAATAGTAGCACAAATTTGAGGTGAATTCTACAAAAAATCCGGAAATTTCTATAAGAAATTCCATTTTGCACAGCTTGTCCAATTTTAGGGCAAAAACAGCGGCTTATTTTGTGCGTCCCCGCAATAACGCCGCGCCATATTCCGGCAAAGTGACTTCCTGTGCCGGCCTGCCTTCGGGGAAGTGCTCGTATCCGTCGGGTATCACTACCGTTTGTTCCCGGCCGGAAAAATTCTGCAGGAACAGGTAGCGGTTTTCCCCGTTCTCTCGCAGGCAGGCCTCCACGCCTTGAGGCGGGTCGACCCCCACGGCTTTTTCCAGCCCAAGCTCTTCCGCCAGGCAGTGGTAGAGGTCCCGGTAAAACGCGTCCTCCGCGCTGGCACCGATGTAGTAGGCTTTCCCTTTGCCAAAGCTGTTTACCGTGAAAGCAGGTTCCCCGGCGTAAAAGTCCCTGCCATAGGTCCCCAGGATTTGAGCGTTTTTCCTATGCAGCAGGGCGCACAGCTCTTTGACCTGATACTCCCGGCCACTTTCGGTGCGGATCGTGTTTTCTTCCCCGTCCCACAGGCCGTCAGTGGCTTCGTTCCACACGCCGAACACATCCATCAAGCCCGCGCCGGGCCAGCCGCCCGTATAGCACAGGTCGTTTTCGTTGACCAGCCCGGTGAGATATGTCCCCACCAGCGTACCGCCGTTTTCCACAAAGCGCCGGAGCTTTTCCTCAAAGCCGCCCCGCAGCAGGTACAACATGGGGGCAATCACCAGCTTATAGCTGCTGATGTCGCACTCCTCATCCACCACGTCTACGGAAATACCCATTTCCCACAGAGCTCTGTAATGGGCCTGTACGGTTTCCTGGTAGTGGACCCCCGCATTCCGGGGACCTGCCGCGCCATTGACCGCCCAGCGGTTTTCTGTGTCGTACACCAGAGCCGCCTGGGCTTTAACCTGACTGCCATATAGGGCGTCCACTGCCTTCAGCCGCTCCCCCACGGCCTTAACATCCTGAAACTCGCGGGTGTCCGTGCCGCCGTAATGATCCACCACCGCGCCGTGAAATTTCTCAAAGGAGCCGCGTCCCTTGCGGAACTGGAAGTACTGCACGGAATCGGAACCGTGTGCCACAGCCTGCATGCTGGCAGCCATGTGCATTCCAGGCCGCTTCAGCCGGGAGACCGGCGTCCAGTTGGTCACACTGGGGGTGGACTCCATCAGCAGGAAATTCTGTCCCTTGATCCCCCGCATCACATCATGCCACAGGGCCACGTTGGCCGCTTCCCCGCTGTTGTCCCCAGCCTTCCACCAGGGATAGCTGTCCCAGGAGATCACATCCAGCTCATCCTTGAACTTGAAATAGTTGTAATTATCAAAGTAATACATAAAGTTGGTGGTGACGGGAATCTCCGGATTTGCCGCCTTTACCGCGTCCCGTTCCAGCTTCATGAAGTCGATCACCTGGTCGGTGGTGAAGCGCTTCCAGTCCAGAGCTAAACCGTGGGTGCTGTGCTCCCCGTTTGGAAGGGGCGGATGGATCTGCTCCCAGGCGGTGTAGGTGTGGCTCCAGAAAGCGGTCCACCACTGGCGGTTCAACTCCTCCAGGGAGCCGTATTTCTTTTTCAGCCATTCCCGGAACGCCTCTTGGCACAACGGGCAATAGCAGGTGCCGCCGTACTCGTTGGAAAGGTGCCACAAAATGACGCCGGGATGGAGGGCAAACCTTTTTGCCAGCGCCGTGTCCATCGCTTTCACCTTTTCCCGGTAGATGGGGGAGGTGTAGCAGTGATTGTGCCGGTCGCCGGTCTCGTCCCGGACCAGGTTTTCCTGGACCCGGCGGATCTCCGGGTACTTCTCGCTCATCCATATGGGCTTTGCCCCGGAGGGGGTGGCCAGTATGGTGTAAATGCCGTTTTGGTACAGACGGTCGAGTATTTCTTCCAGCCAGTCGAAGTGGTATTCCCCTTCGCGCGGCTCCAGCCCGGCCCAGGAAAAAATACCTACGGACACGCAGTTGATACGGGCTTCCTTCATCAACTCAATGTCCTTTTCCAGAATGTCGGGCCTGTCCAGCCACTGATCGGGATTGTAGTCCCCGCCGTGGAGCAGGTGGGGGAATTTGGGGGTGAGGGGTTGCAAGGTAACAGCTCCTTTCAAAAATAACGGGCCTCATAGCTCCATTTTACTCCCTTCCGCTCGATTTGCAAAGCGTTTTTCTGTCAGGACAGCGGCAAGAATAATTGAAATCTTTCGAAAAATCCTCTACAGGATGATTTCAAGAGGCAATTTGCGGTCGCTGTGTATCTACGGCACACAACGGCCATGCGCGAAATACGGAAACTGGGATTTATCGTCAGGTGATTTTAGAATAATACGGCGCTGCCATTGCATTTTTGATATGGGTGTGTTATGATGATGTTGCCTTGGCAGAGTAGGGCAGCGCGTGTTTTCCGGGTACCAAAGGCCGAAAGACTGCCCGGAGCAGTGCCGGCGGGACGGGGAGTTGTCCGCCGGACGAATAGCAGAAATGAAAGATCCGCTTGCAGTGCGCCGCCCGCATCCCGCTGCCGCAGAACCGGTTTATCTCCTGTTGTGCGGCACTCTTTGCCGCATATTTTTAATAGGAGGTATTTTTATGCTCTACAAGCATCCGTTTTCCAAGTCCTATTGGCGTGACGCAGTTTCGGAATTTAAAAATCTAAAGATCCTGGTGTTTTCCGCCATGATGATCGCCGCCTGCGTCGCCCTGTCCTACATTCCCTCCATCCAGGTGGCCGAGGGGGTGCGGGTTTCCTGGGGCTTTTTGGCCCGCGCGCTGTGCAGCATGGTAGGCGGTCCGGTAAACGCTTTGGTGTTCGGCGCGGCGGAGGATACCATCTCCTATTTTCTGCATCCCACCGGGCCGTATTTCCCGGGCTATATGCTCACCACCATGCTTGGGAACCTGATCTACGCACTGTTTTTATACCGGACCGATGTGACAGTGGTGCGCGTTTTCCTGGCAAAGCTGCTGACCAATATTTTAAACGTCACCCTTGGCGCCCTTTGGAGCGCAATCCTGTACGACAAAGCCTATTTGGTTGTCGCTTCCGCCAGTGCGGTAAAAAATGCCATCATGCTGCCGGTGCAGGCCGCTATGCTGTGCGTCCTGTTTGCCGCCCTGCTGCCTGCTTTGGGCCTGCTGGGGTTGCTGCCCGCCCAAAGCGGGAAAAGACTGACGCTTTGGCGATCCGCCCGGAAAAATCCTTGACAACCCCTGGGGTTTTAGAATATAATCAGCAAGTCAATTGAATGTAAGAGGTGAAAAGATGAGACAGTAAGTCTGTGAAAAACCGGAAGGAAGCCCCGCAGGGCCTTGTGAAGGCCTTGCGTATGGGTTTGTTTTCCGCCGTTTTCAGACTTGCCTGCCGCATCTTTTTTGTCTCCAGGGCCGCTTTTTCGGCGCCCCTTGGGGTGCTCCTTTGTGATGCGGACAGGGCCTGTTCTCGGCGGAGAGCAAGGCCCTTTTCACATGAAAGGAGATCGTGTATGCAAATACAACATTTAAATATTTCCATGAAACGGGACCTCCGGGAGTTGGTGCGGGACCTCACCTTTTCCTTGAATCCCGGCGACAAGGCCGCGGTAATCGGGGAGGAGGGAAACGGAAAATCCACCCTGCTGAAGCTCATCTACGACGCAACTTTGGTGGAGGAATATGCCGAGTGGAGCGGATCTGTCCACCGGGACGGTGTGACCTTTGGATATCTTTCCCAGGAGCTTTCTCCCTCGGACGGCGCGAGGACAATCTACGAATTTTGCTGCGAAGAGTCGGCTTTTTTGGAAAGCTCCCCGAAAGAGCTTTCCCAAACCGCCTCCGACTTGGGGATATCACCGGAACTGTTTTACGACAGCCGGCCCATGAACACCCTGTCTGGCGGGGAAAAGGTAAAGCTGCGCATGGCCCTGCTGGCGCTGCGTCGGCCGGACTGCTATCTGCTGGACGAGCCATCCAACGATTTGGACATCCCCACCTTGGAGTGGCTGGAGCGGTTTATCCGGCAGTGCCCTGCCCCAGTGCTGTACATTTCTCACGACGAAACGCTTTTGGAGCACACCGCCAATGTAATCCTCCACATGGAACAGCTTCGGCGAAAAACGCTGCCCCGCTGGACTGTGGCCCGGATGGGTTACCGCCAGTATGTAGAGGAACGCCTGCACAGGTTCGCCCACCAGGAGCAGGTTGCGAAAAAGGAACGGGAAGAGGAAAAAAGGCGGCAGGATAAAATTCGGCGTATGGAGCAGAAAGTGCAGAACCGCATGGATGCCATGACCCACGCAGAACGTGATCATGTGGGCCAGCTGCTGAAAAAGAAAATGAAGTCCGTAAAGTCTATGGAGCACCGGTTTGACCGGGGGCGGAAGGATATGATGGAGCTTCCGGACACCGAGGACGCCATTTTGATCAGCTTTGACGAAGCGGCGGATATCCCCGGCGGGAAAACCGTGCTGGACGTTTCAATGGACCGACTGGAAGCCGGGGAAAAGCTGTTAGCGGCCCCCGTCCGGCTATATGTCCGCGGACCGGAGCATGTGTGTATTATGGGGAAAAACGGCGCGGGAAAAACCACCCTGCTGCGGGCGCTGGCAAAAGAGCTCCTTCCCCGGGAGGATATCCGGACCGCCTATATGCCTCAGGAATACGGCGAAACCGTGGATCAAACCCAGACCCCGGTGGAATTCCTGGGGAAAAGTCAGGAAAAGGCGGAGCTGACCAAAGTGAAAACCTATCTTGGCAGCATGAAATATACCCCGGAGGAATGCGGGCACAGCATTGCGGAGCTTTCCGGCGGGCAAAAGGCCAAGCTCTTTTTCCTGAAGATGATTCTGGACGGGAACAATGTGCTTCTGCTGGATGAGCCGACCCGAAATTTCAGCCCTCTTTCCGGTCCGGTGATCCGCCGGATTCTGCGGGAATTCCGGGGATGTATCATCAGTGTGTCCCATGACCGGAAATATATCGGCGAGGTCTGCGACACGCTATATGAACTGAGAGAGGATGGGCTGAAAAAGGTGGAAAACCCTTACCGTGAGGAATTCTGACGCAAAGTCAAAACATTTGTTCTAAAAATGCGTTGCTTTTCCAGAAGTTTTCCTATATAATATAGGGCAAGGACAGTTTCAGTGATTCCCTTTAGTATGAAAAGCAGGAGGATAATGGACATGGCAGAAAGCAAAAATAGAATGCCTATCAGCTCGAAAGCGGGCGAAGCAAAGCCCGAGGACAAGGCAAAGGCCCTGGAAACGGCGCTGGCCCAAATCAAAAAGCAGTTTGGCGAGGGGGCAGTCATGCGCTTGGGACAGGACTCTGCCCTGAACGTGGAAGCCATCCCCACCGGTTCCCTTTCTTTGGATATGGCGCTGGGAATCGGGGGCCTGCCAAGAGGGCGGATTGTGGAAATTTACGGGCCGGAATCCTCCGGCAAAACTACCCTGGCCCTGCACTGCATTGCAGAAGGTCAAAAACGGGGCGGCAACGCGGCCTTTATCGATGTGGAGCATGCTCTGGACCCGGTTTACGCGGGAAATCTTGGCGTAGATGTGGAAAGCCTTTTGGTCTCCCAGCCGGATACCGGCGAGCAGGCCCTGGAGATTACGGAAGCCCTGGTGCGCTCTAACGCAATCGATGTGATCGTTGTAGACTCCGTAGCGGCCCTGGTGCCCCGGGCGGAGATTGAGGGCGAGATGGGAGACGCCCATGTGGGCCTGCAGGCCCGGCTGATGAGCCAGGCGCTGCGGAAGCTGGCCGGCGCTATTTCCAAATCCAACTGTGTGGCCATTTTCATTAATCAGCTCCGGGAAAAAGTGGGTGTCATGTACGGCAATCCCGAGGTCACCCCCGGCGGTCGGGCGTTAAAATTTTACTCTTCCGTGCGCATTGAGGTGCGTAAGGGGGAGATCATCAAAAACGGCACCGATGTGATCGGTGCCAGGACCAGGGCCAAAGTGGTGAAAAATAAAATTGCCCCGCCTTTCCGAGTGGCGGAATTCGATGTGATGTACGGTACCGGCATTTCCCGTACCGGAGAACTGCTGGATGCAGCTGTAGAGCTGGATATCATCCAGAAAAGCGGTTCCTGGTTCGCTTATAAAGGGGAACGCATCGGCCAGGGCCGGGATAATTCCAAGGAATTCCTGGCTTCCCATCCCGATGCGGCGGCCGAGGTGGAGCAGCAGGTCCGTGAGAATATGAGCAAGTTGTACGAAAAACCCGGCAAGGCGGGAAAAGCCGGAAAGAACACTGCAGTGCCGGTGGAAACCGTCGTCCCCGCGGTTGCTCCGGAGGAAGCGCCCGCGCCGGTCAGTAAAGCCGCCGCCAAACAGAGCATTGACATTACGGTGGATGACGACTGATGGAGCTGACAGCGGCGGAACCCCGGCGGAAAGGCCTGACCCAGCTATATCTGGATGGCGAAGCCGCCGTGAAGGTGGACACGGAGATCTTTCTTCGTTCCGGTCTGCGGCCGGGAGACGAAATTTCCGACGAGGAGCTGCGGGAGATGCTTTTGGCGTCCGACGACCGCCGGGCGCAGGAAAAGGCCCTGTACTTGCTGGAGCACCGCAGCCATTCCAAAAAAGAACTGGCGGATAAAATCGCCCGCACGGCTGCTTCCCGGGAAGCAGCCCAGGCCGCGGCAGACCGCATGGAAGAGCTGGGCTTGCTGGACGATGAAGCGTATGCCAGGGACTTGGCCCGGGAGCTTTTCACCCGCAGACATTGGGGCGCTTTGCGGGTAAAACAGGAGCTGCGCTTGAAGGGCATCGATGGCGAATTGATCGATGAATTGCTGGCGGAGTACGATGATGAGGACCAAGCCCTAGAAAATCTGCGGGAAATATTGGGCCGGAAATACAGAGGCTGGGCGGAGGACGAGAAAGTCCGCCGCCGGGCCTTTGCGGCTTTACAGCGCTTGGGGTACCCCCGCGACCTGATCCGCCGGGCCATGAGCGCGCCGGAGGAATAAAAAGGGGAAAATTGAAATGACAAAAAAGCAATATGAAGAAATCACCGCCTACATGGAGCAGTGCATGGCTGACGCAGCCCACGACAGGGAACATGTTTGGCGGGTGCTTGGTTATGCCCTGCGACTGGCGCGGCGGGAATCAACGGTGGATTACGACCTGCTGATTGCTGCCTGCCTGCTCCATGATATTGGACGTCCGGCCCAGTTCCGGGATCCTTCTCTGGATCATGCCGCCGTAGGGGCGGATATGGCGGCCCAGTGGCTTTCCTCTCACGGCTGGGGAGATGATTTTGCCCAGGCGGTGAAAACGGCCATCCGGTCCCACAGGTGGCGCACCGGCGGCAGGGCGGAAACCTTGGAAGCTCAGATTCTATTTGACGCCGACAAGCTGGAGGTTTCCGGAATGATGGGCCTGTTCCGCACCATTGCTTACTGCAATTATGTGGAGGAGCCGTTTTACACGGTGGATCAGACGGGACAGGTGGAATTTACCGCTGACGCGGCGCCTTCTGTGTTTCAGGAATACCTTTATAAGCTCAGAAAGGTGAAGGAGCGGTTTTACACCCAGGCGGCAAGGGAAATTGCGGACCAGTTTTCAAGGGGCATGGATGTGGCTGTGACCGCCGCCCTTGAAGAAGTCAGCTTTGCCCGGGGCGGGCTGGACGTGTTGCAGGAGCCGGGACTTTTGTCTTGAAAAGGGTGCCTTGAAACGGCAACGGGGCCACTTGACAAGCACACAGCGGATGGCTATAATCATACAAAGTGAAATCTATACTGAAACGGTATGCTTTTTTGTCCGGCCGGGCTGGGCGGAAAGGGAAAGAAAGGGTGGTTCTGGAGTTGGGCGGCACGATTTTGCAGCTGAATGACATCCATAAAAGCTTTGGGGGCACTCCGGTTCTCCAGGGCTTGAGCCTTGCTGTGGAGCAGGGGGAATTTATCACCCTGCTAGGTTCCTCCGGCTGCGGCAAAACCACCACCCTGCGGATTATTGCCGGGTTGGAAACGCCGGACAGCGGCACGGTGCTGCTGGGAGGCAGTGACGTAACTCAGCTGGAGCCGAACAAGCGGGATGTGAACACCGTGTTTCAAAGCTATGCCCTGTTCCCCCACATGACTGTGGAGCAAAACGTGGGTTATGGCTTGAAAATTCGGAAAACGCCCAAGGCGGAGATGCGGGAGCGGGTGCGTAAAATGCTGGAACTGGTTCAGCTGGAGGGCTTTGAAAAACGCCGCCCCGACCAGCTTTCCGGTGGGCAAAAGCAGCGGGTGGCCATTGCCCGCGCTCTGATTGGCCAGCCAAAGCTGCTGCTGCTGGATGAACCCCTGGGCGCTCTGGATTTGCAGCTGCGCCGCCAGATGCAGCAGGAGCTGAAGCGTCTGCAGAAAAAGCTTGGCATCACCTTTATTTATATCACCCACGACCAGGAGGAAGCCTTAAATATGTCGGACCGCATCGCCGTAATGCTGGACGGCAGGTTCCAGCAGATCGGCACACCAGCCCAGGTTTACGATTCCCCGGAAACCGCCTATGTGGCCAAATTTGTGGGAAGCGCCAACATCGTGTACGGTACGGTGGAATCCATCGACGGGGAACTGGTGCGGTTTGCAAGCCCCGATGGGAACGGGCTGTTCCACGCCCGGGGATACCGCTTTGCCCCCGGCGGCCCGGTGACCCTGGCAGTGCGGGGAGAACAGGCGGAGCCGGTGAAGGACTTTGAAAAATCCGCGCCGGGGCTTACTGGGACAGTGCGGGAAAAGAGCTTTGCCGGCGGCATGCTGCGCATCAGCGTGGAGCTTTCCGATGGGGTGGAATTTATTTGCAGCAGGCACGGGATCGATTCCGATCTTGTTCCCGGAGACCGGGTAAAGCTGGTGTGGGCGCCGGAAAACGCCTGCCCGGTAGATGTTCGGCAGCCCGCCGGCTGAAAAACCGCGTATTTACTCCGTACTTGCGATTTGGGAAGGGAGGAAAGGCCGTGAAAAAGAAGCGTTCCAAGGAATGGCTGACTCTGGTGCCCATGTACCTGTTCACTTTGGTATTTGTTTTGGGGCCGCTGGTGTATATGATTGTTCTCAGCTTTATGACCCAGGCGGAAGTCTGGGGCGTGGTGCCGGAATTTACCTTGAAAAATTACCGGGATATTCTGGAGCCGGTGTATCTTGCCACCTTTTGGGAATCTTTGAAGCTGGCGCTTCTCAGCACCGTGCTGGTGATTGTCATCGGCTACCCCTTTGGCTACTTCATGGCGAAGCTCACCGCAAAATGGAAAAAGCGAACCATGCTGCTTTTGATGATTCCTTTCTGGATTAGCTCCCTGATCCGGCTATATGGCTGGATCATCATTTTCCGGGCCGGGGGCGTGTTCGACCAGCTTCTGATGGCGCTGCACATTACGGAAAAGCCCTTGAAGCTGTTGTACACCTACCCTGCCGTGGTGGTGGGGATGGTTTACGCCCTGCTGCCCTTTATGATCTTCGCGGTGTATTCCAGCGCGGAAAAGCTGGATTTTTCCCTGGTAGAGGCCGCCCGGGATTTGGGCGCGTCTCCTATGAAGGCCTTTTTGACCGTGTCGTTTAAGCTCACCCTGCCGGGCCTGCTTTCCGGCGTAGTGCTCACCTTTGTACCCAGCATGGGGCTTTTCTTTATCGCCGATATCCTGGGCGGAAACAAGGTGGTGCTGGTGGGGAATTTGATTCAGGAACAGCTGATGAAAGCCAGAAACTGGCCCTTTGCCGCGGCCCTCTCCGTGGTTTTGTTGTTGCTTACCTCCCTGGTCCTGTTCCTGTACCGGAAATTCTCCGGGGTGAAGGATTTGGAGGGGCTGCTATAACGACAATTCACAAAGCGCAGATTGTTTCCGGGCACAGTTTTGATAAGGAAGGAGCGGCACTGTGAAAAACAGAACAAAGCTGCCAAATATCTATTTGGGCGTGATTTTGGCCTTAATGTATGTTCCCATTTTGCTGGTAATCCTCTATTCCTTTAACGAGAGTAAGATCAGCTCGGTGTGGGGAGGTTTTTCCCTGAAATGGTATGGTGAGCTGTTCCAGGACAAAGCGCTGTTTGAAGCTTTGGGAAACACTTTGATTCTGGGAGTGCTTAGCAGCCTGTGCGCCGGGGTAATCGGTACCTTGGGTGCCTATGGTATGAGCCGGGTGGAGTTTCGTACCAAGGGTGCGGTGGAATATTTGTCCACCCTTCCCATCATGATCCCCGAAATCATTTTGGGAATGGTTTTTATGGCCTTTTTCTCCCTGCTGGGCCTGCCCTTTGGCATGACTACCCTGATTATCGCCCATACGGCCTTTTGTATCCCGTATGTGTTCATGCTGGTAAAAGCCCGTCTGGTGGGGCTGGACAAAAGTCTGAGGGAAGCGGCGCTGGACCTGGGGGCGTCCCCCGTCCGGGTGTTTTTCGACATCACATTCCCGCTGATCCTTCCCGCAGTGGCCTCCGGGATGCTGCTGTCCTTTGCCATGAGCATCGACGATGTGATCATCAGTATTTTTGTTACAGGGGTCAGTGTAAACACCTTGCCAATCAAAATCTACACTCAGCTGAAAACCGGAGTGACCCCGAAAACCAACGCCCTGTGCACCTTGATGTTCCTGGCGGTTGTGCTTCTCTGCGGCGCGGCGGCACTTCTTGGAAGGGCCGACCGCCAAGCAAAGGGTAAAACTCCAAATACAGAAAAAGTAAAAATGGAAAAGCAGCCTGTCGGTAAACCCTAGTTTCTGCATTTCTCGCAAAAAAACGGGTGCATTTTTGCTAATGCTTTCTTGTCTGCCGGTTGGTTGGCCGCACCAAAGCACCGTCGGCGCTTGCTCACTGTGCGCGTACCGGTTTTCTTTTGTAAAGGGAGCGCGGCTCCCCTGCACCCCTTGCTTTTTTAAGAAATCTCAAATCCCAGGGAATTTTTGATTTTTTGGGGTTTGTAAAAAGTTCTTAGCAAACCGAACTAAAAGAAATGAAAGGAAGAATTCTCATGAAAAAATGGATCTGCATGCTGCTTGCCCTGTCTTTGATCCTGTCCCTGGGGGCCTGCTCGGGAAAAGATAAAGAAGAAAGCTCGTCCCAGGCCGGTTCTGTGCCGGAAAGCGAGACGTCCGCAGAAAGCGCCCAGACTGCCAGCCGGTCCTCTGATGGCGGAGAGTTGGTGCTTTACACCTGGGAGGGCATGTTCCCCCAGGATGTGCTGGACGGCTTTACCGAAGAAACCGGGATTGAGATCAATTATGCCAATTTTGACTATGACGAAACCATGCTGGCCAAGCTGGAAGCGGCAGACGGCGGGGATTACGACCTGATTATAGCCGACGATTATATCATTGAAACCGTGATCCAACAGGGCCTGGCCCAAAAGCTGGACACCTCAAAGCTGGAGCATTACGACAGCATTAACCCCATTTATCAGGGGCAGTTCTATGACCCTGATGACGAATACACCGTGCCCTATGGTGCGGGTGTGCAGACCATTGTGTACGACCCCGCCCTGGTGGATCAGGAAATCACCTGCTACGCGGACCTGTGGGACCCTTCCTTGAAAGACAATGTGGGAATCATCGCCAACTACCGGGTGGTCAACGGCATGGCTTTGAAGGTGCTGGGCGAAAGCTACAACACTGAGGACACCGCCACTATCCAGAAGGCCGGGGAGAAGCTGCTGGAGCTGGCTCCGAACATCCGGCTGATCAACGACATGAATTTGCAGGATGATTTAATTTCCGGCGAAGTGGGCGCGGCGGTAATGTACACCGGGCAGGTGACGATGGCTAAAATGGCCAATCCGTCCCTGGAGGTGGTGTTCCCCACCGAGGGCATTGGTTTTGGCGTGCAGGGCATGTTCATCCCTTCCCAGGCACCCAACGCCAACGCGGCTTACCGGTTTATGGATTATATCCTCCGACCGGAAATTTCCGCTGAATGCTTTGAGTACCTGGGCTATTACTGCACCAATAAAGACGCGGACAGCCTGATTTCTCCCGAAAGCCGGGAGTACCTGACGCTGCCGGAGGACCTGGACCTGGACGACATGGAAATGATCGAAAACATTTCTGCCGACGCTCTGGCGGTTCACGACAAGATATGGACGGAGTTTAAAGCCGCCTGCGAATAAAGTGCAAGTTGAATTTCATGAAGCAGCCCCCCGGCGGTGCGGGAAATTTCCGTACCAGCGGGGGGCGCGTTTTTTAGGTTGCCGTATTTCTCTTTTCAAGCGATGTCCAGTTGTTTAAACCGACGGACGCTGATGTGGCAGGCCAAAGTGGTGAAAAGGGTGTACAGAGCAATGCCTGTCAGAAATACCGCGATTTTTTCCGGCAGATTAAAAAACAGGGCGGTGTCCAGCTTCTCCCGAACAAAGGGGGCAAAATGGGGAAGGGCTTCGGAGATGCCAATCCAGAGGAACACCACCAGGCTTCCCAGCAGGAAGGGAGCGCCAACCTTTGCGGGGTCACGGTAATGCCGTGGGAAAAAAACCAGGTTAAACAGGCCCATTTCCACCAACCCAAAGCCCAATAGGGCCAGGTTCGCGTCCAGGCCCACCACATTTTCCGCCGGCGGGTACAGTCTGCGCAGAAATAAAAACGGTATGCAAAGCAGAATTTGTCCGGCCTGCAAAAAGCTCACCATAGTGAGTCTGGCCCGGACCAAGTTCCCCTTTTGCACCGGGAGCAGCATGGTGTAAAAGATATCCCGATTTTCCCGGCCGTTCAGGCAGATAAAAAATGCGCCCAGGCAGGGGTAGAAAAACGTGACGGTTAAGGGATAATTGGGGATCAGCATCATGGCCGACAGACCCAGGAACAAAAATGCCGCAGGGTGGGACGCCAGCCGAAATTCCTTGTATAGCAGGTTTTTCATCGAATTCACTCCTTCCGGCCGAAAAGCTCCGTGTGTTCCAAATGCACCATAATGGCGTCCAGGTCCGCCGGACGCTCTATCCCGCCTGGAGGCAGGGGAGCGCCTGTTTCCAGCAGGGCGGAAAAGCCTTCCTTTTCCCGTTTCAAGCCGATCAGCCCTTCCCGCGCGTTCGGTTCTTCCGGGAAACAGACCAGCCGGAAGCGGGATAAAAACGCTTTCAACGGCCCGGAATAGAGCAGCTTCCCCCGCTGGATACAGGTAATACCGTCCGCGCATTTTTCCAGGTCTGAGGTAATGTGGGTGGAAAATAAAATCGTAACGCCCTCCCGCCGGATCAGCTCCAGAAAAATGTCCAGCAGCTCCTCTCGAGAAACCGGGTCCAGCCCGCTGGTTGGCTCGTCCAGCAGCAGGAGCTTGGCCCTGTGGGACAACGCCAGTGCCAGGGAATACTTCACCTTCATCCCGGCGGAGAGCTCCAAGGGCGTTTTATCCTCTGAAAGCTGGAACAAGGATAAATATCGGCGGTATGCTCCGTCGTCCCAGTCTCGGTAAAACCGACGGGTCACAGCGGTGATGGCTTTCAGCTTTTTCCGGGGATAATAATCAATCCCTCCGGACACAAAGCCAAGCTTCTGCTTGATCTCCCGCTGGTTCTCCCGGAAATCCATTCCAAAAAAGGAAATTTCCCCGCCATCGGGGTGGACCAGATCCAGCAGGCAGCTGAGGGTGGTGGTTTTGCCGGCGCCATTGCGCCCGATAAAGCCCATAATAGCGCCTTCCTCCAGGGAAAAGGACACACGGTCCAAGGTAAAGCCGGGATAACGCTTTGTCAGCTCCCGGACAGTAAGGATGTTCATGGTTTTTCCTTTCCGAGCGCTACGGCTCTTCCGGCGGATTATCTTGGACGTTTAGCACCATACCGGCAAAATTGAGATACTGGTCGTTGGGGACGATGGCGATGCCCCGATCCGCATCGGCCATCAGCAAAAGCACGTCCCCGGGCTGGATGCGGAATATTTCCCTAGCTCCTTTTGGGATCACAATCTGTCCCTTTTCGCCCACCTTTACGGTGGCAATGAATTTTCCTTCCGGCATTTGCAGCGGCATAAGCAAGCTCCCTTCTGGATACAAGTTTCCATTTGTATGAAAAGTTATACTTATTATACTTAAAAAAATCGCTTTGTCAAGGCACACTCATTTTATTACAGAAATGCTTCGTGAGAAAAGTGGTTTTGTTTTAACAACCCCACGCATGAGGCAAAAGGCGGGACGCGCACGCATATGGATTCAGCAATTTTTTGGGGGCAGGAATTCCCTCAGCCAGCCGGCGCTTTCCCGGACGGCTGCGGGATTCAGGGAGTACAGGATTTGACTTCCCAAGCGGCGGGAAACGATCAGCCCCGTACGGCGCAGAAGGTCCAGGTGCCGGGAAACCGAAGGCTGGGAAATGGGAAAGTGGACGGCAATATCCCCGGCGCTCATTTCCCCGGTTTGCAGCAGGCGGAGGATTCCCCGGCGGTAAGGGTTGTCCAAGGCCTGAAAAAAAGCGTTCTTTTCCATGCGGTCGGCTCCTTTCAAGGGCTATTAAGCCCAAAAAGCAAGAGGGTTTCCATGCTATAGCTAGAATAGTACCACTAAAAGTTCGTAAAGTCAACAAATATATCGTAAATAATACGCACTTTAAATTGTAAAATATGAACTATTGGTAGCATTCGGCTGAAACAGCCGTGAAAACACAAAGAAAGGGCGGTACACAGGCATGGAAGCGCTGCATTTATTTTCAGCTTTTTTGCAAAGGCCTGTGCCGTAATGGCCTGTATGGATAAAAAAGAAAAACTGCTATGCGGCGAGCGTCTGCGGGCGCTGCGCGCGGAAATTGGGCTGACTCAGGAGGAAACTTCAGAGCGGCTGGGTATCAGCCTGCGATATTACCAAATGCTGGAGCGGGGGGAAAAGGTCGGCTCCATCGATGTGCTAATCAAGGCCTGCGGTCTGCTGGGCTGCTCCCTGGATTATCTGCTCCGGGGCCGCGTGGGAGAAGCGACAGCCAACCCGCTGGACGCAAAGCTGAACGCCCTGACAGATCAGCAGCGGTTTTACGCCGCCAAAATGCTGGATCTTTGGGTGGAAAGCCTACACAAGGCAAACGGCTCAACGGACAAAAGCTAAAACAGCGCATGCAATTAAACCTGCCATGTCGTGGAAGGATTCCGTGCTTTCAGAGCTTCACTGCGGAAATGCAGCGCTCCAAGCCGGCCAGGTCCCGGTCAATTTGGATTTTCCCCATGCCGTGGGCTTCCAGCAAGTCGCGCACCGCCCGCCCCTGGTCTTCGCCAATCTCCAAGGCCAGGATACCGCCGGGCTTCAAACGGGAAAGCCACAGGTTACAAATTGCCCGATAAAACAACAGCCCGTCCTCTCCGCCATCCAAAGCGGAAACGGGTTCTTTTTGCACCTCGGGCTGCAAAAAGGCAAGCTCGCCCGTTCGGACGTAAGGGGGATTGGACGTCAGAAAGTCCAAGCCGGCAGAGGGGAAGGCTTCCGGCGTTTCCGGCAGAAGCACATCCGCTTTCCGCGCCTGCAGATGAAAAGCGGGATAAGCAGCCAAGTTTTGTTCCAGATAGGAAAAGGCCTGCTCGGAAAGCTCCAGGCAGACCGCTCGAACGGCAGGCAGCAGGGAACACAGCCCCAGGGCCACGGTGCCAGTGCCCGCGCACAGGTCCAGCCCAAAGGGAGTTTCCTGGGAAGTAGACTCCAGCCGCCGGGCCAAGACTTCCACCAGGACGGCGGTGTCCTCACGGGGGCAGAGCACGCCTTCTCCCACTCGCAGGGTCAGGCCCATAAAATCCCACTGCCCCAAAAGATACTGCAAAGGCACCCGGGATGCCCGCTGATTTACGGCGTCAAGAAAGGCCCGTTCTTGTCCCGAAGAAGGGCTTTCCTCACCTTTCAGGGCCAGACCAGACCGCGTCAGGCCGAAAAAATGTTCCGTCAGAGATACAGCATCCCCGCCGGGAGAATCCACGCCGGCGTCGGTCAACGTTTGACGGGCCAGCAGATACAGCGTCCGGAAGTTCATACTATCAAGTCTTCGCCGTTTTCGGGGATCACAGCGTTCATGGCGGCGATGGCGGCTTCAATCATTTTATCCGTAGGCTCCTTCACCGTAATGCGCTGGACCCAAAGCCCTGGGGCGGTGATGATCCGGGACAGCAGGCCCTGATGCTTCGCGCACGCCTTTTGCACCTCGTAGCCGATGTTCATGATCACGGGAATACAGAGAAGCTTTGTCAGTGTCCGCAAAAAAGGATTGGAAAAAGGGATGAAAAAGCCCACAATTACTCCCAATAGCAGCATAAGGATTAAAAAGCTGGTGCCGCAACGGGGGTGGAATCTGCCCTGTACCCGCACGTTTTCCACGGTGAGGGGCAGGTCGTTTTCATAGCAGAAAATAGTTTTGTGTTCGGCGCCGTGATACTGAAAAGTGCGCTTGATGTCCGGAATTAAAGACACCAGCAAGATGTAGCCGATAAATATGGCAATACGCAGAAAGCCCTCAAACAGGGACCGCCATCCGGCAATGTTGCCGGGGACCGCGGATTGCAGCAAATTGAATAGCACCGTGGGCAGGAAAAAGAATAGCAGAATCGCCAGGGCGACACCCAGTACGGAAGCGATGCCCATGATGATCCCGGTCAGTTTTTCTCCCAAATGATCATCCAGCCACTTATCCAGACCGGTCAGTTCCTCCTCGCCGATGTCCTCGGTGATCTTGTCCGCGGAAAGGGAAAGGGCCTTATAGCCCAGGCGGAAGGAGTCGATCAGGGAAAAAATACCCCGGATAAAGGGTTTGCCTAAAATAGGATATTTCCGGGTCAGGCGGGGCATGGTGATCTCCTCTGTGGAGATTTCCCCTTTCTCGCTGCAAAAGGCGGCCACCGTATGGTGAGGGCCTACCATCATAATACCTTCCATCAAAGCCTGTCCGCCGATGGTTGTGATTTTTTTAGTCATGCTCGCTTTGCATCCTTTCCTGAATAAATTTTTGTATTTCGGGTGCCACAGCCAACTCCGGCGCTTTTTCCAGCAGAGCGCAGGTCGGCAGGGAAATGGTCACCGAGGTGCCTATTCCCACTTGGCTTTCCAGGGTCAAGGTGCCGCCGTGCATGGTGACGATCTCGTCCGCAACGGCCAGTCCAATACCTGAGCCGCGCACCAGTTGGTTTGCCTTGTAAAACTTCTTTTTCACATTGGGAAGGTGCTCGGCGGGAATGCCGCATCCCGTGTCACTGACTGTGACCAGAATATAGCCGTCCGCTTGGGCGGTGGAAATGGTAATTGAGCCGCCGGCTTCCGTGTATTTCAGGGCGTTGTCGATAATGTTTACAAATACCTGGCGCAGGCGATCCACATCGCCATACACCGGAGAGAGGGAAAGCTCCTCTTCGTAAGTCAGCTGCTTCTGCTCGGTACGGGCGCGTTCTGTGAACAGGTATACGGCTTCGTCCAGCTCCGCCAAAATATCCAGCCGGGTGATGTTTAACCGCAGACGACCGTTTTGCAGACGGGAAAAGTCCAAAAGCTCTTCCACCAGGCCGGAAAGCCGTTCCGATTCCCGGATGATCACACCCATGCCCCGCTCGGCGGTTTGTTCATCCGCACCCTCGTGCAGGGTTTCCGCCCAGCCTTTAATGGCCGTTAGCGGGGTGCGCAGCTCGTGGGATACGGAAGAGATAAATTCATTTTTCATGCGGTCGGTGGTGGCCAGCTCTCCCGCCATATCATTGATGGAATCGCACAGCTGGCCCAGCTCGTCGTTGCGGGCTTTCTGGATGCGCACATCAAAATTGCCCCGAGCGATCTGTTCAGCGCCTGCGCTGACCTGCCGGACAGGCACCAAAATGGAGCGGATAAAATACACGCCGGACAAGGTGATCAGCAGGGTGATGAAAACCCCGGAAAACACCAGCGTCAATACGATCCGGCCAATTTGCTGGTCCGCCTTTTCCAGAGAGACCAGATATCGGATGGAACCGGTAAGGCTGCCGCCCTCGTCCCGGACTACCCTGGTAATGGCCATGACCTTTTCGCCTGTATTCAGTTCGCCGATCCATTCCCCGGAGTCGTCCGGACTTTCCAGAGCGTCCTCATAATCCGGCATCTCCTGATCCTGTTCCGGTTCAAAGCCGGTGGTGGTGATAAATACCCGGCCGCTCCGGTTCAGCGCCATGATCTCCATCTGGTTTTTATCGGGGAAGCGCTCGATGTAGTCCCGGGTAATGGCAGTAAATTCCGAGGCGGACCGGGAACTGGCGGACAGCCAGTTAAAAAGCTCGTCCACACGACCGGTCAGAGTTTGCTCAATGCCGCTGTAGGTGGAGCCGCGCACCGTGAGAGAAAGGGCGACGATCGACACTGTAAGCACCACGATCACCATACCGATGGTATTAACAAACCATCGGCGGGAAATGCTCTTTTTCCTCTTTGCCATCTGTTTCCCTTCCTTCCCCAATTATATTATTTGGTGGGGCCGGTATTAGACCTCCCAGCGGTAGCCCAGACCCCAAACAGTAACAATATGGACGGGGTTGGAGGGTACTTCCTCCACCTTCATGCGCAGGCGGCGGATATTCACGTCCACGATTTTTTCCTCTCCCACATAGGCCGGCCCCCATACATGGCGCAGGATGTCCCCTCTTGGCAGGGCGATGCCGGGGTTGGAAAAGAAATATTCCATGATCTGGAATTCCACCTGGGTCAGTTCAATAGGCCGGCCATTTCGGCGCAGGGAGCGGCTGCGAAGGTTCAGGACAAAATCACCGGATTGCAGCTCGTCCCGCAG
Source organism: uncultured Acutalibacter sp. (assembly GCA_964433105.1). Classification (GTDB taxonomy): domain Bacteria; phylum Bacillota; class Clostridia; order Oscillospirales; family Acutalibacteraceae; genus Acutalibacter. The sequence goes on from CAYSQF010000001.1 coordinate 45,671, forward strand.
GCCGTCGTCCCGGTTCTGCACGGCCTGGGCTACCCGGCGGTACACCGCGTCTACCCGGGCCACCAGCTCCGAGGGGGAAAAGGGCTTTGTCACGTAGTCGTCCGCGCCCATCATCAGGCCGCTGACCTTGTCAATCTCCTGAGTGCGGGCGCTGAGCAGGATGATCCCGATTGAGCTGTTCATTCGCCGCAGCTCCTTGCAGACAGCCAGACCGTCATGGAGACCTGGCATCATGATGTCCAGCACCGCCATGTCGAAAGCCCCGCCCGCTTTGCGGTACAGGTCCAGGGCCTGATCCCCGGTTTCCGCTTCCACGGTCTGGTATCCGGCCCGTTTGAGGTTAATCACCACAAATTCCCGTATATTTTGTTCATCCTCCGCCACCAAGATCCTCTTCATAAAACGCGTTCCTTTCTCCTAATTTATTCGCTGAGAAGCCGGAAATCCAGTTTGATTTTGTCGATCAGCTCTATCATATCCTGATCCCGCGTCAGCGTCCGGATTCCGTAAATGACGTCATTCTGTGAGGCCAGCAGTTCGTAGCCGCTGGCCGTTCCCCGGTTTTCCCAGGACGCGCGGGTAAACGCCCGAATGGCAAACAGCGGAGAGCCAAGCAGCATTTCCCCGGTTTCCGGGGATTCCGTCACGGAGGTGTAGGTCACGGCCCGGCGGGTGAGATCATTGGAAGCGGTGATTTTCCCCGCCAGCTGGTAGGGCAGGCGGAACCAGTAGCCCTCCGTTAAATTCATCAAAGCCCTGGCCCGGGTAAAACCAGCCCCGTCTGGACGGAAGATCTGCCACTGTACCTGATAACTGGTAGAATCCAGTGACGTTTCCTCTGAAATGCCTGGGAGAAGGGAAACAATGGGGAATTCCAAATACCCGTCGCCGTCAATGTCCCGGCAGAGGAAGGGAGCAGTGGAAGGGCGGGAAAATTCGTTTAGATATTCTTCGGTATTCACTCCGGAAGGATAATTGATCAGCATATCGTCCTCCAGACAGAACACCTGGGTGGTCAGGCTGCCGTCGGCTTTCGCGCCGTCCAGAGCCACACCGAAAAGATCCCGGTACAACCTGCCAAAAACAGCGGCGGAATAGCTGGCGATGGAATTGTCTGCGTCAGTTTCCGCGATCTGGGCCATCGCGCCGCCCCGCCAGGCATAGACCCGCGCTTTCGCGGGGGAAGGCTCGTCCTGCTCGGTTTCGGCGGGCAGAAATTTGTCTACGGTAAACACCTCGTCCACGCCATCCTGATCGAAATCGGCAAGGACCATTTCCCCATAAACCCCCAGCGCGTGTTCCGTCACTTTACCATCGCTGTAAATATAGGCATTTACCGCGGCTGTACGGCCCGAGGTCCCGGCGGAATTCCCCCAGCCGATAAGCACGCTGTCGTTTCCGCTGCCGGTCAAGTCGCCAAAGCAGACCCGGTCCACCTGGATGGCTGTGTTGCGGAAAGAGGCAATGGTCTGCCATTCTCCCTCGGATTTTTCCAGAAACTGGACCTCCACGCCGCTGGAAGCGTCCTCTAGAGAAGTAAAGCCGATGGCGTCCTCTTGCCCGTCGCCGGTAAAATCCTTCATTAAAATAGCGGAGCGGTAATCCCCGTTTTTGGGATAGACAAAAGTGATGTCCGCCGAAGTGCCTTGCAGGATATTTTGGATGGCCTGCTGGTCCTCATTGGTTTTGGGCGGGGCCATTAAGGTTTTGGAATCGAATACCGCAAAGGGAGAACAGCCCCCTAGAAACAGGCAGAGCCATGCCGCCAGCACTGTGGGAAGGATCTTTTTTTTCACAGTTCCGCCCCCTTTCGCGGCTTATGGTATCTAAAAATCGAAATCTAATCACTAGTATATCATATCTTGCAGGAAAAGTCATGAACAAATTAGGTATGTTGACAAACCCCGCGCCGGCAGGGTAAAATTACCGCAAAGCGAATTGAGAAAAGGAGCGGCCTATGCCTAGATTTTTTATAGCGGAAGAGCCTTCCGGCGAATACTTTGTAGGAGGGGAAAACGGCGCGCATATCACCCGATCCCTGCGGATGCGCCCGGGAGAGCGGCTCACGCTGTGTGCGGGGACAGGTAAGGATTTTCTCTGTACCATTTTGGAATGCGAAAGCGGCGGCGCGCTGATCCGGGTGGAAGAGATCCGGAAAAGCCTGGGAGAACCAGCTGTTTCCGTCACGGTGTGCCAATGCTGGCCAAAGGGGGATAAGCTGGAGACTGTGGTGCAGAAATCCGTGGAACTGGGCGCAAAGGCGATCTGGCCCCTGGAAAGCGCCAGGTGCGTGGCCCGGCCGGATGTCAAGTCCCTTGAGCGCAAGCTGGCCCGGCTGCAGAAAATCGCCCTGGAAGCCGCACAGCAGAGCGGCAGAGGAGCGGTGCCCCAGGTGCTCCCGGTAGCTCCGCTGAAGCAGGCGCTGGAAACGGCGGCAGAGTCGGGGAAAATTTTGTTTTGCTATGAAAAGGGGGCGGCAGGCTTTCGGAAGGCGGTGCGGGACGCAGGGGACCATCTATTTTTGTTTGTGGGTCCGGAGGGCGGCTTTGCCACGGAGGAAGCGGCCCTGGCAGAAAGCCTGGGAGCAAAGCTTTTAACCCTGGGACCCAGAATCTTGCGAACGGAAACCGCCCCGCTGGCGGCGCTTTCCGCCATCCTTTACGAGAAGGGGGAATTTGAACGATGAAAAACGTATTGATCACCGGCGCTTCCGGCGGTATTGGCAGGGCGGCGGCCCTGGTCTTTGCGGAACAGGGCTGGGGCGTGGCGCTTCACTGCTACAACGGGATACAGTCAGCGCGGGAAACGGCGGAGGAAATCCAGTTCCAGGGTGGAAGCGCGGAGGTATTTCAGGCGGACCTGCGAGAAGAACGGGACGTAGAAGCTATGTTTGACGCGGCGGAGCAGCGGTTCGGCTTTTTGGAAGCCTTGGTCAACAACGCCGGCGTGGACTGGAAGGGTCTGCTGACAGATATGGCCCTGGAGGACTGGCGGCGGGTGTTAGACGTAAACGCCACCGGCACGTTTTTGTGCTGCCGGCGTGCCCTGCCTCCGATGATTCGCCGGCACACGGGGAGCATTGTGAACGTTTCCTCCATGTGGGGGGAGGTGGGCGCTTCCTGCGAAGCGGCGTACTCCGCTGCAAAAGCGGCGGTAATCGGCCTGACCAGAGCCCTGGCGAAAGAGGAAGGCCCCTCGGGAATCCGGGTAAACTGCGTGTCTCCAGGCGTGATCGATACCCCGATGAACAGGGATCTGAGCGAGGAGGACCTTGCATCCCTGCGGGAGGAAACGCCCTTAATGCGTACCGGCTCCCCGGAGGAGGTAGCCCGCGCGGTACTTTTCCTGACGGAGCACCCCTTTATTACCGGACAGGTGCTGGGGGTCAACGGCGGCTTTGTCATATAAGAACAAGGCGCGCAGATTTTAAAATAACAAAAATTTTTTGTCGTGTTAGTAGAATTTTGGCTGTTGAAATTCAGCATATTGCTAAAAAATTTTCTTTTGGAGCAGTACTTTTGTAAGATTTATAAAATGTTATAAAAATTTTATAATTTTTGTTGACACTGGAGCGAAGCGGCACTATAATGACCTCGCAATCAAAAAACAGGCGCCAAAATTACAAAGCGCCCAAGAAAAGAGGTAGTTTCCATGAAAAAGAGCATGAAGAAAAGTCCGAGAAAGCTGAACAGTGTCATTCGTGAGGAGTGGAAACTCAATTCCGCTGACCGTCGCGAAATGCGCAAATTCCCCCGCTCCGTTTTGGATACCCGTGAAGGAAATGTCTTTTACTTCTCCATCGGCGGCGCGGTAATGCCCCTGAGCTGCAATTTTTAAAATTATTCAGGGATAAACGAAAACGAAAGAATTTACACTGTTATATAGCTTTAACTAAGGAAGCGGCCCGGTACATTTCCAGTACCGGGCCGCTTCTTTACAAAACAGGCTTTCCGTAGGCCGAAAGGGTCACTGGCTTTTTTCTTGCAAACGCGATCGAATTGACATATAATTAGCAATGCCAAAAGGACCGAGTTTCAGGGGGAATTGCCATGAAAACGCTTACGATCTGTGGGAGCATGCGTTTCGAAAAGGAAATGCGCAATATTGCGTATGAATTGGAAACGATGCGGGGCTGCAATGTTTTGCAATGCGTTTACGCGCCGGAAGGACACATTGTTTCCCAAGACGACCTGCAAAATCTTGCAAAATCCCAATATCGGAAAATTGATTTGAGCGATGGAATTTATGTCGTAAACATAAATGGGTATATCGGGGAAGCCGTTCGGGAAGAAATCCGCTATGCAAAATCACATGGGAAAGAAGTAATTTACCATTGTAATTGACGATGCAGCGCCTTTGAAAATTTCATCAAAGAAGCATATCGGCGGAAGGGATTCTTTTGCGTTGTATTTTCAAGCGCTTTTTCCCAATTTTACAGGAAAAATTGAAACCCGCAAAACGCCGCGTAGACCGCCAACAGGAGAACACCCTGGGCGCGGCTGAGCTTTCCCCGTGCCAGAGCGGGGATTGTTAGGAATCCCATGACAAACAGCATGACCGGCAGATCCACCACCAAAGAAGCGTTCATGCCGCCGATCAGCTTGCTGGCCGGCAGGGAAAAGGGGGAAAGCACCGTTGAAACACCGCTGACCAGCACCAGATTAAACAGGTTTGCCCCCACAATATTTCCCAGGGAAAGCGCGTTGTGGCCCTTCACCAAGGAGGTGATTGCAGTGACCAGCTCCGGCAGGGAGGTACCCAGCGCCACAAAAGTCAGGGCGATAACGGATTCTGGCACACCCAGCCACTGGGCAATCTTTGTGCCGTTTTCCACCAGCAGGTTGGCTCCTACGGCAATCAGCGCCGCGCCAAGAACCAGAAACAGGATGTCCTTCCACAGAGGAGAGGCATCCTCCGACGAGACTTCCTCCGAACCGGCCGTGTCACCAACAGTGGTGACGGTAACGGTTTTCGGCCCAGTTACCGCCTGCCGCACTGTAAGCGTCATATAGCACAGGAACACAGCCAGCAGCAGGCAGCCCATGATCCTGCTGAAGCCGCCAAACACATAGGCCGCGATCAAATACAGGGCCGCCGCCCCAAAGAAAAAGGCTACCGGAGTGCGCAGGGCTCGCTTGTCCACCGGGCCTGGGCGCACCGCAATAACAATGGCGGCGATCAGCGCCGTATTGCAGATGATGGAACCGACGGCGTTGCCATAGGCGATTTCGCCGTGGCCGCTGACAGCCGAGGTAGCCGAAACCATAACCTCTGGCAGGGTGGTGCCAATCGACACCACCGTGGCACCGATGAGAAGCTCCGGCACGTGAAACCGGTGGGCAAGGCCAGTGGCGCCGTCCACAAACCAGTCGCCGCCTTTAATGAGCAGGACCAAGCCCACAATGAACAAAAGAACCGCAATGACCATTTGAATTTCCTCCTTCGCCGTACACGGGTCAAAAAAAGAGACTCCGTGTATAGCTTTTCCAGTTATACACGAGTCTCGCAATCTGCTCTCCGAAATAATTCCGGCAACACAGGCAAGCCAGACGGTATCCCGCCGGGGTTGTTGACTTACCGCACGGAAAACGCCTGGAACTATTCCCCGCCGCATTCCTGCGGCGATAGCGCCCAGCGCCCGTGCCTGCTACTCCCTCAATGAGGAAAGTTTACCAAAATACGACAGCTTTGTCAAGTGCGGGAATAGGGGAATGGGGACCTCGCTATTTGACAGAGAGGATGTTTTGGCGTGTAAAGCCGCCGATTAAAGCGTGAAATCGGCGTCCATATAGGCTTTAATCATCTCTACGGTGGCTTCAATATCCTTTTTATTGACCATGCAATTCTGCCCGTGGGTATACCGGGTTGCAACGGAAAAACCGATCGTTTTTACGCCGTCTCCGGTAATGGTGATAGCCCCCGCGTCTGTCCCTCCCTGGAAAATGACGTCTTTCTGGTAAGGAATCTCCTTTTCCCGGCACAACGCTACAGCGGTATCCACCAGGCCCTCGTCGCTGATGGAATGGGTGTCGGAAATTTTGATCGCGACCCCTTTTCCCAGGGTATTGCTTCCTTCCATGCCCTCGGGGCGGTCATGGCTGGGGGTGACGTCGACGGCGATCCCCACGTCGGGCCGGACCTGATGAGCCACCACATAGCCCCCACGGGTGCCGACTTCCTCCTGTACCGTAAAGGCCATGTACACATCGTTGGCAGGCGTTGGGTTTTCCAGTATGGCCTGCATCTGCATGAAACAGCCAACCCGGTTGTCAATTGCCTTTGCAATCACACAATCCCCCGGCAGCTCCTGGTAAGAACCCATAAACGCGGCCACGTCCCCTACTTCTACCAGCTTTTCCGCCTCTTCCTTCTTGGAAACGCCAATGTCCACATAGAATTGGCTCTTGGTAAGCTTTTCCGGCGGCACCCGGGAGGCCATGACGCCTACCGTGCCGTTCCGGAAGATCACCCGGGACTGGTACGCCGTATACATAAACCAGAAGCCCAGCTCCTTTACCAGCAATGTGCCATCCTCGTTGATCTTTGTGACCTGAAGGCCGATTTCGTCCATGTGGGCGCAAAACAGCAGCTTTTTGGCCGTGGGGGATGTCCCCTTTTTAAAGATGATCAAATTCCCGTTGGCATCGATCCACATTTTGTCGGCAAGGAATCCCAGCTTTTCGCCGATGTACGCGGAAACCCGTTTTTCGTATCCGCTGACGCCATGCAGCTGAGTCAGCTCATCAAATTGCTTCCAATTCATCGTTAAATATCTCCTTCTGTTTTATATCGCGCGGGCATCGTGTCCTCACGGACCAAACATCCCTTTCTTGACGACTACTCTATCAAAACGTGGAAACTTTGTCAAGAACGGTGGAAAAGGCGCGGTGTTACATGACTTGCGCGCCGAAAACGTAAGCAAACAGGAAGATTCCCAAAAAACAGCTTCTCTGCCGAGAAGGCAGGCCCGCAGATGAAGAGCTTTTCCGTCAGCCTTGCAAACAGCAGAAAGAATGCGAACCCGCAGGAAAACCGCTGCGGTCAAAACGAATGGAAAAGGGTTACCGGCATATCCCGTCCCCTAACCTTGATAAATAAACAACGGCTGCGCGGCATTTCAAACGAACAAGTTAGACGCGCTTAAATAATCCACGGATTTTTCCAAAGCAGCGATGGTTTTTGTTTCAAGCACACACCTTGCGTTTTGAGCTTTTGCCGCGGAAAGCCTTTCCGCAAGATCGATCTCTCCTTCGCCGAGGGCAAGATGGTTGCGTCCCGGCTGCAAACCATTTTTGGCAATGCCGTCGTGAATATGGAAATGCCGTAGCCGATCGGCATGCTCCATTATAAACGGGACGTCTGTTTCACCCATTGCTTTAGAGTGCCCTATGTCCCATGTCAATCCAAATTTCGGACTTTCCAGTAAATGCTCAATGGCTTTCTTCTCATAGCCGCGAAATCCATCCGTATTTTCAATGGAAATCACAATGTCCCAATTGCCGATCCACTTTTCGCACAGCGTTCGGAATTTGATAAAGGAATTCAGATAGGTGTTAAAATCCCTGTCGTACATCTGCACTTTTTTGTCCGGAAGCGTAATTTGGATGCCGTGGTGCATGTGCATATTGAGAACAAGAGGCTGATCTTTTTCCCCGAAACGATCTCGCAGAGGGAGTAAGCCCTTCGCCACCTCCACGGCCCTTCTCACGGTTTCCAGATACGCGCCGGCAACAAGCGGGTTGAAATCCGCAATATTGAGATTTTCGTCCAGATGGATGGTGTAGTAGATCCCCGCTTCCGCCGCCGCCCGGTAGAAGGAATCTCCCTGCTCCAGGTTGTCTATCTGGTATTCCGGAAAATTCATATTGAGTTCTATAAATTGCAGATGCAGCTTCCTGCACAAACGGATATTTTCCGCAAGCGTCCTGTTCTCAATTAGGGTCGGCATTCCAAACTGCATAAGAATCTCCTTTTCTTGTGTCAATGATTTATGCTTTGATTATATTACTTTTCTGC
>CAYSQF010000002.1:0-49216 GCA_964433105.1 uncultured Acutalibacter sp.
ACCTCCGAAGTAGATTTTGGTTATTTGCCTTATCTACTTTAGAGGTATCATATCACTGGGAGGCCGTGCTTTACTTTTGTGTTTAATACTGTCAGGTGATGCGCTTTCATGGCAATTGTATCTGCAATCTGTTGTTTTCGGTCTAGTTCTCTATCCGGATCGAGCTTCACAGCTTTCTTTTTGCTTACAAAAGATTGGCTACCACGTCTCCCATTTCCGTGCAGGAAACCTTCCTCGCCCCACAGGTCGGCGTGTAAATATCCGGGGTACGGACAGTTTTCAAAGCTTCCGCTACCGCGCCCTCGATAGCCCGAGCCGCTTCCGGCTGGTTCAGAGAATACCGGAGCATCATGGCCGCAGACAAAATCGTTGCCAAGGGGTTCGCGATATTCTGACCCCCAATATCCGGAGCGGAGCCGTGGATTGGCTCGTACAGGCCGAAACCGCTGTCCCCCAAACTGGCGGAAGCCAGCATGCCGATAGAACCACTGATCATAGAAGCCTCGTCCGACAAAATATCGCCAAACATATTCGACGTGACAATCACGTCAAATTGGGCGGGATTCCGCACCAGCTGCATGGCGCAATTGTCCACATACATATGACTGACCTCAACCTCGGGATACTCCTTCGCCATTTCGTCCACCACCTGCCGCCAAAGGCGGGAGGTGTCAAGTACATTGGCTTTATCCACACTGGTGAGCTTTTTATTCCGCTTTTGGGCCATATCGAAAGCCACCCGGACAATGCGCTGAATTTCCGGCAGGCTATACCGTTCGGTGTCATAGGCTGATTTCACGCCGTTTTCCTCGGTGGTTCCCCGGTCTCCAAAGTAAATGCCGCCGGTCAGTTCCCGTACCACCATGATGTCCAGGCCATCACCGATAATCTCCGGTTTCAAGGGGGAAGCGTCCCGCAGGGGCGGAAAGATCACCGCAGGGCGGAGATTTGCGTAAAGCCCAAGAGCTTTACGGACTCCCAAAAGCCCTTTTTCCGGCCGGTTGGGGCCGGGCTGAAAATCCCATTTGGGACCGCCCACGGCTCCCAGCAGGACGGAATCTGCCGCTTTGCAGACTGTCACGGTTTCCTCCGGCAGGGGCACGCCTGTCGCGTCGATAGCTGCCCCGCCCAACAGGGCGTATTGCAGGTTCAAACCAAACCCAAACTTTTCTCCGGCCCTTTGAAGCACCTTTACGGCTTCCCCCACAATCTCCGGGCCGATATAGTCGCCCTCTAAAACGGCGATTTGATAGGTTTTCATAATTTGTTCCCCCTTTTTGTTGTTTTGGGATTACATCCCGCGCAAAAGCAGAAATGAACATCTGTTACTGCTCTTTCCCTTCCCGCAGTTCGCACCGGTTGATGGCACAGACAATCCCCTTAATGGAAGCAATGCTGATATTCGAATCCATCCCCACACCGAAAACGATCTCCCCGTTATGCCGGAGCTGGATATAAGAGACAGCTTTGGAGTCTGCGCCGCCAGTTACGGCATGTTCGCTATAGGAAACAAATTCATATGCGGTCAGGCCAATGACCCGCAGAGCGTTGAAAAAGGCATCGATAGGACCGTTCCCCCTGCCTGAAATGGGCCAAGTGTTATGGTCGTACCGGATGGTGCCTTCAAAGTCCACCAGCACTTCGCCGCTGCCGCCGTCCTCCTCGAAAATCTTGTAAGTCAGTAGGTGATACGGTTCAGTCACTTCCAGATATTCCTTTTTGAAAATGTCGAACACCTCGCCGGGACTGATTTCCCTGCCACACTGGTCGCAGGCCTTTTTCACCAGTGCGCCGAATTCGGGGTGCATGGCTTTAGGCAGGACATACCCAAAGCTCTGTTGCATTACGAAGGCCGCACCGCCCTTACCGGACTGGCTGTTGATCCGGACGATCGGTTCATACTGACGGCCCAGGTCCGCCGGGTCAATGGGCAGGTAAGGCACCTCCCAATATGGGGATTTTTCCTTTGCCATATAGTTGACGCCCTTGTTGATGGCATCCTGGTGGGAACCGGAAAAGGCGGTAAACACCAGCTCCCCAGCGTAGGGGTGCCGCTGGTGAACCTTCATCTGGGTACATTCCTCGTACACCTTCCGGATGTGGTTCATGTGGGAAAAGTCCAGCTTGGGATCCACGCCCTGGGAATACAGGTTCATGGCGATGTTCATGATATCCGCGTTGCCGGTGCGTTCTCCGTTGCCGAACAGGGTGCCTTCCACCCGCTCAGCGCCCGCCATCATACCCAACTCGGTGGCGGCGGTGCCGGTACCGCGGTCGTTGTGGGGGTGTAGGCTGATGATGGCGCAGTCCCGATGCTTCATGTTCCTGCAGCAATATTCAATCTGATCCGCATAGGTGTTGGGCGTGGACATCTCCACCGTGTTGGGGAGGTTGATAACCACCCGGTTGTCCGGCGTGGCGTCCAGTTCTTCCAGCACCCGATCACAGATCAGCACGGCATTTTCCATTTCCGTGCCGGAAAAGCTTTCGGGAGAATACTCGTAACGGATATGGATGTCGTTTTTGGCGGTCATTTCGTCTGTAAGCCGCTTGATAAGCCGGGCGCCCTCCACGGCAATGTCAATCACACCCTGCATGTCGGTGTTAAACACCACCTTGCGCTGCAGGGTAGATGTGGAATTATAGAAATGAACGATCACATTTTTCGCTCCGTCAATTGCCTCGAAGGTTCTTTTGATCAGATGTTCCCGGGCCTGTACCAGCACCTGCACGGTGACATCGTCTGGGATCAGGTTCTGATCAATCAGCGTCCGTAGAATCTCATATTCCGTCTCCGAAGCCGAAGGAAAGCCAACCTCGATCTCCTTAAAACCGATGTCGCACAGCATTTGGAAAAATTCCAGCTTCTGCTCCAAGTTCATGGGATTGACAAGGGCCTGGTTGCCGTCCCGAAGATCCACGCTGCACCAGACGGGCGCTTGGGTGAGCACCTTGTCGGGCCAGGTGCGATCCGGCAGGCTGATGGGGACGAACGGGCGGTATTTACGGTATCCTTGATTCATACTTACGGTCACTTTCCTTTCATGATTTCCTCTATCGTTAACGCTTTATGGATTTCCGGGTGGCGGGGTAACGAAAACCCCGGATGCGGACTGCCGTCCGCATCCGGGGCGAGGAAGCTGTTCCACGCGGTACCACCCGGTTTTGGCGAGGAAGTTTCCCCTCGCCCTCGGGATCTCCAGCAAGACCCCGGCGGATAACGCCGCCACACGTCCTCTCCTGACAATTTCTGTTTCAGAGAGGAAACTCAGGGATGAGCTATACACGCAACACCCTTCGCCTGCTTCCACCAGATTTCCGCAGGCTCTCTGCAGAAGGGACTGCCGCGTCTTTTTCCCGTCGTAGTCTTTCCGTGTCTTAACAGGCATTATAAAATGAAACCCTCGTTTTGTCAAGGGCTGACGGCAAAAGTATTTTCCGCTGTCTTAATTGTCCGGATGTGCTTTCTCTTCACTTTTGGGAAGTATGTCGAACACCTCCAGCACCCGGGAACGCATCCACAGTGATGGAGTGATCCGCAGGGAATACCCGCACCCCGGCCGGCACATCCAATCCAGCGGCTGCGCTTTTGGCAGGCCATAGGCAGCAAGCAAAGAGGTCATCACCCCGGTGTGGGTCACCAGTACAGCAGAGGTTTTTCCCAGCGCTACCATGTTCTGTACAAGCATCTCAAAGCCGGCACACACCCGCCGGAAAAACACCGGACCACTTTCCCCGCCGGGAGGGGCTGTCTGCCCGCCGTTTCCCAGCCACTGGGAAAAACCAGGCTCCTGTTCCAGTTCTCCGGCAGTTTTGTTTTCCCAGTCGCCAAAATCGCACTCCGCCAGCTCCAGCACCACCTCCGGATCCGCCCAGGGATAAAGCAGCCTCAGGGTGTCCACGCATCGGGTAGACGGACTGGCGTAAAACGCGTCCGCTTTTGGGTAGTCGTATTCACGCTTCAGCTGGAGCAGGTCTGCGATGGACTGCTCCGCCAGGGGGGACTCGGTCCGGCCGATATAGCGGCCTTCCAGATTGCCTTCGCAAGGCATATTTCGGATTACATGCAGTACATAAGATTTCACGGCTTGATCACTGTCCTTTCGGCGCTTCTTTCGGATCATCTGTCCGCTTCACGCCGGTTTTGCTAATTTTTACATAATTCTCAAAAAAATCTATTTTCTCTCCCCCACTTTTTGTAAGATTTTCTCCTTTACTACCCACTTTACATATTGTATAATCACTAGAGACCAAAGTAATCCTAAATAAACGGCTTACAATAAAAACCATCTGAAAAGAGAGGATTCCTCATGTCAGAAACGAATATTGGCAAAAGACGCGGCGGGTTTGGGTTAAACAGTGATTTCCCCCGTCTGCTGACGCTGCTGCGCAAGGAACGAAATTACAGCCAGAAAAAAGTAGCGGCAGATTTAGGCATCTCCCAGGCCTTGCTTTCCCATTATGAAAAGGGGATCCGGGAATGCGGGCTGGACTTTGTTGTCAGGGTTGCGGATTATTATCACGTCTCCTGCGACTACCTGCTGGGCCGCACTTCCCAGCGGGACGGTTCCGTCATCACTATCCGGGACCTGCCCGGGGACACGCCCAAGTCTAAACAGACTGCCGTTTCCAAAACGGAATACCAGCGGCGTATCCTTTCCAATTCTCTCAATATTGTATTCGGTCTTCTGAAAAAAATCAATAGCGAAAGCCTGACGGAGGAAATGTCCACTTATTTGTCTGCCGCCATTTACAAGGCGTTCCGGGTGCTATATTCCTCCAACCCCAAAAATCCCCAGGCCTTTTTTGCCCTGAACCCGTGGCTGTCCGGCGCCAGAATGGAATCCTGCATGGCGATGGCAGAAGCTAAAAGCCGCTATATTTTAAGCGGCGAAAGCATCGACGGCCGGGCCGGTGTAGAGAAGGACACCCTGCCCACCCTGACGCAGGAAATTCTCCTGCGGGATTTCCCTCAGGCCGCCCCTTCCCTGTTCGGCCTTATCAAAAACCTGGAGGCCAAAGCGAGGCCGTAAAAAACGTTGTTTTACGAGATTTACAAAAATTGAAAAACAATTGTCTTTCCCGACTTTTCGTGTTATAATAAACGTTGGTTATTTGACATCAGGCGGTTCACGGAAAAGACAGGGAAAATTCCTCCGTTTCCGGTGGGATTTTCTTTTTTATGAAGGGAGAAAACGCTATGTGCGGATTTGTAGGCTTTACCGGCGGGGAACAACAAAATGAGTCGGTGCTTCGTGTCATGACCGATGCCATACGCCACCGCGGGCCTGACGATGCTGATTACTACCTGGACGATGACATTTCTCTGGGCTTCCGGCGGCTGTCCATTATAGATCTTGAGGGCGGCAGGCAGCCCATTTTGAACGAAGATGGCAGCAAAGCCCTGCTCTTTAACGGGGAAATTTATAATTACCAAAGCCTGCGGGAGGACCTGCTGGAAAAGGGCCACACCTTCACCACCAAATCCGACAGCGAAACAGTGCTGCACGGCTACGAGGAATACGGCGAAGGGATTTTCCAAAAGCTTCGCGGGATGTTTGCTTTCGTGATCTGGGACAAGGACAGGAAAGAACTGTTTGGTGCGCGTGACTTTTTCGGCATTAAGCCCCTATATTACGCCCAAATGGGGGAAGTATTCCTGTTTGGTTCGGAGATCAAAAGCTTTCTGCATCACCCGGCCTTTAAAAAGGAGCTGAACCAGCGAGCGCTGGAAAGCTACCTTTCCTTCCAGTACTCCCCCGGCCCGGAAACTTTCTTTAAAAATGTGTACAAAATGCCTCCGGCCCACTATTTCCGCTACAAGGGTGGGAAGTTGGAGCTTACTCGGTACTGGATCCCCGAATTTCACGCCGAAGAGGACAAGCCCCTGGAATATTGGGTAGACGAGATCGAAAAGGCCTTTGACAACTCCGTGGAAGCCCACAAGGTCAGTGATGTGGAGGTTGGCTCCTTCCTTTCCTCTGGGGTGGATTCCAGCTATGTGGCGTGTTCCGCCCATGTGGACAAAACCTTTACTGTGGGCTTTGACAATGGCACAAAATACAACGAAATCAGCTATGCGGAGGAACTTTCCCAACAGATCCCGGTAAAAAATATCAGCAAAGTCATCACCCCCGAGGAATTCTGGGGAACCTTTCCGAAAATTCAATACCACATGGACGAGCCTTTGGCGGATCCTTCTGCAGTGGCCCTATACTTCGTGTGCAATACCGCCGCCAAGCATGTAAAGGTGGTCCTGTCCGGCGAGGGAGCCGATGAGATCTTCGGTGGCTACAACATTTACAAGGAGCCGCTGGAATGCGCCTGGTACGATAAGATTCCCTTTCCCATCCGCAAATGTATTGGCGCCATCGCCGGCCTGTTTCCCGCCCATCGGGGTTTGAACTTTTTGGTCCGACGGGGCAAAAAACTGGAGGACCGCTTTATTGGCAACGCCTATATGTTCACGGAAAAGGAACGCCGCGCCCTGTTGAAGCACCCCACCGACGCACCCTCCCCCGCCGCGCTGGTCAAGCCCTGGTATGACATGACAGCGGACAAGGACCCGGTGACCCGGATGCAGTTTGTGGATCTGAATATGTGGATGGTGGGCGACATTCTTTTGAAAGCCGACAAAATGAGCATGGCCAATTCCCTGGAGCTTCGGGTGCCTTTCCTGGACAAGAACATTATGGCCCTGGCCGGGCGCATCCCAATGAAATACCGGGTCAATTCCGAAAACACCAAGTATGCCATGCGGAAAGCCGCCCTGCGCCGAATGCCGGAAAAATGGGCGGAAAAACGAAAGCTGGGCTTTCCCGTCCCCACCCGGGTATGGCTGAAAGAAGACAAATACTATCAGATCGTTAAAAAGGAGTTTCAAAGCGGTGCCGCGGAAAAATTTTTCCACACGGAGAAGCTTTTGAAGCTGCTGGACGATCACAAGGTCGGCAAGGCCGACAATTCCCGGCGGGTCTGGACCGTGTACACGTTCCTGATCTGGTACCGACAGTTCTTCGGCGAGGAGGCAAACGAACATGCCCGAAAAGATTGAATTTCTCCCTGTCCTGCTTGGAAGCGATATCAACGTTTACGGCATGGCCCGTTCTTTCCATGAGGAATATGGGATCGCTTCTGTAGCAATCGGCAAGGGGGTTTTAGGCCCCTGTACCGCCAGTAAGATTGTAAAGGTGGAAGTAGTTGAGCCAAACCTGGAGGACGACCAGGTGTTTGTCCGCACCCTGCTGGACTTTGCAAAGGCCCATAATGATGGCAGAAAGAAGCTGCTTGTCCCCTGCGGGGACAACTACATTAAGCTGCTGGTGCGGAACCAGGATAAGCTCCGGGACGCGTATGAATTCGAATGTATCAGCGAAGAGCTTCTCATGCGCCTTTCCATTAAAGAAAGTTTTTACCAGGTATGCACGGAGCATGGCTTCTCCTTCCCAAAAACCACCACCTGTTCCTACGAAAACCACAAGGATCTGTCCTTGCCCTTTGATTTTCCCGTCATCATTAAGCCTTCCAATTCCGTGGCGTATTGGAATTGTAAGTTTCCTCACAAGAAAAAGGTGTTTGTAGCGGAAAACCGGGAGGAATTTGAAAAGATTCTGGACGCCATCTACGGTTCTTCCTATAAGGATCACTTAATTTTACAAGAATATATTCCCGGGGATGACAGCAACATGCGGGTGATGAACTGCTACTGCGGCAGGGACAAAAAGGTCAAGCTCATCGCCCTTGGAAACGCCTTGTTAGAGGAGCATTCCCCCGAGGGCATCGGCAGCTACGCGGCTATTATCAACGGCTGCGACGAAGCACTGGCCCAGCGAATGAAGGAATTTCTGGAAGGCATCGGCTATGTGGGCTTTGCAAATTTTGACATGAAATACGACTCACGGGACGGTTCCTACAAGCTGTTTGAAATGAACCTGCGCCAGGGACGTTCCAGCTTCTTTGTCACCGCTTCTGGATACAACCTGGCCAAATGGCTGGTGGACGATGTAATCTACCACAAGGAAATGGACTGCACCGTTGCCACAAACAAGGTGCTGTGGACGATCATCCCCACCAGGATCATTTTTCAGTACGTGAAAAACGAGGAAGCCAAACAGGCAGCGCATCAGCTGCTGAAAGAGGGAAAGGTCTGCCATTCCTACTACTACAAGGGGGACCGCTCCTTAAAGCGCTGGATCCACTATTTAAAAAACCAATACCACTACTTTGAAAAGTATAAACGGTACTTTGGCAACAAGGCCCTGAGGGACTGACCATGCCGGGTGAAAAACTTACGATTATTGAAAGCAAATGTAGGAGCTGCGGCTGCAAAGGGAGGCGAGAAAATGAAAACCCTTGGCATTATCGGTGGGCTTGGCCCAATGGCTACCGCCTGCCTTCTGAGGCTGATCATCGAAATGACGGACGCCAAAACAGATCAGGAACACCTAGATGTGATCGTGTTTGACCGACCAAACGTGCCGGACCGTACCGCCCATATTCTGGACCCACAAAAACCCTCCCCCCTGCCCCCTATGCGGGAAACCGCAAAAACATTGGAACGCCTGGGGGCCGGGGTGCTCTGCGCACCCTGCGTCACCTCCCATTACTTCTATCAGGAGCTGGCGGGCAGCGTGGGGATTCCCTTCCTGAACATGGTGGTGGAAACCGCCGGAGAATTAAAGGCGGCCGGGAAAAAACGTCCCGGGATTATGGCCACCACCGGCACTGTCACTACCGGCCTGTTCCAATCCGCCTTCTCGGAGCAGGGGCTTACGGCCGTGCTTCCCTCGCGGGAGGGGCAGGAACGGGTCATGAGCCTGATCTATGACGACATCAAGGCAGGAAAGCCTGCGGATCCTGAAAAGTTCCAGAAGGTGTCAGAAGAGTTGTACGGCTCTGGTTGTGACTGTATCGTGCTGGGGTGCACCGAGCTTTCCCTAATCAAGGAAAGCGCCGGGCTGGGCCGCGGGTATCTTGACGCCCTGGAGGTTTTGGCAAAGCGGGCAGTACAAGCCTGCGGCGGGCCTTTAAAAAGAAAATATAACAGCCTGCTCACGCCAGAGGAAAACTGAACCGATCTTTTAGCTGAATAGCGAAAGGGGATGCAGATCCGTATGATAAAAAGGATTTACCTTTATCTGGGTGTTTTCGCAGCGTTTGCGGCTGTCTGTGGACTGATTTCTTTTCTGAGCGGCATGCGGGAAACCAACTTTGGCGCGTTTTTCTTTCCTCTTCTGCTGGCCGCGCTGTTCGGCTGGCTTTACTATCGGGAAAAGCGCCGGGAAAAAACAAATGACTGAAAGGATAAAACTATGTGTGGTTTTGTAGGCTTTTTCAATACATCCGCCGTTACCGACCGGGAAGCGGTGATCCACGCGATGGCGGACCGGATCGCCCATCGCGGCCCGGACGACGCCCACTATTATGTGGACGACGACATTTCGCTGGGATTCCGGCGGCTGTCCATCATTGATCTGGACGGCGGCAGGCAGCCCATTTTAAATGAGGACAAAAGTCTGGCCCTGCTGTTTAACGGGGAGATTTACAACTACCAAAGCCTGCGGGAGGATCTGCTGGAAAAGGGACACGTCTTCACCACAAAATCTGACAGCGAAACCATTCTCCACGGCTACGAGGAATATGGAAAAGAGATTCTGCAAAAGCTTCGGGGGATGTTCGCCTTTGTCATTTGGGACAAAAACAAGAAAGAGTTGTTTGGCGCCCGGGATATCTTTGGCATTAAGCCCTTTTACTATTACAAAAAGGGGAAGGAATTTCTGTTCGGCTCGGAAATTAAAAGCTTTCTTTCCCACCCTGGCTTTGAAAAGGAGCTGGACGAGGAAAAAATTCCCGAGTACCTTTCCTACGAGTATATCCCTTATGAAAACACCCTGTTCAAAAACGTGTACAAGCTCCCCGGTGCTCACTGCTTCACCTTCCGGAACGGTGAGCTGCAAATAGAGCGGTATTACCGCATTCAGTACCGGGTTGAGGAAGATAAACCCCTGGAGTATTGGGAAGAGCAGATCACAAAGGAGTTTTCCGAGTCTGTCGCCATGCACCAGATCAGCGATGTGGAGGTAGGGTGCTTCCTTTCCTCCGGCGTGGATTCCAGCTATGTGGTAAAGGAGATTTCCAAAGGCACCAAGAAGGTGAAAACCTTTTCGGTGGGCTACGAAGAGGAAAAATACAGTGAGCTGTCCTATGCCCAGGATTTTTCCAGCGTGATCGGTGTACCCAACATTTCCAACAAGGTGTCCGCCGATGAATTTTTCGACGCCATGCCAGAAATCCAGTATTTTATGGACGAGCCATTGCCGAACCCATCGGAGATCCCCCTATATTTTCTGGCGAAAAACGCCCGGAAATACGTGAAGGTGGTGCTTTCCGGAGAAGGGGCGGACGAGCTGTTCGGCGGCTACCCCATGTATTTGCAGGGAGGCCATTTTGCTCGGTATACCAAAAAGGTGCCCCGGCCTGTTCGCAGACTGGCGGGAGCCGTGGCGGGAAAACTTCCTGAATTCAAGGGCAAGCATTTCCTAGTGCGGGGCGGCATGGAACCCTGGCAGCGGTTTATGCGGGCCAATTACGTGTTCCAAAGCAAGGAGCGCCAAAAGTTTCTAAAACGGCCCATCACGTCCAGTCTGCCGGAGGAATACAGCAAGCGGTACTTTGAAGAAGTTCCTGAGCTGGATGAACCCACTCAACTGCAGTACGTAGATATGCACACCTGGATGATCTACGACATCCTGTTAAAGGCAGACCGCATGAGCATGGCCAATTCTCTGGAGCTTCGGGTCCCCTTTCTGGATCGGAAGATGCTGGAGCTTTCCACCCGCATCCCTACCCGCTTTCGAGCGGACTGCACTACAGAAACCACGAAGAAGGCCCTGCGTGGCGCCGCGATCAAGCAACTGCCCGAACGCACCGCCAACAAGAAAAAACTCGGCTTCCCCGTGCCCCTGTCCGATTGGCTGCGGGAGGAAAAATATTATGAAAAGGTCAAAACCGCTTTTCAAAGCGATATCGCCGAGCGTTTCTTTGTTACTGGTGAGCTGATGAAGCTTTTAGACGACCACAAAACCGGCAAGGCGCTGAACATGCAGAAAATTTGGTCCTTCTACACCTTTATCATCTGGTACGACCAATTCTTTGTAAAAAACTAAGATAATAGAACAGAAAAACGCAAGCGGGGCGAAAATGATTCACCCCGCTTCAATATATCAGCAATTTCCAGCGTCAGTCCATGTAGCCACCCAAAGCGGGCGATGCGGCGGTTTTGGTAAACAGGCCTAGTGCTCCGGTCCGGTACCGGGGTTTTCGGGGCTTCCAAGCCGCTTTCCGCTGGGCCAGCACGGCGGCAATCTCCTCTTCGGTGCACGGCTGGCCGTGGATCCCGCAAAGCCGCAGGATCCGGGCAGGAATGTTGATCTCGATCAGATCCCCCTCCTCTACCAGGGCAATAGGCCCGCCCGAGGAAGCTTCGGGGGAAACATGGCCGATGGCCGGCCCTTTGCTGGCGCCGGAGAACCGCCCGTCGGTGATCAGGGCAATGGACGCCGCCAGCTCCGGGTCGGAGGAAATGGCTTCCGTGGTGTAAAACATTTCCGGCATACCGCTGCCTTTGGGGCCTTCATAGCGGATGATTACCCCATCTCCAGGTTGGATCTGGTGGTTCAAAATTGCTGCGATGGCGTCCT
This sequence comes from uncultured Acutalibacter sp., assembly GCA_964433105.1. Taxonomy (GTDB): domain Bacteria; phylum Bacillota; class Clostridia; order Oscillospirales; family Acutalibacteraceae; genus Acutalibacter. The sequence continues at coordinate 11,700 of CAYSQF010000002.1, forward strand.
CTTCGCAGTCGAAGGGCCGGGCGCGCAGAATGGCCTTATGCATTTCTTTTGGCACGGCGGTGTGCTTGACCACACCGCCCTGAGGCGCCAGATTCCCCTTTAAAACCGCCACAGCGCCATCCCTGCCAATGGGGTTGTCAAAAGGCCGTATCACATCTGTCCGCTTCAACCCCGTTTGCTTTAGATAGCTGTCGCAATGCTCATAGTAACCGTTCCTGTTCAGCTCGTCTAGGTTGTCCCCCAGGCATTTCCCTGTTATGGTCATTGCGTCCAGGTGAAGCATGGAACGGATCTCCTCCATGATCCGGGGTACGCCGCCCGCATAGTAGAAATACTGGGCCGGCCAGCGCCCCGCAGGCCGGATATCCAGCAAATAGTGGGCGTTTCGGTGCATCCGGTCAAAATCGTCGGCGGTCAGCTCTACCCCAAATTCCCGTGCAATCGCCGGCAGGTGAAGAAGGGTGTTGGTGGATCCGGAAATGGCGGCGTGAACCATCACTGCGTTTTCAAAGCTGTCACGGGTCACCATCTGCCGGGCGGTCGGGCCGTTCACGGCCAGCGCCGCCGCCCGCTGTCCCGCCTGTCGGGCGGCTTCCCTCAACTCCGGGCAGGTGGCCGGCATCAGGGCGGTGCCCGGGAGCATCAAACCCAGGGCTTCCGCCATGATCTGCATGGTGGAGGCCGTCCCCATGAAGGAGCAGGCACCACAAGAAGGACAGGCGTTGTGCTTGTAATAGGTGAACTGCTCTTCGGTGATCTCCCCCCGCTGGAACATGGCACTGTATTTGCCGATCTGTTCCAGGGTTAGCAGGTCCGGGCCGGCTTCCATCACACCGCCGGTCACCACCACGGCGGGGATATTGATGCGCCCAATGGCCATCAGCTGGGCGGGGACGGACTTATCGCAGCTGCTGAGAAACACCCCTGCGTCAAAGGTGGTAGCATTGGCGTGTATCTCAATCAAATTGGCAATGGTATCCCGGGAAACCAGGGAATAATTGATCCCGTCGTGGCCCTGAGACATGCCGTCGCAGATATCGGTTGCAAAATACAAAGCGGCTTTTGCCCCGTGGCTGTCCGCCCCTTCCGCCGCAGTCCGGGCCAGCTCCAGCAGATGGGCGCTGCCGGGATGGCTCTGCCCGTAAGTGCTTTCAATAAGGATTTGGGGCTTATCAAGGTCCTCCGGTGTCCAACCCATCCCCATCCGCAGGGGATCCATCTCCGGAGCCAGCTTTCGTGTTTCCTGACTTTTCAGCATGCTGTTTCCTCCCACAAAACTTTGTAAATCTATCTCTACTAAAGATTATAACGCGTCCCGGAAGAAATTGCATTAGAAAAATGAAATACGGATTGACAAAATATAATCTTCAAGGTAAGCTTAACTTTAAGGCAGGGCCCTACAGCATCGACTCCGGCGGTTTTGAACATCTTCTTCCCGCCGGTTCATGGGGCTGCCTTTGGTTTTAAACTCAAAGAAAAGGAGCAGACAGCATATGGAAGGTTACAGTATTTCGCAAATGGCTGAGCGGTTCGGCGTGGAGCCGCACACCCTGCGGTTTTATGAAAAGGAGGGCATTGTCACATCGGAGCGGACATCCAGCGGGGTTCGGCGGTATACCGAAGAGGACGTATCCCGAATGGAAATGGCCATGTGCCTAAAAAGCACCGGCATGCCGCTAAAGGAAATCAAGCGGTATTTTGACTTGGTGGATGCCGGGGACGACACCCTGGATCAGCGCTTGGACATTTTCATCAGCCACCGTGACCACGTGCTGGAGGAAATCGCCGTGCTGCAGCGCCATTTGTGCAGAATTGAGCGCAAAATCCAGTGGTATGAAAGCTTTTTAGAGGAAAAGCGGCATAATCAGGCCGGATAATGACGGCCTGCAAAGCGCTGATGGCGCATCCATTCAATGGTTCTCCAGGGAAAAATTTGAAAAAATGTGTCCAAACTGTAACAAATCTATTGATTTTCCTTGATGAAACAGATATACTGTTATGGTACCCCAGACTTTGTTTTACAGTTGTTTTACAGGGAAGTGACAAAACAAAATGCGGGGGACTATTTATTTATAGGAGTGTGAATGTCTTGGAAAAGTTATTTAAGCTCAAGGAAAACGGCACCACAGTCCGGACGGAAATTGTCGCTGGTCTCACCACGTTTATGACGATGGCTTATATCATCGCCTTAAACCCGAACCTGCTGACGAACTTTGATTCTGGAAGCCCCTTGTGGAACGGTGTGTTCATGGCCACTTGCCTTGCGTCTGCCATCGGCATGTTCGTCATGGCTTTTGCGGCCAACAAGCCTTTCGCCATGGCGCCCGGCATGGGGCTGAACAGCTTTTTTGCCGTGGTGGTAGGCAACATCGCAAGTCTGACCGGCCTTACCTATTTGGCGTCCTTCCAAGCCGCGTTGGTCATTATTTTGGTAGAGGGCATTGTTTTCCTGGTGCTTTCCTTGCTGAATATCCGCCAAAAAATTGTAGAAGCTATCCCGCTTGGCGTGCGGCTGGGCATTGCCCCCGCCATCGGTCTAATGCTGATGAATATCGGCCTTGGCTCCAACGCCGGTATCTATTCTGAAACCGGCGGACCTTTCTACGCAATGCGTGATTTCTTCGGCGCGCTCACCGCCGGCGTGGCCAGCACCAATATGGGCACGGGTTATCCCGCTATGGTACTTGCTGTCGCGACCATGTTCATCGGCTTGTTTGTGATTGTGATACTGGCCCACAAGAAAGTCAAGGGCGCTGTGTTGATTGGCATGCTGGTGGCCTCCATCATTCATTGGGCGGGGCAGGCCATTTTCCTGCACACAAACCCCTTTGCTTCTCTGGCCACAGCTTCCTTCATTCCTCCCTTTGCGGATATGGCGGAAACCACCCTGTTCAAGCTGAACTTTGAAGGCTTTCTCCAAATTGGCTGGTTCACTTCCATTACGCTGATTATCACCTTCTGTATGATCGATATGTTTGATACGATCGGCACTTTGGTTGGCACCGCTTCCCGCGCCGGCATGGTCGACAAGGATGGAAATATGCCCCAAATGAAGCAGGCGCTGCTGGCCGACGCTATAGGCACCGTGGCTGGCGCTGTTACCGGCACATCTACTGTCACTACCTTCGTGGAATCCGCTTCTGGTGTTGAAGCCGGCGGGCGCACTGGTTTAACCGCTTTGACAACCGGCGTTTTGTTCCTGGCCTGCATGTTTATCGCCCCTGTTGCGGCCATTATCCCCGCCGCTGCCACTTCCGCAGCTTTGATCTACGTGGGAGTCCTCATGCTGAGCGGCTTGAAGAAAATCGATTTCAGCGATATGAGCCAGATCCTCCCCGTAGCGCTGATGTTGATTGCAATGCCTATCTCCGGTTCCATCGGACACGGCATTGGTCTTGGCCTGATTTCTTACACTGTTATCAAGGTATTCACCGGCAAGGCAAAGGAAGTCTCTGTCTTGACTTACATCATTTCCGCGCTTTTCCTGGTCAAATTCTTCCTGGTCGCCTAAGGCCTTTAACAACATAAACATATTTGGATGGGCCGAGCAGATTTTGGACCGAATCAGTAAAAACGGATAAATGATAAAGCTCCCTGATGTAGGGTAATAACTACATCAGGGAGCTTCTTTATATGGCTGGGAAATATCAACTCTGCAGCAGATCGAGAAGATGCCGGCACAGGTGATGATACAAAAGCAGATAGAAACCGCCATGGCTTAACAGGAAACAGGCCAGTACACAATTTGCTGACACGAGGGTGAAAGAAAAATGCGCAGGATATATCCAAAAACAATACGGCCGCTATAGCGCCAACTAAGCCGGCAAGTGAGATTGAATCGACACGAGATCCTTTTGAGTTTCACGATGTGAAACTCTTGCACTTCGCTGGCAGCGGCTCAACTTATACATTGCTAGGAACGTACCTGTTAATCCATAAAACTGCCAATCTACAAGAGTTGTATTGGGAAGGGTTTCGCTTTCGCCGCACTTTTCATCATGGGGGCGTAACAGAGGACACAGAGCAGAGTAGAAGTAAGCCAACAGGCAGGGCTTGCGAAGATCATGCCCAGGAACCCAATCCTGTAGACCAGCAGATAAGTGACCGCCGCCCGGGTTAAAATTTCCGTTACGCCCACCAGAATGGGGATAATAGTTTTCCCCACACCTGTTAAGGCAAAGCGCACGATGTAATTGACGCCGAGAATGACGTAAAAAATTGACGTCATTCGCATGTACAGCAGGCCGGATTCCAAAATTCCGGTTTCTTCCGCGCCCACAAAGAGAAGCATGAAGTATCTCCCGAACAGGAACACAAAGCCGGTCAGCCCCAGACTGATGAGGACAGTAATCAGCATACATTTCTTTACGCCTTCTCGTACGCGACCAATGGCGCCTTTGCCATAATTCTGCGCCGCAAAGGTGGAGACGGCCGTGCCAAACGCGCCAAGAACTTGATACACCAGCGTATCCATTTTACTTCCCGCTGTGTAAGCTGCTACATCCGCGCTCCCCAGGGAGTTTAGGGCCGACTGCAAAACAAGGAAACTCACGGCAAGCAGGGAGGAGAAAAAAGCCATGGGAATCCCCGTGCGCAGGTGCTGTCCCATCATACCGTTATTCCATTTCCAATCGCTCTTTTCAAAGCGGACCTCCGGCACATTCTTTTTCATGTAGACAAAACACAGGATCGCGGAAATTAACTGGGAGAGCACAGTGGCAATGCCTACACCGAAGATACCCCAATGGAAACAGAGGACAAAGAGCAGATCCATTCCTACGTTCAAAAGGGAAGTGAGAATCAGAAAAATCAGGGGTGTTACGCTGTTGCCAAAGGCCCGGAGAACGCCCGCTTCATAATTGTAGGTGGCTTGGGCCGCAGTTCCGGCAAAAATGATGACGGAATAGAGCACGGCCCCGTCCATGACATCCTCCGGGGTATTGATGAGACGAAACATGGCCCGGCAACATAAAATCCCCACCACCGTGACGAACACCGTAATGAGGGTGATGAGATAAATACCATTTGTAATGGCGTTCCTGGTTGTCGCTTCGCTGCCGGAGCCGAAATGCTGGGCAATCACAACGGACATGCCGCTCGTCATGCCGATCATTAAACCCAAAACCAGCTGCGTAACGGGGGAGGTCGTCCCAACGGCTGCCAGGGCAGAAGCCCCCACGCCCCGTCCCACCACGGCGGTATCCACCATGTTGTAAAGCTGTTGAAATAGGTTGCCAATCATTACAGGGACCGCGAAGGAAATGATCGCTCGCAGTACGTTTCCCGTGGTCATATCGGTAACTTTCGATAAATCAGCAAACCACGCGGTAAGTTTTTTCATAGTAATGCCTCCCAAAACAAGTAACAGCGCCGGAATTTTTCCCTGCGCTGTTTATTGTAAGCAATAGTTTTCAATATGTCTAATACTTAATTCGTATGGAATTTCCATACGGTTTAGGCATGGGTAAGCGAATTCTTCAAGTGGGAGATAAATTTTTCCGCCGCCTGACTGAAGGGCTGGTTTCGCTTCCACGCTAAAACGGTTGCTGAGACAAGGGGCGGTTCCAGCGGGCGGGATACGATCTGACTCTGATCCAAAAGGTTGGCAGAGCCCTTTATCACCAGAGCATAGCCCAGGCCCTTTGCCACCATGATGGCGCTGTTGGTGGTGAGATTCCCGGTACAAACGACACGCAGCTTACCAAATCCCCGCCCAAACCAATTGGCAAGCTCATCGCGCACGTTCATGCGCCTGGGGAGAAGCACTGGCAAGCCTTTCAAATCCTTCGGCAAAACAGCCTGCTTTTCGGCCAGAGGATCGTCCGGGCGCATCAAAACGCACCACTCCTCTAAGGTGTATAATCGAATGTAGTCGTATTTCTCAGTGTTGACAGGCTCCAGCAACAAGCCAATGTCGATCAGGCCCCTGTCCATCCGCTCCTTCACCCCGTCTGCGGAAGCAGTGTATAAATCAAAAGTAACGCGGGGATATTTCTTCTGAAAAGAGCAGCAGGCTTCCGCCACGATTTCCATAGACCCCAATTCTCCGCAGCCAATGCTTATATTTCCCGAAAGCTCTGTTTCCTCCTTTGCCAGCTCCTGTGCAGTCTTGTCCGCCAATTCCACGATTTCTTCTGCCCGCCTGCGCAGCAGCATTCCCTCGCCGGTCAGGGCAATTTTACGAGAACCCCGCTCAAATAGAGTTACTCCCATTTCCTCCTCCAGTTGGGCAAGTTGTCGGGAAAGCGTTGGCTGGGTGATATGTAAAACCTCCGCAGCCTTTGTGATACTCTCCTCCCGCACAACCGCCAGAAAGTACCGCAATACCCGAATTTCCAAGAAATCATCTCCTTTGAAACGCTGGTAACAGCATAGCAGATTCATGCCCTGAAAGCAAGAATGAAAGCGAAAAATTCGCAGGTTGTAATACAATCAAGCTTTCTACCCATACCTAAAGAGCATGAGAAATCATTAAAACTAAGTATTGGACATTGGCAAGGGGCGGTGATATGATGGAGTCACAAAAGAAATCACAGGAGGTTTAGCGGATGTTTTCCAATAAGCAGCTAAAAAAACTGATTCTGCCCCTGATCGTGGAGCAGATTCTTGCCATGACCGTTGGCATGGCCGACACCATGATGATCTCCCAGGCGGGAGAAGCCGCTGTTTCCGGCGTGGCCCTGGTAGACATGGTGAATTATTTGGTGATCACCCTGCTGTCTGCTTTGGCTACCGGCGGCGCTGTGATCGTGGCCCAATACCTGGGGAATAAGGACAGGCAAAAAGCCAACCAGGCGGCTGGCCAGGTCACCATGGTGTCGGCCCTGTTTTCTACCGGGCTGATGGCCCTGTGCCTCATTTTCTGCCGGCCTCTGCTGGGGCTGCTGTTTGGCTCAGTGGAACCGCTTGTCATGGATGCCGCTGTGACATATTTCTGGATCTCCGCTCTGTCTTTTCCTTTTTTAGGGTTATATAATTCCGCCGCGGCACTGTTCCGTTCTATGGAAAAGACGAAGATTACCATGTATGTGTCCCTGCTGATGAATGTCATCAACGTGGCGGGGAACGCGATCGGAATTTTTGTGTTCCGGGCAGGAGTAGCCGGAGTAGCCGTGCCAACCCTCATTTCCCGCGCTGTTGCCGCTATCATCATGCTGTGGATTTCCCGCAATCGTACCAACACAGTGTGGATTGAAAAACGGCAGATATTTGCTTGGGACAGCGGTATGATCAAACGGATTTTGAGAATCGCCGTGCCCAACAGCCTGGAAAACGGCCTATTCGCCTTGGGAAAGGTGCTGGTGACCAGTATTGTGGCGCAGTTTGGCACGGCGCAGATTGCCGCCAACGGTGTGGCAAATTCCATCGACATGATCGCCATTGTGGTCGTGAACGCCATCAATTTAGCTATTGTCACAGTGGTGGGTCAGTGTGTGGGGGCAAACGATTATGACCAGGCAAGTTTCTACACCAAAAAGCTGATGAAAATCTCCTATCTTGCCACCGGTGTTTTGAATGTTGCTGTAGCCGCCGTTTTGCCCTTTCTCTTAAATCTCTATTCCCTGTCAGAGGAAGCGAGACGTTTTAGCCTAATCTTAGTTCTGATGCACAACTTGCTGGCGTTTGCGTTGCATCCCACATCCTTTGTGTTGGCAAACGGGCTTCGGGCGGCGGGAGACGCCAAATACACTATGTATGTGGGCATTGGCTCCATGCTGGTGTTTCGATTGGGTTCAGCGTGGATGTTCGGCATCGCACTGCAAATGGGGATCATCGGTGTGTGGATCGCTATGGGCACCGACTGGCTGTGCCGTTCCGTTTTCTTTCTCCTGCGCTTTAAAAGCGGGAAATGGAAAGAACATAGGGCAATTTAAGTAATTGATAGGGAAAATTATCTGCCACGGGCCGGAAAGCGGTATCAATTTTTGCGATATAGGCGATCACCACATAGTTTTACCTTCGCACCCAAAAAGAAATTGGCACCGGGGTGAACGGTCAGGACTATATCCAGCGCTGCATTAACCGGTACCTGAAAAAATCTGGAGAGTTAGATTTCGTTGACTCGTATATTTGCCACATGGGGGACTATCACACGCCCTTAGAAGAAATCACAGATGGCCTTAATCGGATGGTAAAGGCTACCAGCCGACGGACTTTTGCGGTTACGCACCGCACAGATTAACTGCACAAAAAAAGCGGAAAAGCCATTTTTAAGGCTTTCCCGCTTTTCTAACGTTATCTGTGGCTATTCTTGTGTGTCTTAACCATTTTTGCTGTTGATGATTTTTGACAGCTCTTCCATAAAGCTGTCGATATCCTTAAACTGCCGGTACACTGAGGCAAACCGAACATAGGCCACCTCATCCACGCTTTTCAGCTTTTCCATGGCATAAGTGCCAATGCGCTGCGAGGACACCTCCCGATCCAGAGAATTTTGCAGCAGGGTTTCGATCTCGTCCACTATACGCTCCAGGGTATCCATGGAAACGGGCCGATTGGCACAGGCCCGCAGAAGGCCGTTTAACAGCTTGCTGCGGTCGAAGGTTTCTCGGGACTTATCTTTCTTGATCACCACAATGGGTACGTTTTCAATGACCTCATAAGTGGTAAAGCGCTTGGCACATTTCAAACATTCCCGGCGGCGGCGAATGCGCTCCCCTTCATCCGTGGGGCGGGAATCGATCACGCGGCTTTCCGTGTAGCCGCAAAATGGACATTTCACGAATCGGCACCTCCAAAACAATTTTCCTGATTATTATAATAAATTATAAACAAAATTTAGGAAAAAAGCAAGAAAATCCGTGAAAAAACTCGCCACTCCTATTTTCCCCTGAAAGTGTCCGTTTCGAAAAGGTACTGGCTATATTTTACCTTGCCATTCGCGGAGGAGAATATATGTCTTCTTATTTTGGCGGCTTATTTTACCACCAGATTTACCAGCTTACCGGGGACAAAAATCTCCTTTATCAGGGTTTTGTTCTGGATTTCTCCGGCGATTTTTGGCTCCGCCTTCGCGGCGGCCAAAGCGTCCTCTTTCGAGATATCGGCGGTGACGTTCAGCCGAGCGCGGACCTTGCCGCACACCTGCACCACAATTTCCACCGTCTCATCCACACACTTGGACTCGTCGTATTCCGGCCAGGTCTGCTGAGCGACCATACCCTCTCCCAGCCCGCAAAGCTCCCACATCTCCTCGGTAACATGGGGGGCAAAGGGATTCAGCAGCAGGGTGAAGATTTTCAGCTCATCCTTGCTGATATTGCCCTTTTCGTTTACAGCGTTCATCAGCGTCATCAGCGCGGCAATAGCGGTGTTGAATTTCAGGTTTTCCATATCCTCGGAAACCTTTTTGATGGTCTTGTGGAAGATTCCTTCCAACTCAGGGCGGATCCCGTTTTCTCCGCAGAGGATACTCTGCAGGTTCCAGTAACGATCCACAAACCGACGGCAGCCGCGAATACCCGCCTGGCTCCAGGGCGCGGACTTTTCAAAGTCGCCAATGAACATCTCGTAAAGCCGCAGAGTATCCGCTCCGTACTCGTTTACGATGTCGTCCGGGTTCACCACGTTGCCCCGGGATTTCGACATCTTCTCACCGCCGTTCTCACCCAAGATCATGCCATGGCTAGTACGCTTGGCATAAGGCTCCGGCGTGGGTACATAGCCCTGGTCATACAGAAATTTGTGCCAAAACCTGCTATAAAGCAAATGCAGAGTGGTATGCTCCATGCCGCCGTTGTACCAATCTACCGGAGACCAGTATTCCAGCGCTTCCTTGGAAACAAATGCCTGGTCGTTGTGCGGATCCATGTACCGCAGGTAATACCAACTGGAGCCAGCCCACTGGGGCATGGTATCCGTTTCCCGCTTGGCGGGACCGCCGCAGTGGGGGCAGGTGGTATTCACCCAGTCCGTCATGTGGGCAAGGGGGGATTCTCCGTTATCTGTAGGCTCGTAGGATTCCACATCCGGCAGCTCCAAAGGCAGCTCGCTTTCCGGAATAGGCTGCCAGCCGCATTTTTCGCAGTACACCATGGGAATCGGCTCGCCCCAATACCGCTGGCGGGAAAACACCCAGTCCCGCAGCTTATAATTCACCTTGGCATGGCCGACACCGGTCTTTTCCAAATGCTCTGTAATCTTCTTCTTTGCTTCCTCCACCGTAAGGCCGTTCAGAATACCGGAATTCACCATTACGCCAGTTTCACAGTCTGTAAAGGCTTCTTCCTGTACATTGCCGCCCTTGACCACCTCAATAATGGGAAGATCAAATTTTTTGGCGAATTCCCAGTCGCGAGTGTCATGGGCGGGCACTGCCATAATGGCACCAGTACCATAGGAAACCAGCACATAGTCGGAAATGAAAATAGGGATTTCCGTGCCCGTCAAAGGATTGACAGCAGAAATGCCGCAAAGCTTTACACCGGTCTTTTCCTTGGCCATTTCCGTCCGTTCAAAATCGGATTTTCGAGCAGCTTGAGCTTGGTATTCCCGCACCGCGTCTATATTTGTCAGTTTGTCCGCCCACTTTTCCACATAGGGATGCTCCGGGGAGATGACCATATAAGTAGCGCCGTACAGGGTGTCGGGCCGGGTGGTGTAAACGGTCAGCTTGTCTCCCGCCGTGGTGTCAAAATCCACCTCCGCGCCGGTGGAGCGGCCGATCCAGTTTTTCTGCTGGGCCTTCACCCGTTCGGGATAATCCACCAAATCCAGATCATCAATCAGCCGCTGGGCATAGGCGGTGATTTTCAGCATCCACTGGCTCTTTACCTTGTGGACCACCTCCGAGCCGCAACGCTCGCACACGCCGTTAACCACTTCCTCGTTGGCCAGCACACACTTGCAAGAGGTGCACCAGTTCACGTTCATTTCCTTTTTATAGGCAAGCCCCGCCTTATAAAGCTGCAGAAAAATCCACTGGGTCCATTTGTAGTAAGCAGGATCGATGGTGCTGATCTCCCGGCTCCAGTCGAAGGAAATCCCCAACGACTGGATCTGTCGCTTAAAATGGGCGATATTTTTCTCCGTAAACTCCCGGGGATGGGCGTGGTTCTTAATGGCGTAATTTTCTGCCGGCAGACCGAAAGCGTCCCAGCCAATGGGATACAATACATTGTAGCCCTGCAGCCGGCGCTTCCGTGCCACGGTGTCCAGTGCGGTATAGGGCCGGGGATGGCCTACGTGCAGGCCTTGTCCGGAAGGGTAGGGAAACTCGATCAGGGCATAATATTTGGGCTTTTTGGAATTGTTCTCTGCATGGAAAACGCCCGCTTCCTCCCATTTTTCCTGCCACTTTTTTTCAATCGACTTGTGCTCGTATTTCATATTTTCAGTCCTTTCTCATCAAATTCCCTTTTGCAAAGCAAGCTCAGACGCTGATTTTCTCCCCATCGATCCACAGTCGGTCTAAATCGTAAAAATCCCTGGCGTCCTGGGTAAACACATGGACCACCACGCTGCCGTAATCCAGCAGCACCCAGGTATTGGAGCGGTAACCCTCGATCCGTTGGGGGACGATCCCCTCGGTTTTCAGCTGTTCTTCCAGCTCGTCCGAAAGGGAGCGCACATGGGTACCGCTGGTACCGTTGGCAATGACGAAATAATCCGCCAGGCTGGAAATGTCCCCAATTTTTATCACATTGATCCGCAGGGCCTTCTTGTTATCCAGGATCTCTGCGGCCTTCTTTGCCAATTCTAAGGAATCCATCAATTTTCTCCTTTACTGATTTCAATCTCCGGGAAACCGAACCTTCCGGGCTGGAAAGCGTACTCCCCTTCCGCCTTTAATTGCTCCAGCGCATCGTTATAGGCGTAGACGCTATCCGGGTCTATGGGCCTTCCCTGGCTGGAAAGATCGTTCAAGGTCCAAGCGACGCCCTTTACAATGGCCTCCTCCAGACTTCTATAAGCCGCCTCCCGCATGTTTTCCACACCGGGATACTCCCGGTCGGCGGAAATGAAGTCCGCCACGAACAGCACCTTGTCCAAGGTGGTCATATTCCCTTTGCCCCAGCAGTGGCACTCCACCGCGCTGAGAATTTCCGGGTCGTCCACGCCCAGCACCCCGTAGAGATACGCCGCGCCCGCCGCCGCGTGCCACGGCTTTGGCACAGGGCTCTCGTGCTTAGAGAGCATTATACCAAACTTCTCCACGATTTTCAACTGTTCGTCCGCCGGTGCTTCCTTCATGATGTCGTGAAGGATCCCGGCAAGCCGCGCTTTCTCCACATCCGCGCCGTAGCGCCGGGCAAGCTTTGCCGCCTCGGCAGCCACGCACTGGCTATGAAAAAAGCGCTTTTCCGTTTGGTGCTTTTTTACTTCCGCTTCGTATTCCCCATAGGTCATAGGACATCCTCCTGTTCCAGGTATAGCCCGTGTTCCCTGATATATTTTTCCACGCTTTCCGGCACCAGGCCCCGCAGGCTTTCCCCTCTTGCCGCCAGCTCCCGAATCTGGGTAGAAGAAACCGGCAGGTAGCGGATATTTTCGAGAAAGCACCTGGCGGCAAATTTTTGTTCCAGCTCCGCTTTCTTTTCCATCATTCGATCCAAGCCGCCCTTACTGCGGGGGGATGCGCACAGCGCTGCCAGGGAAATGATCGTTTCCGGGCGGTACCACTTGTCCACGGTCAGGAACATGTCCTCTCCCATCAACAGGTAAAACTCGTCTTTTGGGAACTGGCCACACAGCAGCTCCAGCGTTTCAGAGGTATAGCTTTTCCCAGCGCGTTCCAACTCAATGGTGGAAAGCTCTACGGAAACGCCTTTCAATTCCTTCGCGGCCAGCGCGCACATGTTCAGCCTGTCTTTTCCATCCGCCAGAGCGGGCGCGTCCTTGTGAGGGGGCATCCCGGCAGGGATCAGTAAGACCCGCTCCAACCCCAGGCGCCGAGAAAATTCCCTCAAAATGTGCAGGTGGCCGGAATGGATGGGATTAAACGTCCCGCCGTATACTCCGGTCTTCATAAAAACACCTCATCCCCTGGAAGTGACGTCCCGATAGATCAGTTCAACGGCATCTTCCACTTTCAGCTCTTGTTTCAAAATCGTTTCTGATATGCAGGCAAGAAAATCCTTTTCGATCCACCACCGCCGCATGTCATCCTCGCCAAAGTCGTTTCGGTTCAATTTTGTGCTGTGTCTGCGCAGTGTTTCCTCAAAGGGGAGGTCATAATAGTAGGCGAAAATATTTTGCCCGTATTCCTTTACCGCAGCTTCAAACAAAAGGCGATAATCTTCCGCCGGAAGTATCCCTTCCAGTATGGTAATTTCCGAGTGGAGCTTTCCATATTGCAGCAGGCGGATCATCAGCGGCTCTGACTTTTCCACTCCTTCCCGGCCGTGGGTGTGCAGAATTTCCATACGGACCATATCATGAGAAATGCGCATGGTATTGGATCCGAACCGTTCCTGTAACAGCTTGGCAACCGTTGTTTTGCCACTGCCGGAATTTCCCCGCAATATGATAAGCTTATGCATGATGCCCTTCCTTCTCGTCTCCGTTTTACCGGGGCAAAACGATTTTCGGGTCTTTTTCCTTCCTGCGGTACAGCACAAACCGGGAGCCGATCACCTGGGCTACCTCGCTGCCCGTTTTAGCTGCCAGCTCTTCAGCCGCTTCCCGGGAGGAAATGGGAGAAGTGTCCGGCAGCACCCGGCCCTTGATCAGTTCCCGTTTCGTGAGGGCTTCGTCCGCCTGTTTTACGATTTCCGCGCTCATCCCCGATTTTCCCACTGTTAAAATGGTTTCTTCCCTTACCGCCAAGGAGCGCAGATACGCCCGCTGTTTGCTGGTTAACATAATTTTCACCCTATCCTCTATTTTACAACTTCAATACGCTGACAATCTCTCCGCCGCAAAGCTGGCCGTTCTCCACAAACCCCGCCCTTTCATACAGCCCCTTTGCCCGCAGGTTTTCCGGCTCGTAAGAAAGCCAACAGTATTCCGCAGGGCCGCAGGGAAAGGTGCGCAAGTAATCCAAGCAGGATTCCAGCGCCTGTTTTCCCAGGCCCCTGCCCTGATAATGACGATCGATCATGAAGCGCCACAGGCAGTAATTTCCCTGGGCCACGGGAGGCTCGTCCGGGTCATCCAGGCTATCATACCCAAACATGACAAAACCCACTGGAATATCATTCTCATAAATGCCGAAAGGCAGGGCTGTTTTCCCTTGGGAAAGCGCCACGTAGGCTTCTGCCAGGCTCAGCATATTCGGCGCAACAAAGCTTTTCTGATACTCTTCTACCGACAGGGTGGTAATCGCATCGATATTGCCGAAATCCACCTTACGAAATTCCACGGTCTTTCCTTTCAGATATTCCTGAAGCTTTTTCTCAAATTCCGCAAAGGCAAACCCACGATGGCTGCGCGCGTCTTTTTCCTCGTTAGAAAGCTCGCCGAAGGTCACACCGTCCTGCTCAAAAATTGAATCGTATCCAAAACCATTTTCCCCGCGGGATTCAAAGGCGATGGTGCCAAAGCATTTCCCTTCGGCTTCAATTTTATCCCCATTTGGAAACACACAGCACACCGCACTGACAAAGTGGGCACCCCGCTGCTCCTTTGGCACCCCCTGCAGCTTTTCCAGCACCGTCAGCCGCCGTTTCCCCGGCTGCGCAAACCGGGCAGAATAAATACCCGGCGCACCGTCCAGATAATCTACGCACAGGCCGGAATCATCCGCCACAGCGGGCAGGCCGGTTTCCTCGCAGGCGGCTTTTGCCTTGATGTAGGCGTTTTCCCCGAAGGTGGTCCCGGTTTCCTCCGGCTCGGAAAGATTTGCCGTGACCACTTCAACACCCATAGGCTCCAAAATGCGTTTAAATTCCACAATCTTCCCCTTGTTGTGGGTAGCGATAACAAGCTTCAATAAAGATTCTCCCTTCTCCCAATCAATTAGCCGTCCGACTCTCCACAGTGACCAACAGGTTTCTGACAAGGCGCTGGTCGTCCTGTTCCAAATCCGGATCGTCCCTCCAGCACAGCAGTTGGGGAACGGCATCCTTCACGCTTTCGTCCCGGTCCAGCCGCCCCATCAGGTCCCGGACAAAATCTTCAAAGCGTTTCCGCTTTTCCTCCGGAGTTTCTGTCGGAACCGGCAATTCTTCCTTTCCCTTTTCACTGTCCGTATTTTCGTCCTCTAAATCGACTTTAGATAAAGTTTCCAAATGTTTTCCTTCAGTGTCCGATATTTCGTTCCGTTCTGCTTCCGACTGCGCTATTGAGGATTCCTCCGCATCAAACAATGCGTCCGCAAAGGCAGTGGCGTCAAAAGGCTGCAGATCATCCAGCTGCTCTCCCACACCGATGTATTTCACAGACAGCCCCAGTTCCCGCTTGATCGGCAGCACTACGCCGCCCTTTGGGGTACCGTCCAGCTTTGTCAGCACAATACCAGTAATGCCCGCCGCGCTCTGGAATTCCCTGGCCTGGTTCACCGCATTCTGCCCCGTGGCGGCATCCAGCACCAGCAGGGTTTCCCGGTCGCAGTCCGGCAGTTCCCGGTCGATAATCCGCGAAATCTTGGACAGCTCGTCCATCAAATTTTTTTTATTGTGGAGCCTTCCGGCAGTGTCGCAGATCACCACATCACACCCCCGGGCCTTTGCCGCGGCGATGGTGTCAAACACCACGGCGGCTGGATCAGCCCCTTCCCCGTGTTTGATCAGCGGGACGTCCGCCCGCTGCGCCCAAACCTCCAGCTGCTCGATGGCCGCGGCGCGGAAGGTGTCCGCCGCCCCTAAAATCACGGATTTCCCCTGGGCTTTCAACAGGGAGGCCAGCTTGCCTATGGTGGTGGTTTTCCCAACGCCGTTGACGCCGATCATTAAAATAACCGAAGGAGTGGTGGAAATGTGCAGGGTGTCGTCGCCCTCCAACAGGTCCACCACAATAGATTTCAGTTCATCCATGATCAGGGACGGGTCGGTGATTCCCTTTTCCCTGATCCGCTGGCGAAGCTGGTCGGTAATATAGGAAGAGGTGTCCATCCCCACATCTCCCATCACCAACAGCTCTTCCAGATCCTCGAACAATTCCTCATCGATCTTCGTAAAGGAATTCACCATTTGAGAGATCTGGGCGCTCACGCTGTCCCTGGTCTTTTTCAGACCGTCCCGAATCTTTTCAAAAAATCCCATAGCTTTCGTCCTTTCCTGTCAGCCCTGTTTTCCGGCCAAGTCTTCCCAAAAGAAAAGCCCCTCCGCAAGATTTACAAACATGCCTTCCTCTTTCAAAGCATGGGCCTTGCCGTTCCACAATATGGTCACCAGCACGACGACCACAATGGTAATAAGGCACATAAGACCTCTCTGCCCCCATTTTTTACGATTTTTTGTCCATTTTGGCTCATCCCCTCTATGTACTAAACTGTCCCTACATGATGTCAAAGCCAACTGCCAGCAATTTAAGAACTAAATTCCGCCGCTTCCTCCGTTTTCAAGGCCAGAAGTTTGGAAATGCCTTCGTCCTGCATGGTCACGCCGTAGAGCATATCCGAACCTTCCATGGTGCCCCGGCGGTGGGTGATGGAAATAAACTGGGAATTTCCGCTCATGCGCCGGAGATACTGGGCGTACCGGGCTACATTTACATCGTCTAGGGCGGCCTCGATCTCATCCAGCACGCAGAACGGCGGAGGGTTCACCCGCATGATGGCAAAATAAATGGAAATGGCCACCAAAGCCTTTTCGCCGCCGGAAAGGGACTCGATATGGGTGACGATCTTCCCCGGTGGATGGACTTTGATCTCAATACCGGACTTAAGCACATCTCCTTCGTCGGTAAAGGAAAGCTCCGCCGCGCCGCCGCCAAATAACTCCCGGAAGATGCTGCCGAAATTCTGGTTAATCTCCTCAAACCGCAGGGTAAATTGCTCCCGCATATGCTTGGTCAGATCCTCAATCAGGGAAAACAGCTCCGCTTTGGATTTTTCCGCGTCGCCGATCTGTTCCTTTAAAAAATGATACCTCTTTGAAACCTCTTTGTATTCCACCACGGCGCCCACATTTACGGCGCCAAGGGCCTTGATGCTTCCTTTCAGCTCCGTCAGTCTGCGCTGGGCGGCGGCAAGGTCCTCGATCTTCGCCCCCACCTCTTCGGCTTCCCGCCGGGTCAATTCATATTCCTCCCAAAGCCGGGTAAGGATAGTGTCATATTCCTTTTGCAGGCTGTCCGAACGCTCCTGGAGCCGGGCCAGCTCATGGCCGGTATTTTCCCGCTCTAAGCTGATCTCCCGCTCTTTGGTCCGCAGCTCGGCGGCTTCCTGTTCCAAAGCGGAGCGCTTTTCGCCCAAAACTTTCACGCTTTTCCGCTTTTCTTCCGCCTGAGCGCGAAGGGCTTCTCCCCTTGTCCGGCAGTCATCCACTTTGGCTTCCAGTTCTGCTTTTCTCTGTTCCAAAATCGCGATCTGTTGCCAGAGCCGTTCTGTTTCACCGACGGCGTCCCGCTTTCTCGCCTGTAAAAGCTCCAAAGCAGCGGCCAATGCATCCCTGTCCTTCTGGGCGGAAAACTCGCTGAGCCGGATCTCTTGAATGGTTTGGGAGATGGCATCGCACCGGGCCATCTGCTCTTCCCGGCTTCCCATTAGTTTGTCATTTTCCGCCTGGGAAAGCTCGATCAGCTGTTCCAGCTCTTCCATCTTTTCCCGGGCTTCCCGCACTTTCCCTTCCAACTCCGCAAGACGCGCGCCGGAATCCGCCTGCTCCTGCCGGAGATTTTCCAGCTCCTGACGGATCGTTTCCAGTTCTCGGCTGACCCGGGCTCGTTCGGATACGATCCGGATCCTTTCCTCCTGCTGGGACGCCAGTTCGCCCTTGGCGGCGTCCAGCTCCGCTTCCCCGACGGAAAGCTCTGCCTGACGCTCCTTCCACGCAACCTGGGCTTCCTCTGCCTTTTTCTGCAAAGCGGCGGCCTTTTCCCTGATTCGCTGAATCTCCGAAGCACGGCTGAGCAGTCCCGAGTTCTTAGCTCGGGAACCGCCTGTCAGAGAACCTCCAGCGTTGACCACCTGGCCATCCAAGCTGACTACCCGGAACCGGTACTTGGTTTGCCGCGCAATGGCCACGGCGCTGTCCAAATCCTCCGCCACGGCCACCCGGCCCAACAGGGAATTCCGCACGCCCGCGTACTTTTCCTCACAGGAACAAAGCTCCGACGCCACACCCACAAATCCCGGAAGGTCTTGAAGCTCCCGTTTGTCCAAGGTAGTTCCTCGGATCGTGGTAAGAGGCAGGAAGGTGGCACGGCCCAAATCCCGCTGCTTCAACAGGTTGATGGCACTTTTAGCGTCCTGCTCCGTTTCCACCACCACATTCTGCATGGCGCCGCCCAACGCCGTTTCCAGCGCCACGGCATATTTTTCCGGCGTTTTCAGCAGCCGGGATACAGGTCCGCAGATGCCGGAAAGCATTCCTCTCCCGGCTTCCTTCATAACGGCCTTCACGCTTTGGACAAATCCTTCCAGGTTTCGCTCCAAGTCCTCCAAGAGCCTGGCACGCCGCAGCTGTTCGTTTGCGTCCAGAGACAGCCGGTCAAGCTCGTCTTTTGCGGCCTGCGCCTTTTTCCGGCGGGTTTCCAGCCGAAGCTCATAACCCTTCACCGCGTTTTCCCCGGCGGAAATCCCTTGCTCTGTATCCGCCAGCATCTGATCCAGCTCTTCAGCTTCCGCGTTGGCAGATTTCTCCCGATCTTCCGCCAGCCGGGCGCTTTCTTCCACCGCCCCGGCCCGCAGGCGAATCTCCGCCATAGAGGACTGGGCTGCGGACAACCGTATCCGTTCCTCCGACAGAGAAGCGCTGCGCTGTGCCTGCTCCACAGCAGCCTGCTCCATCTGTCGTGTGGCTTCGTCGGTGTCCTGGCGAAGCTCTTCCAGTTTTGCTGTAAAGGAAAGTAGCTTTTCACGGCTTTCCTCAATCTGCCCCTCTTTTTCCTGAATTTCCCGCTCTTTCTGCGCAATTTCCAAGTCGGCGGCTTCATCAGACTGCTTTGCGATGTTGATCTGCTCTTCCAGCCGTTCCCGATCCCGCCGGTCGTGCTCAGCATCGTTTCTCAATAGTCCAATTTCGCCCTCGGTACGTACTGCCTGCTCATCCAACGCAGCGGCATCCGCTCGCGTCTGCTCCATCTGGCCGGTGCATTCGTTGGTTTCCCGGAAATTTTCTTCTACTCGCACGGTCAGCTTGTTCAACTCGTCCCCTATTTCCTCATAGCGGGACTGTGCCAGTCCGATCTTTTCCTCGTGTTCCCGCAGGACTTGGCCGGAACGGTCCAACGTTTCCAGCCAAATACCGATCTCCAATCCCTTTCTTTCCTCGTCGTAGGCAATAAATTTTTCCGCTTTTTCCGCCTGGACCCGCAAAGGCTCCACCCGGCCTTCCAGCTCGGACAAAATGTCCCGCAGGCGCACTAGGTTATCCTCCGCTTTTTGCAGGCGGCGCTCCGATTCCTCTTTACGATAACGGTAGCGGGAGATTCCGGCGGCTTCCTCAAAAATTTCCCGCCGGTCCTCAGACCGGGCCGCCACAATGCTGTCGATCTTCCCCTGGCCGATAATGGAATAGCCGTCCCGGCCCAGGCCGGTATCCATAAAAAGCTCATTGATGTCCTTCAGGCGCACAGAAGCTTTGTTGAGCAGATACTCGCTTTCCCCGGACCGGTAATACCGCCGGGTGACCGCCACGGTGTCACTGTCAAAGGGGAGCCGCCGGTCGGTGTTGTCGATGGTCAGTGTAACCTCGGCATAGCCCATCGCCTTGCGCTGCGGAGTGCCGCTGAAGATCACGTCTTCCATTTTGGAACACCGCAGGGATCGCACCGACTGCTCTCCCAACACCCACCGAATGGCATCGCTGATATTGCTTTTTCCACTGCCGTTGGGACCCACCACCGAAGTGACTCCCCGCTCAAAGGAAAGGGTGGTCTTATCGGGAAAGGTTTTAAACCCCTGCAGTTCCAAAGATTTCAGTATCATAGCTTTCTCCCATTACGTTTTTCCCATCGCCTGTTCCGGTTCCTAATAACCCATCAGTTCCAGCGCTTCCCGGGCGGCCTGCTGTTCCGCGTCCTTTTTGCTGCGGCCACCGCCCCTGCCAATCACGTTGCTGTTTAAATGGACTTCCACTGTAAAGTGTTTGTTATGGTCCGGACCGCTTTCTCCGGTGATCACATATTCCAGCCGCTCCTCTGGGTTTTGCTGGATGATCTCCTGCAAAGTGGTTTTATAATCTTTAAAAGGCTTCACCGTTTGAGCCTTTGCCGCTGGGGCAATAAACCGGAGGATAAATTTCTTTGCTTCCTCCAAGCTGCCGCTGTCCCGGTAAATGGCGGCGATGGTAGATTCAAACACATCCGCCAAAATACTGGGGCGCTCCTGTCCTCCGGAATTCAATTCCCCGTGGCTCAACCGCAGGAAGCTCCCCACCTGCAGGGCCTTTGAAAACCCGCAGAGGGAACGCTCGCAGACTAAAGCCGCCCGATTTTTAGTCAACTGGCCCTCGGGCAGCTCCGGAAAATGGGAAAAAAGATATTCCGCCGTCACAAATCCCAGTACCGAATCCCCCAAGAATTCCAATCGTTCATAGCTTTTACAATTGTTTTCGTTGGCGTAGGAGGAATGGGTCAGCGCCCGCTCCAGCAGCTTTTTGTCGCGGAACTTATATCCGATCAACTTTTCATATTCTTCCAGACTTCTCAATGCGCAAGCTTCCTTTCTATCAGCGGTTCCCACAAACCGGCCCGTCATTTCAAAACCCTGGCGATCTCCCCCACAAAGCCCGAAGCAGTGTAATCCCTAGTGAGACGCAAAGCATTTTTCACGGTTGAGGCCTTTGCGCTGCCGTGGATCTTAAACACGGGCTTGGATGCGCCCATGATCGGCGCACCGCCGTATTCATTGTAATCCATTTGTTTTTTCAAGCCTTTTAGATCCCCGTACACCAGTGAAGCAGCCAGTTTGTTTTTCACATTTTTCGCAAACACACCTTTCACCATGCCTAATACCGACATAGCCACGCCCTCGTAAAGCTTGAGCATCATGTTGCCGGTAAAGCCATCAGCCACCACAACGTCGCAGGCGTCATAGGGGATATCCCGCGCTTCCACGTTCCCTACAAAATTCAGCTGCTCACAGCCGGCCAGCAGGGCGTAAGCTGCTTTCCGCAGGTCGTCCCCCTTGTGGGGCTCCACCCCCACATTGGCAAGGCCCACTCTGGGTTTGAAAACGCCCATCACCTTTTTCATATATTCAGATCCCATCAGGCCAAACTGCAGGAGCATTTCCGGTCGGCAGTCCACGTTGGCTCCGGCGTCGCTCAGCATGAAAAACCCAGGCTGCTTCGGCAAAATTGGTGCAAAGGATACTCGCTTTACACCCCGAATTCGCTTCACGATCATGGTGGCGCCCACCACCAGCGCGCCGCTGTTTCCAGCGCTTGCAAAGGCGTCTCCGGCACCGTCGGCCAGTGCCCGCAGACCCACAGCCATAGAACTGTCGGTTTTGCCCCGAATCACACTGGTGGGATCGTCCTCCATGGTCAGCACATCCCCGCATTCAAGGATTTCTATTCTGGAAAGCTGATCGGAAATGCCCAGCTCTTTCCCGGCAGCTTCCAGCCTGGCCCGGTCCCCGCTCAGGGCGATCTCGATCCCCAGCTCGTCCATTGCCTGGACACATCCCAGCAGTATTTCCTTTGGCGCGTTGTCCCCGCCAAAAGCGTCCACGATGATTTTCAATTCGCGTCACCCCTTAATAATCCGTCTGCCCAGAATCCCTTAGCGCGGCATCCAAATCCGTCAGCGCTCTTTGGGACAGGGTCATGTATCGCTCCCGCTTATCCCGAATCTTCTCCGGCAGGGAAGGCAAAATGCCGAAATTGGCTCCCATCGGTTGGAAATCCTTCCCAGCATACCCGGAAATATACCGGCTAAGCGCCCCCATCATAGTGGTTTCGGGCAAAACCAGCGGCGCTTCCCGCCGTATCCGCCGCACCGCATTGATCCCCGCCAGGATGCCCGAGGAAGCTGATTCCATATACCCCTCCACCCCGGTGATCTGCCCGGCAAAAAACAGATCCCGGCGTTTCCTAAAGGAATAATCTGCGTCTAACAGCCTGGGGGAATTCAAAAAGGTGTTGCGGTGCATTACGCCGTACCGGACAAATTCTGCATTGGCCAGGCCGGGAATCATGCCAAACACCCGCTTTTGCTCCCCAAACTTCAAGTTGGTCTGAAAGCCCACCAGGTTATACAAGGTATTTTCCCGGTTTTCCGTCCTCAGCTGCAAAACAGCCCAGGGGCGGTGCCCCGTTTTCGGATCCCGCAGACCTACGGGTTTCATGGGGCCGTAGCGTATGGCGTCGTGCCCCCGGGAAGCCAGAACTTCTATGGGCATACAGCCTTCATATACTTTGGGATCATTGACGTCAAAGCTGTGAACCGGCGCCCGCTCCGCCCGAACAAGCTCCTGGACAAAGCGGTCGTATTCCTCTTTGTCCATGGGACAGTTGATATAATCGCTGTCGCCCCTTTCATACCGGGATGCCAAAAAGCAGCGATCCATATCCAGGCTTTCCCTGGTGACGATGGGTGCAGCGGCATCAAAAAAACTGAGGGCCGTTTCGTCCCCGCACAGGATCCGAATCTTTGCGGACAAAGCCTCCGAGGTAAGCGGCCCGGTGGCAATCACTGCCGGGCCTTCCGGAATTTCTGTCACTTCTTCCCGACGTATCTCAATCAAGGGGTGGCTCTCTATCTCTGCGGTGGCCAGCCGGGAAAATTCCTCCCGGTCAACTGCCAGCGCTCCCCCGGCGGGAACCCGGCTTTTCTCCGCGCAGACCGTGAGTAGAGAGCCCAGCCGCCGCATTTCTTCCTTCAACAGTCCGGCTGCGCTGTCCAAGCGGGCCGCTTTTAAGGAATTGGAACAAATCAATTCGGCAAAGTCCGCGCTTTTGTGGGCGGGGGAAAACCGCTGGGGCTTCATTTCATATAAAACTGCGGGCACGCCCTGAGCAGCGATCTGCCAGGCCGCTTCACATCCAGCCAGCCCCGCGCCCAGCACAGCAATGGGTTCTGCCATCCTTTCCCTCTCCTTTTGAAAAATCCGCGTTACTTTACAGGGGTGACCACCGGCTTTCCGGACGGATCCAGCAGAGGGGTAAGCCCGCCGGAATAACCAGCCACACGGTAGAGGTAATTTACCCCGGTGGCTCGGTCTATCCATATCTCCATAGCGGTGTTTATCGTTCCCTGCTTATATACCCGCACAAAACGGTCCCCTTGCTCCATAGTAAATACTCCCCTTTGGGCTATTCTTCAGCGTTGTTAGGCTTCTTCCCCGGAAAATCGCACCCGGGCGTCACACAGTAAAGCAGCTTGTCTTTTGTCTTTTTCTGCATCAGCGTTTTTCCGCAGACAGGACAGATCTCCTTTGACGGCGGATCCCAGGATACGAAGTCGCACTTGGGATACTCGCTGCACCCATAAAAAATCCGGCCCTTCTTCGATTTGCGCTGGATGATCTTCCCGCCACATTTTGGGCAGATTGCGCCGGTGTCGTTGACGATCTTCTTTACGTTTTTGCATTCCGGGTAGCCGGGGCAGGCCAGAAACTTCCCATAGCGCCCCACCTTGACAACCATTCGGCGCCCGCACTTTTCGCAGATTACATCGGTCTCGTCCTCTTTAAGGGTAATCTTCACGCCGTCCATTTCCTTTTTGGCTTTCTGCACACTCTTATCGAACCCATCGTAAAAGCGATGCAGGGTTTTCACCCAATCGTCCTCGCCCCGTTGGATGGCATCCAATTCGCTTTCCACCTTCGCGGTAAACTTCACGTTGACAATATCCGGGAAGCGTTCTTTCATCAGCTTGGTGATAACCTCTCCCAGCTCGGTGGGCTTAAACGCCTTGCCTTCCCGGGTTACATACTCCCGGCTGGTGATGGTGGAAATAGTGGCTGCGTAGGTGGAAGGCCGGCCAATGCCGTTTTCCTCCAGGGTTTTGATCAAGGAAGCCTCCGTGTACCGGGGTGGCGGCTGCGTAAAGTGCTGGTTACCCTTTAAGTCTTTTACCTTCAGCTTCATGCCCACTTCCAGCGGGGGGAGATCCTTGCTAGCCTTTTCCTCCTCGTCGGCGCTCTCCTCATACAGGGCAGTAAATCCCTCAAAGGCCACATTGAAGCCGGAAGCCTTGAACAAATACTTTCCTGCAGAGATGGTGGCCTGGGTGGTGTTCAGCACACAATTTGCCATTTGACAAGCGATAAACCGTTCCCAAATCAGCTTATATAGCTTGTACTGGTCACTGGTTAGAGTATCCTTCACCATTTCAGGAGTGATGAAAATGGAAGCGGGACGGATGGCCTCATGGCCGTCCTGGGCGTTTGCACGAGATTTAAAATGTCGGGGCTTCGCGGGCAAATACTTTGCCCCCCAGCGCTCCCCAATATAATCCGCGGCCTCCTTGATGGCGTCCTCGGAGATCCGCAGGGAGTCCGTCCTCATATAGGTGATTAAGCCTACAGAGCCTTGCCCCTTCACTTCCACACCCTCATACAGCTCCTGGGCGGCCTTCATGGTGCGCCGAGCCTGGAAGCCTAGCTTTCGGGAAGCTTCCTGCTGCAGGGTAGAGGTGATAAACGGCGGAGCAGGCGCGCGGTTCTTTTTTCCCTTTTTCACCGCGCTGACCAGGAACTCTTCTTCTTCCAGCTGAGCAAAAAGCTGGTCGGATTCCTCCTTGGAGGAAATTTTAATCTCGCCGTTCTCGTCACCGTAAAATGCCGCCGCGAACACTGCTTTGGACGGCGGTGCAGTAAGCCGGGCATCGATGCTCCAATATTCCTGGGGCACAAACGCTCGTATTTCCTCTTCCCTGTCCACCACCATCCGCACCGCCACAGACTGCACCCGTCCGGCAGACAATCCACGCCGAATCGTCTTCGCCAGGAAGGGGCTTAAGGTGTAACCCACCAACCGGTCCAGGATGCGGCGGGCCTGCTGGGCGTTGACCAAGTCCAGGTCTATGGTTCTGGGATGGGCCATGCCTTCCTCAATGCCGGTGCGGGTGATCTCGTTAAAGGTTACCCGGTCTTGGGCGTTCTCATCCAGGCCAAGGATGTATGCCAGGTGCCAGGAAATGGCTTCCCCTTCCCTATCCGGGTCAGTGGCCAGCAGGACCCCGTCGGACTCAGCCGCCGCGGCCTTCAATTCCTTAACCAGCTTCTCTTTGCCCTTCATAATGCTGTATTTGGGCTTGAAATCGTTCTTTACGTCCACACTGAGCCTGGCTTCGGGCAGGTCACGCACATGGCCCATAGAGGCGATTACTTCATAGCCGCTTCCCAGGTATTTCTGAATAGTCTTGGCTTTGGAAGGTGACTCTACGATCACTAATTTCGACATTCTTCGGTACTTCCTTTCTGACCCGGTAGGATACACGCCGCGCTTCCGCCGGGAAAGCTTAGAACATTTTACAATATCTGCCTGAAAAAATAATTCCCAATAAGAACTAAATTTTTCAGAACCTCTTACGATAGCGCTTTCCGGGCAGGGATTCCGCAAATCCCTCCACCTCCAGCTCTGTCAGCACGCCCAAGAGCAAGGCGGCGTTCAAGCCGGCGGCCGCTTCCAGCTCAGCCACGGATTTTGGTTCCCGGCTCAAGGCCTGCAAAACCTGCCGGGCTTGGGGAGAAAGATCCCCGCCCAGATCCCCGAAATGCGCCTGCTCCGGCTTTGGTTTACCTTTTGGCGCTTTTTCCGCCACCGGCATCCGCTCCGCCGGAACCCTGGACCTGCGGATCAGGGGAGCGATCAGGTCAGCATACCGTCGCTCGGGCTTTTCCGGAGGCAAATCCCCGTACTCCGCCAACACATCCTCCCCGCAAGTGACTTCTCTGGCACCGTCGGCAATCAGTCCCCGGCTTCCGGCAAACAACGGGGAATCCGGCGGACCGGGATACACGAATACGTCCCGGTTTTGTTCCAGCGCGCGGGAAGCGTAGATCATAGTGCCGCTCCTTTCCGCAGCCTGCAGCAGGACTACGCCCCGGCTCAATCCAGTGATCAGCCGGTTGCGTATCTGGAACGTTCCCCGTTCCGGATTGGGCAGGGAAAAGTATTCTGTCACCAGCGCCCCGCCGCGCTCTAAAATCTCCCGGCGGAGCCTGGCGTTGCTGGTCAGGTAAGAACTGTCTAACGATACGGGCAATACACTGATCAGCTTGGCCCCCGGAAAGCTCATAGCGCCCCGCAGGGCCGCAGAATCCACACCTTCCGCGCCGCCCGACACCACACACGCGCCGCCGACCGCCAGCTGATAGCCAAACCGCCGGGCCAGTTCACCGATTTCAGCCCCCGCTTTTCGGGATCCTACCACCGCCACGGAAAGGAGGTAATCTACATCCGGCAGTTCGCCCTTATAATACAGTACCGCAGGAGGGTCAGGAATATTCGCCAACAGTTTGGGATAATTTTCGCACCCCGGTGTGATTACGCTCCAGCGAACCCTCTCGGCGTATTCCAGCCGCGCCTCCGCCTGGGATAAAGAAAAATCGCAGAGGGCGGAAGTTTCTTTGTCCGTCAGATCCCGACGGCCGTTCCACAGCCTGGCTCCGCCTTCGTAAAATTCCCGAACGCCGCCAGCGTAAAAGGAATTCAGCCGGAAAGGCTTCCGGCTTCCCGGCGGAAAAGCCTGCTGGAGCCATATCCAGTACGCCCGCTCATCTACAGCCATCGCTTTCTTCTCCTTCCGTTTTCCCCCGGCACAGCTCCCAAAGCAAAATAGTGGCAGCGGCAGAAGCGTTCAAAGATTCCGCCCTGCCATTCATGGGGATGGTCACCCGGTCATGGCACAGGCCAATAGTCTCCGCCGTCAGCCCCTTTCCCTCGTTTCCAATGAACACCGCGTGAAGTCCCCGGGAAAAATCGATCTCCGTCACCCGCTTGGCGGCGGGGTCCGGCACGGCGGCATGGAGGCGGTAGCCGTACCGCTCCAAAAGTCGCTTTATCCGCTCCCCAGACGGCTCCACAGACAGTCCTGCCCGGAAAACCGCACCCATCGACGCCCGCAGGACTTTAGGCGACAGCGGATCGCAGCAGTCCCCCAGCAGGAAGATTCGCCGGACTCCCAAAGCTTCCGCTGTACGGAGCACCGTCCCAAGATTGCCCGGGTCCTGCAGATTCTCCAGCACCAGACAAGATCCTTGGGGCGCAAAGCCGATCACCCCGGCCTGCAGCGTCCTTGGAAAGCCGCACAGGCAGAATACTCCCTGGGATGTTTTGGTAGAGGAAAGCAAGCTTGCCACAGGGTCACTGACAAGGTACTGCTCTTTACAGGCAGGCAGCACCGACTCCAGATATTCCCGGTACTTTTCCAAAGCCTGCCCGGTAAAAAAGCAGGCCTGTATGGAAATGCCCGACAGCGCGGCATCCCGGCATAGCCTGGCCCCCTCACAGAGGAAAAGGCCCTCTTGTCTGCGGGTTTCCGTGCTTTTAGCCAGCGCCGCCGCTCGACGCACCAGTGGATTTTGCCGGCTTGTAATGCAGGGAAAGTCCATGCCGTCATCTCCATTCTCAGATCGTATAGAAAAGCGGAACGCCTAAGGCGGGAGCCTCAGGCGCAATTTTTACTGCTTATAAGGCCGCTTTGGCCTTTTCCACCAGAGTGGCAAACGCTTCGGCATCGGCAATGGCGATTTCGGAAAGCATTTTCCTGTTCAGGGTCACGCCAGCCTTTTTCAGCCCATTCATAAAGGTGGAATAATTCACACCGTTCATACGGCAGGCCGCAGAAATCCTGGTGATCCACAAACGGCGGAAATCGCGCTTGCGCTGCCGGCGTCCAATGTAAGCGTAGTTGCCGGACTTCATCACCGCCTGTTTTGCCATTTTAAAATGGCGGCTCTTGGAACCCCAATATCCCTTGGCAAGCTTCAATACCTTTTTTCTTCTTTTGCGCGTCATCATTGCGCCCTTGACTCTGGCCATTTATACTCAATCCTTTCTCATTTTCGAAATCAGTTTCCCGCAGGCAGGCAGTCCCGCCAGCATATTATGCCGCCCCGATTATTTATAGGGAAGCATCCTCTTTACAGCTGCCACATTCGTCTTGTCCGCCGTGACAGTGCCCCGGGCATGGCGCTTGGTCTTGGGGGTTTTTCCGTGGCCGTTGCAGAGATGGGACATATACGCGTGACCGCGGATGACCTTTCCATTCTTGGAAAGCTTGAAGCGCTTTTTTGCGCCACTGTGTGTTTTGAGCTTCGGCATTTTTGCAGTCCTCCTTGAAATTTTTAAGAAATACGGGTAATGCAGGCTACTTTGCAGGCTTGGGCGCAAGGAACATCAACATGGTACGGCCCTCCAGCTTGGGGGGCTTCTCCACATTTGCCACTTCGGACAGGGCATCGGCAAACCGAGTCATAATCTCCTGGCCCAGCTCAGGGTGACCCATTTCCCTTCCGCGGAAACGAATGGAAGCCTTCACCTTATTTCCCTCGGAAATAAAGCGAACGGCGTGGTTTTTCTTCGTCTCAAAATCGTGGGTATCGATATTGAGGGAAAGCCTGACTTCCTTAATCTCAACGACCCTCTGGTTTTTCCGCTGCTCCTTTTCTCGCTTCGACTGCTCGAACCGGAATTTGCCGTAATCGATGATCTTGCACACCGGAGGCTTTGCCTGGGGCGCGATCTTCACCAGATCCAGATTTCTTTGCTCCGCCAGATCCAACGCCTGCTTGAGGGGCATAATGCCCAGCTGTGAGCCGTCGGAATCCACCACGCGAAGCTCCTTATCACGGATTTGTTCGTTGATTTGCAGTTCCTTGTTGCTGATTGGTAAGCACCTCCATCACAAATTCCTCAAAAGCATACTCCGATGTAAAACCCCGCCCGGATTTTCCCGCAAAAAAACGGGCAGAAACCTCTGCCCGTAATCAACTTCGTGATCCGAAAGCCACCGCACGTCTTACCTTGAAGCGAAGCCCATTCCAGCACTGACACCCCACAGGGAGCCTTCCATGCGCCGGCAGTTTACGCCGCTTAAAATTCCAAGACACAGCGAACCTTTCGCCGCGATATTGACCTGTGCCGGACAGAACCGCACGGGTGTGGGCCAAACGGCCCCGCTTTGTTTTACCTGAACAATTATAATACGGCGTTCCTCGGATGTCAAGCGTTTTTTTGCAGCAGGCTCGAAGTCGGCTTTTCATAGGGCTTTTGCATCTCCCGGTTTAAGAAGGTGGAATATAAAATCGTCTCCGCCACCTCTTGGCCGGTGACCTCCTCCATTGCCGCCGCGTACAACAGGACCTGGGGGGCGTAACGATCCCAGAGCTCCTGCACGGCATTGATCCGGTCCGTTTTGAAATCCACAATGTGCAGCTTGCCGTTTTCCACAAACAAGCAATCCACCGCACCCTGCAGGACCACGGTTTCCCCGCTGCCGCCGTGACGATCCGGCTCCGCTAGGGACGCGGGGATCATTGCGGTGAACCGCCGTTCCCGTTCCACATGGGGGGACGCCAGTATTCGCTGGCCCAACGGGCCGTCCAAAAAGGCCCGCACCTTGGAAAGCTCCACCGCTTTCGCCTGTTCCTGAGTAAGATACGCATCCGCCACCAGCCGTGCAAGCTCTTTTTCCGGATTCTGGGCGGCAGCTTTGAAATCCGCAAATTCCATAAATTCGTGCAAAGCTATGCCCCGTTCTGCCGGGGTCATGCCCTTTTCCCCCATCCAGGCGGGCCGGGCCAGGGTTAATTCACGGTTTCCGCCCTGCTCTGCCGCAAGTTTGGATGCCGCCACCTTTGCCGGAATCCCCAGGGACTTCTCGTAGGGATAGACAAACGCGATCCGCTTTTGCATCCTCCGGTACATGTCCATATCCGGCGGCTCCGGCACTGCACTCTGTTGCGGCTGCTCCAAGCCTTCCTGCGGCCGATATTCTTCCAGCAGCACCCGCCAGGGTACATAATCCTGACGGAAAACGGGGCAGGAAACCCCCGCTTGTCTGCGCAGACCTTCCCCGTCCGGATGGCACAGAGCGCAGAGCATCAGCCACTGGGCGGCGTTTTTGGCCCGCCGCACCGTATAGGGGCTGACGCCTTGGTCCGTCACTTCCAGCGCCAGTTTTTCCAGCGTTTTCTCCATCCGCTCTCCAGAACCCACCAGGATCAGCTTTTCCTTAGCCCGCGTCATGGCCACGTAAAGCACCCGCAACTCCTCTGATGCGGATGCTCTGGCGGTTTCCAGCGCAATGGCTTCCCTGGCAGTGGTGGTAAACCGAGCGGACCGCCGGGGATCCTTCAGCTTCACGCCCAGCCCCAGCTCGGGGTGAAGCAGCACATCCGCCCGCTGATCGGAAACGAAATTTCTGCCACATCCCGCCACAATGCACACAGGAAACTCCAACCCCTTTGACTTGTGGATGCTCATGACAGACACAGCGTCCCGGCTGTCCGGCGAAAGCTCTGCCGCCTGCAGATCCGAGCTGTTCCGACGCAGACGATCTAAAAACCGAACAAATCCGGAAACGCCGTGGAACCCGGAGCTTTCATATTCCCTGGCGTAGCTTTGCAGCAGGCGCAGGTTCTGCACTCTTTCCTCGCCCCCCTCCATGGAAAGAACCATCTCCGGGTATCCTGTCCTCTCGTACAAAGTCGTAAGAAAAGCATCGGAGGTCATAGCCGCGGCGGTATCCCGGAGCTGCTGAATCTCCTTCACCGCCTGCCGGCACTGCTCGTCCGTTTCCGCCGCACGCAGAAGGGAAACATACACGGAAACATCCCGGCTGTCTGCCCGCAGCCTGGCACAGTCGTCAGCGGTAAAGCCGAACACGGGACTCATCAGCACCGCCAGCAGCGGAATGTCCTGATTTGGGTTGTCGATGACTTGCAAAAACGATAGGACCACGCCGGTCTCAGCGGCGGCAAACAGGCTGCCGGCAGCGGTAGCCCGGGCCGGGATGCCCATATTTTGCAGTTCCTGGGCATAGGTGTGGGCGTGCTTGCTGGCACTGCGGAGCAGGATGCAGAAATCTCCATAAGAAGCAGGCCGTTCCCTGCCATTTTCGCTGACGGTAAACCCTGCTTCCAGCATTTCCTTAATTCGCTTCCCAATCCATCGCGGCTCCGCTGTCTCCGTCGGGGTGCCGGACGGTCTGGAAAGAAACACAAGCTCCGTTTCACAGCCCTGCTTCTCCGGGTAATCCGCTCCGCACACCAGCCGCTCTTCCCCGGTATAATCCATATCTCCCGCAGCCTGGGACATCAGTCGGGAAAACACGAAATTCACCGTATCGGTCACTTCCCGCCGGGATCGAAAATTTCTGTCCAGCACCAGATAGGCCGGATAGCGGTCCTCGTCCCGGTTATATTTTTGAAAAGACCGCCGGCACCGCAGGAAGATTTCCGGCATGGCACGGCGAAACCCATAAATGCTTTGCTTTACGTCCCCCACCATAAACAGGTTTTCAGAATTTCGGGACACTGCCCGGAACAGGGAATCCTGCACCTCGTTGATGTCCTGGTACTCGTCTATCATGATCTCGTCAAACCGGGCGCCCACTTCCAGCGCCGCTTCGGTCCGCTGGCCCTCCGGGGTTAGAAATAGGCGGATGGCAAAATGCTCCAGATCGCTGTAGTCCAGGCAGTTGCGTTCCCGCTTTTTCGCGTCGTACCGACGGGAAAAATCCAGGGTCAGCTTTACCAGGCTTTCCACCAGCGGTCCCGCAGCCCGCAGCTCGTCCACACACTGCTCCCGGGTGCCGTACAGGTATTTTGAAAGTTCCTCTGCGGCCCGCTTTGTCTCTTTCCGCACCGCTTCCAGCCTGGAAAAGAGCTGATCTTTCTCGCTCTCCTTCACCCGTCCCCTGCTGGCTTGGGAATAATTTTGCAGAAGCAGGGCCGCACCGTCCCAGTCACGCTTACCGGCCAATTCCCGCAAACGGGCAAATTCCCGGCGGTCCTGAGAAAATGCGCTCAAGAAAGCTTCGCCCGTCCCGCCGTTTGCCGCTTCCGACAAGCCAGCGGCGCACAGGTTTTCACAGTGCTCAGCGGTTTCCACCGCATAGTCCAGGATCACTTTTTCCCACAGGGAAGCGTCCCCTTTTACATACAAATCAGCTTTTTCCTGCACCCACTGCTCCGGAAAGGGATGGGACTGCAAGAACCGGTATAAGGACAGCACCATTTCCATCAGCCGCCGGTCGTCCCGCTCACCGGTAAAGGCGTCCGCCAGTTCCGAAACCGTCCCCTTTTCAAAGGCATCGGAAAGGGCTTCTTCCAAAGCGGACGCTGTCAGTTCTTCTTCCTGTTTGTCTGAGGTGATCTTAAAATCTGGGGACAGCTCCAGAAGGTGGAAAAATTCCCGGAGCATTTCGGCGCAAAAACTGTCCACCGTACCGATATGGGCTTGGGAAAGCAGCAGACTCTGCCGCCGGAGCAAGGGGTTCCCCGGATCCTGGCGAAGCATGTCATATAGCCTCTTTTCCAACCGCGCCCGCATTTCCGCCGCAGCCGCCTGGGTAAAAGTGACGATCAGCATCCTGTCAGCGCTGGTGGGGGATTCCGGATCCGTCAGCCGCTCAATGGCCCGCTGGACCAGCACCGCCGTTTTGCCGGAACCGGCGGCGGCGGCCACCAGCACGGTCCCCCGTCTGGCGGAGATCGCATCCCATTGGCTTTTGGTCCATTTCATGTCAGCCATCCTGCTTTTCCTCCTTTCCCTGCTCCGCCAGCCGTGCCATTTTTTCCAGTACCTCGGAGGTATCGGACTTGTCCTGGATCACATCGCGGTCATCATATTCTTTGCCGCACACTGCCCCGTATGGACAGAATTTGCACGAATTTCCATTGATCATGGCAGGTTTTGCTTCCACAAGGCCCCGTTTCAGCTCCCGGCCCATCGTGGCAATCAGCCGTTTGGCGTGGTTCATCACCTGACGAAGCTCCTTTTCGCTCAGTACAGAGCTGTGTCTCCCCAGAGAGCCGTCTTTATTGAGGGAAACGGGGATAAACCTGCCTTTGGCACCCGCTTCCATGGCCCGGATGATCCCGTCGTTATCCAGCACCAGGCCGCTCATGCGCATTTGTCGATCCGCTTCCTTTTTGATCTTTTCCTCGTCCACACCCCGGTCCACTGTAACAGAAGGCTCGGCGGCAGGCATGTATAAAATCCCTGCGGGGATCTCCTGGCCGTTTTCCACCAGGGCAGCCAGATAGATAAGCATCTGCATATTCAGGCCGTACAGCACATCAGCCAGACGAAACAGCTTTTTCCCGGTCTTGTAGTCGATGACACGCACATACTCCCGGCCGTCCGGCATGGTAACCACGTCGGCACGGTCGATGGTGCCGCCCACCGTGACTACGCCGCCCTGGCCGTCCTCTATCCGCAGTGGGGGATATTCCCCGCCGTTTCCCAGACCCAGTTCAAAATATTTTGGCTGGAAGCGGCT
The DNA here is from genome assembly GCA_964433105.1 of uncultured Acutalibacter sp. GTDB lineage: Bacteria > Bacillota > Clostridia > Oscillospirales > Acutalibacteraceae > Acutalibacter. The sequence continues at coordinate 45,147 of CAYSQF010000002.1, forward strand.
TTGCGCCAGCTCTTCCCGGACATGGAGGATCAGTTTGCAGGCGGACTGAGCCATCCGATCCAACCTGTACTTTTCCCGGCCGCTCAGCAGAGTAAAACCGCCCATGCTTTCGTCGGCGTATTGCCGGATCAGGCCGCGAACCCGATCCAGCAGTTCTTCCTCTTTTAGGTCTTGCAGCCCTGTACCCGGTCCCTGACGCAGTATCTTTTCAAACAGGTAGTGCATCAATGTGCCGTATTGCAGCACATCCACCTCGGCGGGGCGGCGCTCCTTCGCGTGCAGCCCATATCGGCAAAAATATTTGAAAGGGCAGCTGTGGAAGGTTTCAATCTGAGTGGGAGACAAAAACATGTTCTCCCCAAATAGTTTACGGGCCAAAGCTTTATCCCGCATTTCCACAGGCCGCTGCCCTGCCGCTCGCTCCAGCGCTTCCAGCCTGCCCCGGCACGCTTCGTCCCCCTCAAACAGCAGACGCAAGGCACCGGACGCACCATCGGTCGAGCGGAACCGGGCGGCCATGCGGGAAAACGCCGCTTCCCTGGAATTGGCAAAGTATTCGTCCGGCAGATCCCGCAGGGGCGTCAATGTAGGGAAAATTGCCAACAGAGCCGATACCAGCTCGCTCGGCTCCTTGTCCTCTCCGCCGGCGGTGCGGGGCCAGCTGACAAACAGCATTTCAGACGGGGCGCAGGCCACAGAATAGGCGAGGTAACGCTCCTCTGCCGCTTTCAGCTCCAAGGGATCACCCAAGGGCAAGTCCAGGGCTAGCAGTTCCCGGCGCTCTGTGTCGGAAAACACACCGGAGGACCTGGGCGTCAGTGGGAAATCCCCTTGCGCTGCTCCCAGCAGAAAAGCCGCCTTTGGTGAGGATTGACGAACCTGCTCTGCCGTACCAAAGATCACCTCGTCCACAGTTTGTGGGATTTCGGAAACGTCCTCTTTCTCCACCACTTCCTTTAGGAGCCGGTAATACCGATCCCGCGACGTTTTTCTGTCCCCCAGGATACTGTGGAGCTGGTCCAAGATCTCCATCATCAAGTCCCACACCCGCAGTTGCATTGCTGCCAGGCTGTCCTGCCCGGCTTCTTCCAGCGCAAGGCAATAGGCGGGCAGATTTTCCTCCATTCCAAAATCTGTAAGAAGTCGGAACACCGCCTCGGAGATCTCCGCCCCGGATGCGTCCCGGGTAGCCGCAGAGAACCGTAGCAGAGGGGCCATTAGCTTTTCCCGCAGAAGGTTCAGCCGGGCAAGCTCCGCTTCGTCCTCAGAGGTCATCCCCTGTCCAAAGCCCCTGGGATGGCGAATGAATTTCTCCCTCCATCCGCTGCCGGAAATCTTCCACAAAAAGGCGTAATTTTCCAAGTCGGATATCTCCACGGTCTGAAAGCCGGAAATGCCGGTTTTCAGCATTTCCAGCAGATCGTCGGTGCGGAATCCGGATTCCACCGCTTCAAAAGCCCCCAGCACAAACCGGGCCACCGGCTGGGCGTCCACCTTAATAGGCTCCGACACAAAGCAGGGCACGTTTCTTTTCCGCAGGGCCACATCCAAGCTGCCGTAATAGCGCTCGGGGCTGCGGCAGATAATGGAAAAATCCCGGTACCGCCAGCCCTTTTCTTCCACCAAACGACGGATGGTAGCAGCGACAAATTCCGCTTCTTCGTAAACGTCGCGGGCTTCGAACACCTCCACCCCTTCGTGATCCGGTGAGGCAAGAAGCTCCGCACCGCAGAAAAGCTGGGCTTCCACCAGCTTTAGGTTTTCATTTTTGAACCGGGGCGCTCCGGTGAGGATTACAGGGCGCCCTACCGAGACGCCTGCTTCCTCCGCCATTCGGACCAGCCGGCGACGGGTGCGGTCCACCAGGGTGAACAGGCCGGAATCTCCCTGGTCCTGGCCGTCGGTGCAAAGAGAGACCGCCACCGTGTCCGCTTTCCGCAAAATTTGAGTGAGCACATCAATCTCCTGAACCGTAAAGCCCTCGAAAGAGTCCACAGCCACAACACTATCCCGGAAAAAATCGCTGGTTTTCAGCGTTTCCGCCAAGCGGGTCAAGTCATCCCTGGAATCCAGATAGGACGCGGCCACAAGCGCTTCAAACGTCCCGTATAGCAGGGCGATCTCCGACAATTTCTTTCCAAGCCCCCGGTCTCCCAGGCGCTGGGCCGTCTCTGAAAGCAGTTCCGGGGTGACGCCGCACATTTTCATTTCGTTGACGGCGGTAAGCATCAGGTCCGTAACCCTGCCGCTTTTGGCGGCGCTGCGGTACACTTTCAGCTGATCCTCGCAGGCGGACAGCGCCGAGGACATCAAAATGCGTCTGCCGCCATCGCTGAGCCTGCGGCCCGCCGCGCCCCCTTCCCGGCGGAACACAGCTTCCGCCAGGCGTGTAAAGCTGTACACCTGGATAGCGTTGGCCTTTTCCGGCCCGCAAAGCCGCAGCATGGCTTTTTCCGTCTCAAAGGAATACTGCTCCGGGACCAGCATCGCAAGGCCTCTGCCCGGATCCTGCCGGGCCAGGAAATTTCGAAGATATTCTGTTTTTCCGCTTCCTGCCCGGCCCAAAACAAACTGCAGCAAATCGACCGACCCTTTCCTTTGCAAAATTTCACGCGTCCCGCTTTTCACATTGTACTACGAAATCCGTCCGGAAACAAGCGCGCAAAACGCCAAAGCCCGTCCCGGCGGTCCGGGACGGGCTTGCGGAGCAGCCTGATCGGGATCAGGCGTTAAAAACGTATTTGTCCAGCCGCTTAAAGGCTTCCTGCACGCGGGAAAGAGGCAGGGCCAGGTTCATGCGGATATGACAGGGCCCGTGGAACGCCCGGCCGTCCTGCCAGATCACGCCCACCTCGGCGCCGGCTTTCTGCAGCTCGTCAATGGACTTTCCGTGCTTCTCGCACCATTTGGTGCAATCCAGGAACAGCATGTAGGTGCCCTCGGGCTTCTGCACCTCCACGCCCTCGAAGTGGTCGTGAATGTACTGGCAGGCGAAGTCCACATTGCCGGTCAGAACCTCCCGCAGCTCGTCCACCCACTCGGCGCCCTCGGGAGAATACGCGCCGATCAGGGCGTGCATGGACAGCACGTTCATGCTGTTGTAATGGGACAGGGAAGCCTCCTTCATCACACGCTCGCGGAGCCACCGGTTGTAAATAATGTGATAGGACCCCACCAGCCCGGCCAGGTTGAAGGTCTTGGAAGGCGCGTACAGAGCCACCGTGCGGTTCCTGGCGTCCTCGCTGACCGACTGGGTCGGGATGTGCTTGTGGCCGCTGAGAAGCAAGTCGGACCAAATCTCGTCGGAAATCACGTAGACGTCATACTTTTTGTAAAGCTCCATCGCCTTCTCGATCTCCCACCGCTCCCAAACGCGGCCGCAGGGATTGTGCGGGGAGCAGAACACTGCGGCGTGAATCTTTTCCTCGGCGAGCTTCTTCTCCATGTCCGCAAAGTCCATGCGCCAAACGCCGTTTTCGTCCCGGACCAGGGGGGAATGTACAATCTTATAGCCATTGTTCCCTAAAGCGCCGGTAAAGCCCACATAGGTGGGCGAATGCAGCAGCACCTTGTCGCCCTTGGAGCACACCACGTTCAGGGCGCTGACAACCCCGCCCAGCACGCCGTTTTCATAGCCGATGTCCTCTTTGGAAAGGCCGGTGACGCCGTTGCGGGTTTTTTGCCAGTTGATAATGGCGTTATAGTACTCCTCGGCGGTGGCAAAGTAGCCGAAGGCGGGGTGCTCGGCCCGCCGGATTACCGCCTGGGGGATGGTCGGCACCGTGGGGAAATTCATATCCGCCACCCACATGGGGATACGGTCAAACCCCTCTTTCACCTGCACGCCGGGGATGGGGATATGGTCCACGGCGATGGAATCCTTTCCGGTTCGGTCCATGATGGATGTAAAATCGTACTTCACATTAACAACCCTTTCTGTCCGTATTTGCCAGCACGAAACTGATCTACGCTAATTTTATCATGTTTGGGCGAAATTGCAAGTATTACTTTCCGCCCCAAAAGGAAGGCCCGGGGGCTGCCCCGGGCCAAAGAGAAAGCTTGCGATTTTT
>CAYSQF010000003.1:0-8732 GCA_964433105.1 uncultured Acutalibacter sp.
AGGCGAGCTGTTCACCTATTACCACGATTGGTTGTTCCACCGGATGGAGGAAATCATATTTGACTGCAACAGCAGCGGCATCCCGCACCAGCACTGCATGGACGTGATGATCGCGGAAAAGAAAGGGTGAGGAACGCCGGTTGACAATTTTTTGAAACCGGCCTATCATAAGGTCAATACCGCGGCGGAAGCTGTGCGCCGCCTGAAGCTAATAAAGTATTAAGAAAGGCCGAAAAATGAACGATTGGTTTACTGTAGAGGAAATTGACAGCGACACCTTTGCCATCAGCGAGTACCAGCACTGGGAAGAAACCCACTGTTATCTCGTATGCGGGTCCAAACGGGCTGTACTGATCGACACTGGCCTGGGCGTTGCGAATATCAAAAAAGTCGTAAACGGGCTGACAAGCCTGCCCGTTACGGCAGTGACCACCCATGTGCATTGGGATCACATTGGCGGACATAAATATTTCAGCGACATCGCGGTTTATGAAGCAGAGCGGGATTGGCTGGCGGTGAAATTCCCTATCTCCCTACAGGCGGTGAAGAAAAACCTCACCTGCCGGCCCTGCCAATTTCCCGGGGATTTTGACCCGGAAAGCTATCAAATTTTCCAGGGCGTGCCGCAAAGGATTCTGCATGACGGAGATATCCTGGATTTAGGAAACCGGCGGCTTACTGTGCTCCACACCCCGGGGCATTCGCCCGGCCACTGCTGCTTTTATGAAGCGGACCGACAATATTTGTATTCCGGAGACCTGCTCTACTTGGGCTGTCTGGACGCTTTTTACCCCACCACCGACCCGCAGCTATTCTGGCAGTCTGTCAAACGAGTGAAGCCGCTGGAGATCCGGCGCATCCTGCCGGGGCACCATACGCTGTCCGTCCCGGTCAGCCTGAAAGAGGAAGTGGAAACCGCTTTCAGCGAACTGCATAACCAAGGGAAGCTCCACCAGGGAAGCGGCACTTTTGACTTTGGAAAATTCCAGATCCACATTTGAGCAGCTTATAAAGCCGAGACTGATCCGGCTTTCAATTGTTCCCCATGAAGAAGGAGAGAAAAGCGCATGACCCTCCAACAACTGCACTACGCCATCACCATTTCTGAAACTGGCTCTATCAACAAGGCCTCTGAGCTGTTATACGTGGCTCAGCCATCTCTGACAAGCTCTATGCAGGAGCTGGAAAAGGAATTGGGCATCACCATTTTTTACCGCAGCGGCAGGGGTGTCACCCTCACGCCGGACGGCGCGGATTTCATTCTGTATGCCCGGCAGGTCTACAGCCAATACGAGGAGCTGCTGGACCGCTTTGGCAAATCAAAAAATCGAAAAAAGAAATTCGGTGTTTCCACACAGCACTATTCCTTCGCAGTCAAGGCGTTTGTAGAGCTGGTAAAGGAATTTGATACCTCCCAATATGAATTTGCCATCCGCGAAACCCAAACACGGAATGTGATCTCCGACGTAGTTGGGATGAAAAGTGAGATCGGCATTTTGTATCTCAGCGACTTCAACCGTTCTGCGCTGGGGAAGCTTCTGCGCACCGCCGGGCTTACGTTCCACCACCTCATCACCTGCCGGCCTTACGTTTATCTGTGGGCGGGGCATCCTCTGGCGGGGAAAGAGTCCATCCGCTTTGATGAGTTGCGGGACTATCCCTGCCTGTCCTTCGAGCAGGGTGATGCCGGCTCTTTTTACTACGCTGAGGAAATTCTCAGCACCAGCGAATACCTGCGCACCATCAAGGCAAACGACCGCGCCACCATGCTAAACCTGATGGTCGGCCTAAATGGCTACACACTGTGTTCCGGGATCATCTGCAAAGAATTAAACGGCAGCGACTACGTGGCCATCCCCTTCGACGCTTCTTCCGCGGAGGAGATCGACAGGATGGAAATTGGATATATCACAAAGAAGGGTACCGTCCCCAGTCTGATGGGAAAACTGTATATTGAAAAGATGCAGGAATATCTGAAGGGTCAGGAGACGGGGAGTTTTTCCTGCGAGTTATAGGTTAAATCTATAGTTTAATATTTATCTCAAATATTGGACAAAAAACCGGGCAGGATTTATAATATTGCCATGCTGAAACAGAAACAATACAAAAGGAGTTAGGACCATGAAGAAAAAGAATCTGTTCAGAAAATTGGCAGGCCTGGCGCTTTCCGCCGCATTTGTGCTTTCCCTGGCAGCCTGCGAAAACAATACCGTCGGCCAGTCTCAGGCGGAATCTGCGCCGGTGTCCTCCGCCACGTCCACTTCCGATAAGAAAATCACCGTTGGCGCCAATCCCGTCCCTCATGCGGAAATCCTTGACAACGTGGTAAAGGGCGTGCTGGCTGATGAAGGCTGGGAACTGGAGGTAGTGGTATTCGAGGATTACGTGCTTCCCAACACTTCCCTGGAAGAGGGCGAGTTGGACGCCAATTATTTCCAAACCCTGGGCTACATGAAGCAGCAAAATGAGGACAACGGTCTGCATCTGGCGGCCGTCGCCGGGGTGCATATCGAGCCGATGGGCATCTACTCCCAAAAGTATAAGTCCTTAGACGAGCTACCGGACGGCGCCGAGATCGGTGTTCCCAACGACCCCGACAACATGGAAAGAGGGCTGGAGCTGCTGGTCCAAAAGGGCTTGCTCCAATCCCTGGGCGGGTATGGGACAGACGAAAACGTCACAGCGGAATCCCTTTCCAACGATTCGGAAGCCAATCCCCACGGATATAAGATTACCACCCTGGAGGCGGCAAGCCTGCCCCTTTCCCTGCCTGACCTGGACGCGGCAGCCATCAACGGCAACTACGCCCTCGGCGCGGACCTTCCAAATGAGTACCCCGCGCTGGAAATCGAGGAATTCAATGAGGAAACCAGCATTTTGCGCACCAACTTCCTGGTGGTAAAGCAGGGAAATGAAGAGTCTGAAAAGACGAAAGCGCTGGTCGCGGCGATCCAGTCTGACGCCGTAAAGGAATATATCGAAAATACTTATAAGGGATCGGTCATCGCGTCCTTTATCGATCCGGAATAAACGATGATCAAAATACAAGATGTGCGGAAATCCTTTCAGGGGCTGGAGGTCCTGAAAGGAATTTCCATTGCTATTGAGGATGGGGAAATATATGGGATCGTAGGGCAAAGCGGCGCAGGCAAATCCACCTTGCTGCGCTGCATCAACGGACTGGAAACCTACGATTCCGGCGAGATCACAGTGAACGGCGCCCTGGTCAGCAGCCGGGATAAGGCCGCGCTCCGGAACCTGCAAAAGGGAATGGGGATGATCTTCCAGGGCTTCAACCTGCTGGAGCGTTTGGATGTTTACGACAATATCGCCCTCCCAATGAAGTTTTGGGGGATCAAAACAAAATCGGAGAAGAGCCGGGAAAAGATCCACACGCTGATCAGCCTGGTCGGTCTGGAGGATAAGATACACGCAAAGCCCCGGGAACTGTCCGGCGGTCAAAAGCAACGGGTGGCCATTGCGAGAGCTCTGGCCTTGGATCCCCAATTCCTGCTCTGCGACGAGGCCACCAGCGCTTTGGATCCGGAGATTACCAAGGGAATATTGGGCCTGCTACAAAAGATTAACAGGGAACTGGGGATCACGGTCATCGTCGTGACCCATCAGATGGAAGTCGTAAAGCAGATCTGCGGGCGTGTGGCCTTCCTGCACGGCGGGCGCGTACTGGCAGAAGGGAAGCCGGAAGAACTGTTTGTCAGGCCGGGAAAAGCGGAGGTCAAAGCCTTTTTGCGGGATGGAAGCGGGCTTCTCCCCAAAAGCGGCGTAAATATCCAACTCTTCTTTTTCGGTGGGGATTCCGGTGAGCCTATAGTGACCCAGATGGCCCGGGAGCTTCAGCAGGACTTCAGCATTTGCTGGGCGAAGCTGGAGGATTTCCGGGAAAACATCTACGGAAGTCTGGTGCTGAATATTGAGGCATCGGACCGGGAAAGGGTCTGCGCGTTTCTGGATTCGAAAAATGTCTGCTGGGAGGTACTGGAATAATGGGCATCGTTTCTACAACAAGCATGGCGAAGATCATTTTTTCCGCACTGGGGCAAACGCTGTACATGGTGTTTTTCTCCACCCTGTTTTCCGTCATTCTCGGGTTTATTCCCGCCATTATTCTCACACTCACTGCCCCGGACGGACTGCATCCCATCCGCCCGGTTTATGAGGTGTTGAGCTTTCTCGTCAACGTATTCCGCAGCTTTCCGTTTGTCATTCTCCTGGTTCTGGTCATCCCATTTACGCGGCTGATTGTGGGGAAGGCCATCGGCACCACTGCGTCCATCGTGCCCCTGACCCTTTCCGCGATCCCATTTATCGCTCGGGTGATTGAAACAAGTCTTCGGGAAACGGACCCCGGCGTGATAGAGGCCGCGAAATCCTTTGGCGCGTCCAATTGGCAGATCCTGTTCAGGGTATATATCAAGGAATCCATTCCCCGTATTGTAAACGGCGTCGTGCTTTTGATTATCTCACTGGTGGGCTACTCTGCCATGGCTGGCACCGTGGGCGGCGGCGGCATTGGCGACATCGCCATCCGTTTCGGCTACCAGCAGTACAGGACGGATTACCTGGTGGTCTGTTCCATTATCCTCATCATATTTGTGCAGCTGATCCAGATGATTGGAAATCACCTGTACAAACGGTTGTCATAAGGAAAGGAAAGTGATCACAATGCCGGACTATCAGCTGATGGCAAAGCAAATGGAAGCGGTTGCGGAAATCAACCGGGATTTTGTCCCCGTCCTTTCTAACGCCTCGGCAATTTTAAACGAGGGCCTGGACCGGATCAACTGGGTCGGCTTTTATTTGATGGACAAGGGCAGCCTGCTGGTAGGCCCCTTCCAGGGAAAAGTTGCCTGCGTTAAAATCGAGATCGGCAAGGGCGTGTGCGGCAGTGCCGTCCAGCAGGGAACGGTTCTGCGGGTCGAGGATGTGCACGCGTTTTCGGGCCACATCGCCTGCGACAGCGCATCCCGCTCGGAGATCGTCCTCCCCATCAGAAGCGGCGGGAAAATCGTAGGCGTTCTGGACATAGACAGTCCTGAAAAGGGACGGTTTTCCGAAAGCGACGAGCAGGGGCTTAAAATCGTGGTGGAAAGCCTTGAGAGGGTCGCGGATTTTTCAAGACTGAGAATTTAAAACGTATTTGAAGGGCGGCGCGAAATTCGCGCCGCCCTTCAAAATGTCGATAAACCCAAGCTCCTGCATTTCTCGCATGAAAGTTAAGTGTCTCGATTTAGATGTTTTCCTATGCGTTTTTATTTCTGTCTAGGAAAAAACTTTTCCGCGCCCCCGAATTCTTTTAAAAGCCAGGCAATCCAGGGGTAAGGAGGTGAGCGCCACTCTCTAAAAGACTCCCAAAAAGGAGAGAGTTGGGAAAAGCCGGGAATCCTCGATCTGGATCGTCAGTTTGTCTGTCAAAACAGGGCATGGCAGGCGGGCGATTTTTTGATACCCCACCACAGTGCCGCAGTAAAGGGAATTGGCTTCGCCGTCCAAAATGGAAAACCGCTCGATCCTCTGGCTAAGCTTGATGTTCTCCTTCAGCACAACATAGCTAACCTTCCGTTTTCCCGGGAAAGATACACGGACAGCGCAGGCTGTTCTGCCCTCCGGGGGCTGGTACCATGTGTCATAGGAATCGGCACGTGCCTGCTCGATCCCGTGTCCCGGTTCCCGGAAATCCGAAGAAAGGACGGCATCCTCAAGCAAATTGACAGAAAAGGCGTCCCGTATCCGTTTCCCCAATTCCTCCAGCCGTTTTACGTCGCTGGAATGAAAAAGCCCCGCCGGGGTGGGAGGAATGTTCAAAAGGAAGGTGGCGTTGCCGCCCACAGAGTGAAGGTACACGTCAAACAGCTCTTTTACCCCCTTCACTTTTTCATCCTCTTCCGGGTGATAAAACCACCCTGGACGGATCGAGGTATTCACTTCCGCCGGATACCAGATCAGCTTCTTTTCGTTCCGCAGGACGTCCCGGCTGCCCAAGTCACGGTCCTGGGCCTTTATTTCCCGCTGCCGAAACTCCGCTTCATCGCTTTGCTGGCTATTTTCGGCAATGCGCTCCGTATCCCTCGTCCGGTCTGACACCACGCTCCATTCGCAATCCCTAGTCTTGCCGGCTTCGTTGCCACACCAGCGGATGTCCGGACCGCAGACATTGATACACGCCCCCGGCTGCAATTTCCGGACAACCCCGTAATACCTGTCCCAGTCGTAAACCTGTTTTCTGCCGTTCTTCCCTTCCCCACAGGCGCCGTCAAACCAAACGCAGAAGATGTCCCCGTATCGCGTCAGCAGCTCTGTCAGCTGATTTATAAAAAAATCGTCATATGCGCCGCCGCTTCCATAGCAGGGCTGGTTCCTGTCCCAGGGCGACAGGTAAACTCCAAACTTGATCCCGCCCCTACGGCAGGCGTTGGACACCTCTTGCACCACATCGCCTTTTCCGTTTTTCCAAGGGCTGGCGGCGACGGTGTGCGCGGTGTACCTGCTCGGCCACAGGCAAAACCCGTCATGGTGCTTGCAGGTCAGGATGATCCCCTTCATTCCCGCCGATTTCACCGCCCGTACCCATTGATCCGGGTCGAAATGGACAGGGTTAAACAGCGCCGGGTTTTCTGTGCCGTCTCCCCATTCCCTGCCGGTATAGGTGTTGATCGTAAAGTGAACAAAGGCGTAAAATTCAGTTTGCTGAAACCTGAGCTGCCGCGTTTCCGGCACGATGGCCGTCAGCCGTCTGTCCAATTCCATCATGGCATTTAACCTCCCCGCGTCCCTACCATTTATAAGTTTGATGCGGCGGCCCCTAAAAGCACAACGAAACCCGCCACTGCCATTATATCGGTTTACTCGCCCAATAGCAATATTGATGTGAGGGGATACGCGCGGTTGGTCCACACCCCCGCCGTATCAGATCCATTTGGAAATGCCGGTGATAAAGGCGTAAGGCTCGGCACGCATTTTTGCCAAAGCTGCCGCGAGCAGGGCGCGGGTATCAATCAAGTATGCATTTGCATTAAGAAGCTTCCTTTTTCGGATATCAGGATATTCCAGGATATTTTCGATCCGCTGGAATTCCGACCCCCAGCCGAAATCATCGCCGCAGACGTAATCCCGCTCTACGCCGTTTACCACATATCTCTGCTTTACGCCGTTTCGCAGATAAGGCGGTTTTACGATATCCTCAATACCATGCATAAAGGTACAGGATTCCAAAATATCCCCAATAAACAACATTTTTCCGCCATACACCGGCAGCAGCATAAACGGGGAATGGGGACCCACGGCAGTGTCGTCCATTTGATGACCCACAGTTAGTGCGTGGGCCAGCTTTCCCTTAGCGCACACAGAATGGCTTGGATTTATGCTGCGCTCTACACCCTGCCTGTGAAAAAACACTCTTGGCAGCAGGCCAATGCAGGGTTCAGTGGCAGTGCTGTCGAATATCGGCTGCTCCGGAGTGACATTTTCATAGGTCAACGCAGGCAAAAGCAGTGTGCCCTCTTCCCCCCAGCACGCTTTCCAGGCCGTCCAGCACTTCCTCCGGGGAAAGCTTCGTCCCCAGAGCTTTCATAGAGCTGTGAACCAACAGTATGTCCCCTTCTTCTACTCCCAATTCCAGCAGATCTTGCTTCAATTTTTCAAGCTCCTTTGTCATGGCAATCACATTCCTTTCGTTTTCTGCTGCAGCGATTTCCGTACATAGAATTGAGAAAGCTAAGTATCGTTTTATAAGCAGGCAATAAAAATATCCATATTTCCGCCGTCTGTCTCAAAGCAGGGGATCACATCCTTCTCCGTGTGCTCCAGGCCGTTTAAGCGCATGTATTCCATCAGCGTTTTGTAGGCGTTGGGGATCGTCACAAACAGGTCGTCTGATCTGCATTTGTCAAACTCAATGGTGACAGCTGCGTATTTGTGGGCCTTCTGTTCATATATTTTTAAATCGGGCGGGGTAAAGCCCTCCGGCAGAATCCACGCCGCCTCATAGCCGTGCATGTGGAACACATTGACCTGCTCCTGGGACAAATGCGGGAAATCCCAGCCGATCACCCGAGGGTGTTCCACGCCGTTTTGCCGCGCGAAATAAAACACCCGGTCAATGGCATCGCCTTCCGGATCGCAGCTGATCACCGCATGCTTCACATAGCGGAAAGCCGGAACCGTTTCGACCCGGAGATTTACATACGCTTCGTCGTAAACATCCAGTTCTTCACGGAAAAGGTTGTCCAGCGTGCAGTTGAAGAGCCTGCACAATTCAATCGCTTTGTCCATTTCCGGCTGGGCTACGTCCAACTCCCACTTGGATACCGTCTGGCGGCTGACATTCAGCTTTTCCGCAAGGGTCTCCTGGGTCATGCCGCTGCTAAGACAGCGCAGGTGCTGCAAATTTCTTCCAAAACTCATAATTTTATCTCCTTCAGCTTGACTGCTTTAATCGGCGGCACCGCTCATGGTTTAAGTATACCGCAGCAAAAAGGAAAGCTCAACCCCCTTAAAGGCGCTCTTTTCTCCCATTGCGCAACTGAAAGTTGCGAGGTTGACATTCCAAAAAAACTTGGTTATACTGTTTTCACGAATGCGAAAATTTGTTCCCCAGACCTGTACAAAAGGCCCGCGCAACCCACCATTCACAAAAAAGCTTTGGCATATGGCGTTCGATTACAAAAAGGAATACAAGGAATTTTATCTGCCAAAATCCACACCGGGGATCGTCA
>CAYSQF010000003.1:8832-44644 GCA_964433105.1 uncultured Acutalibacter sp.
TACAAAAAGGAATACAAGGAATTTTATCTGCCAAAATCCACACCGGGGATCGTCACCGTCCCTAAAATGAACTATATCGCCGTCCGCGGGACGGGAGACCCAAACGAGGAAGGCGGCCATCAGCCTGCTTTACGGTGTTGCTTTCACTATTAAATGAGCAAAATGGGATGATTTATCCATAGGCTTAAGGAATCCCCGCCAAATTTCTCACCGGGCAAACCAGGCGCGCAGCCCCTCGTACAACTCTACTATTTTGAATTCCACCCGGTATTTCTGCGGGTGCTCCACTGCTTCCCGCTCCGCTTCCGGCAAAAGGGCCAGTGCGTCCTCTCTGTCCTCTTCCGCCGCCGGCAGACACAGGGCGGGGAACGCCACGCACCACCAGTTTCTCCCTTTCCCCTCGCCGATGGTGACCTGCAGGGTTCGGTACTCTCCCGCGGGCAGTGTAAAGCCCTCATAATCTCGGGTGGGAAAATACTGGTCTGTTATCTGGGCGCTTACCGGCTGGGAAAATCCGTTTTCCCTCAGGACAGCGTTCGCCGCGTCCCGCACCGATTCCAAGTGCAGACACAGGGCGGTGTTTGCCTGCTCACGGGAATCCGCGTTCCCATACCATTTGGACGCTTCCTCCAGCACCGCGTCCCGCACCTTCAGTTTAACCGCCTGATCTTCCGGGGCATTGGAATTTGCCACTACGCGCAGGCGCATCACGTTTTCCGGCAGCGTACCGCAGGAAGCCGCAATGGGAAACATAGCTGCCGCCGCTGACAGCAGAAACCCGCAGAAAAGCGCCCGGAAAAAAGTCGTTTTCGTTCCTTTCCGCATATAAAATTTCATAGTGCGTCGCCCTCCTTTTTTTGTTCACAGCCAGTATGGGCGGGTCACTTCCAGAATATTCCAGTTGACAAAAATGTTATAATGAAAAATAAACTTCACAATTCCTTCGAAAGGATTATCCCTATGCTTACGGTTTTACTGGATGCCCTGCTGGACGCCTTAAAGGCCCTGCCTTTTTTGTTTGGAGCCTATCTTCTCATCGAATTTTTAGAACATCGGGCCAGCGGGCGGCTGACTGCCGTCCTGTCGAAGCTGGGACCGTGGGGACCTGTGGGCGGTGCTGTGCTGGGCTGTGTCCCCCAATGCGGTTTTTCCGTAGCCGCCGCCAATTTCTATGCCGGAAGGCTCATCTCTCCCGGCACGCTACTGGCGGTGTTCCTGGCCACCAGCGACGAAGCTGTCCCAATTCTGCTTTCCCAGCCCCAGGCCCTGCCAAACCTGCTGCGTCTGCTGGGCGTAAAGCTGGCGGCGGGCATCTTGTTCGGCCTGCTTTTGGATCTGATCTGCCGCCGCTTCCCCCGAGGGGACGGCGAGGAACCGTTCCATGAGCTTTGTGCGGACTGTGACTGCGAGCACAAGGGAATTCTGCGATCCGCCCTGCACCATACCGGGAAGGTATTTTTCTTCCTGCTGCTAGTCAGCGCTCTTTTGGCCCTTGCCATCTATTTTGTGGGGGAAGATTCCATTTCCGGATTTCTGCTCTCCGGCAGTATCTTCCAGCCCCTGTTAGCGGCGCTGATCGGCTTCATTCCCAATTGTGCGGCTTCTGTGGTTTTGACGGAACTGTACCTGACAGGCTCCCTCTCCTTTGGCTCCGCAGTGGCGGGGCTTTGCACCGGTGCCGGTTTCGGCCTGCTGGTACTGTTTCGTGCCAACCGCCGTCCAAAGGAAAATCTCTGCCTGATGGGCGCCCTTTACGTGTCTGCGGTACTTGCCGGTGCCGCCTGTTCTTTCCTGTTCCCCGCTTGAGGTGCCGCCACTCTTTTACGTGTAGGAAATCTCTGGACAATTTTCGCCGCCCGTGCTACACTTTATTAGATGTTTATTTTTCAAAGCGATCCATTTGCCGCCGGGCCGCCTTGGTCTGCCGCGGTTTTCTGCGCGAAAGATCCATCCGGGAGGTGTTTTTATGAAACGGGAAAAGCTGCGGTATGGGATCAAGGCTGTCCTCTTCCTCTGTATCGGCGCTTTCCTGCTGGTCCAGCTCAACAGCATCTTTCTGGAAAAGAGTTCCTACCCAAAATACCGGAATTTTCTGGCCCAGGAAAATATCGACGTTTTGATTTTAGGCAACTCCCACGCCGACAACGGCATCGACCCCCAAATTTTGGAACAGCGGTATGAGGAAGCCCGGGGCAAAAGCATTTCCGTATTCAACTATAGCATTTATGGCATGCGGGTGGAGCAGATGTCTTTTTTTCTGGAGGAAGCCCTGAAAACCCATGTGCCGAAGGTAATTCTTCTGGAAACCTTTTCTTTTCTGCCCCTTGAGGACGAGCACCGGGAGATTCTGGCCCGCCGGGCCTTTGACATGCTGCCGCTGAACGGCAACAAGATAGAAGCGGTTTCTTACTGCGTATCCGAAAAGGACAAGTGGTCCTACTATTTTCCCTTTCTAAAATACCATACCCGCTGGAAGGAATTGACCGCTGAGGACATCCGCATGGTCTACTGTGAGGACGCTTGGGAAACCTTGGGGAAAACCGCCGCCTACGCAGACGGCGTGCTGGAGGAATCCGACGACTATTTTGAAATGGACTTGAGCGGCCTGACGGAAACCAGGGCCATTACGGAAACAGAACGGGAAAGCTTCCAAAAGATCTTGGACCTAGCCGATGCCCATGGGATCCAGCTTCTGCTGATCAGTATCCCCTTTAAGGAACAGCTTGGATTGGACAGCAGGGAAATGGTGAAAATCAATAATTACCTGAAGGAGCAGTATGAGATCCAACTTTTGGATCTCAACCGCAGCTGGAAGGAGCTTTCCTTTGGGTATGAGGATCTGTACGAAGCGGGCCACTGCAACCGGAGCGGCGCTGAAAAGGTCTCCAGCGCCTTAGGGGACTACCTGGCCCTCCACTATGAGTTGGCAGACCTGGAAACGCTCCGGGACTGAAGGAGGCGAGGAATATGCTGTTCAATTCCATAGAATTCCTGCTTTTTTTTCCTGTGGTGGTCTGCCTGTATTTTCTGATCCCCCAGAAATGGAAATGGGTCTGGCTGCTGATCAGCAGCTACTATTTCTACATGAGTTGGAACCCAAAATATGTGGTCCTGATCGGGCTTTCCACGGTGATCACCTGGGTCTGTGGCGCTCTAATAGGCCGGCTGGACCGTCAAAAGGAAAAATCCCGGAAAATTACTGTCAGAACCCAGAAGCGGCTGTGGCTGCTGGCAGGGCTGGTCAGCAACTTCGCCATTTTGTTTTTCTTTAAATATTTCGGCTTTTTCCGCGCCACTCTCCTTTCCCTGGGCGGTGCTTTTGGGGTGTCCCTTCAGCTGCCCTCCTTTGACGTACTCCTTCCGGTGGGCATTTCCTTTTACACGTTCCAGGCCGTGGGATATATGATCGACGTGTACCGGGGCGAGACGGAACCGGAAAAAAACCTGTTCCGGTACGCCCTGTTTGTTTCCTTTTTTCCCCAACTGGTCGCAGGACCCATCGAACGCAGCAAAAATCTGCTCACGCAAATGCACGAGCCGCATTTCTTCGATGGGCGGCGCGTAACGGACGGCCTGCTCCTCATGGGCTGGGGCTTTTTCAAAAAGCTGGTGATTGCCGACAGAATCGCCGGGCTGGTCACCGTGATCTACGATGGGTACGTTTCCTTTACCGGCATGGAGATCGCCGCCGCCACCGCTTTATTCGCGGTGCAAATCTACTGCGATTTTTCCGGCTATTCCGACATTGCCGTAGGCGCCGCGCAGGTTATGGGCTTCCGACTGATGGAAAACTTCGACCGGCCCTATTTTGCCGCAAGCGTCAGCGAATTCTGGCGCAGGTGGCACATTTCCCTGACCACCTGGTTCCGGGATTACGTGTATATCCCCCTGGGAGGCAACAGGAAGGGGAAGCTGAAAAAATACCGGAATGTGCTGATTACCTTCGGTCTCAGCGGCCTGTGGCACGGCGCCGATTGGAGCTTTGTGGCTTGGGGTCTGCTTAACGGCCTGTATCAGGTGATCGGAGACGCCACCGCCGGCCTGCGCCAAAAGCTGCGGAACCTGCTTCACATTGACGGGGAAAAGACCAGCTATCGGGTTTTCCGCAGCATGATCACTTTTTTTCTGGTGGACTTTGCCTGGCTGTTTTTTCGGGCGGACAGCTTTGGCACCGCTTTAGACATGCTGGTCCACAGTGCAAAGCGGCCCGGTTTGCTTTCCCTGATGGACACCGGGAACGTGCTGGGCCTGAACACCCTGACGTTGGACGAAAAAGATTTCTGCGTAATGCTTCTTGCCATCCTGGTGCTTTTTGTGGTGGACCTGCTGAAAAAACGGATTGACCTGCGGGCGGCGCTTGCCCGGCAGAATCTGGTGTTCCGGTATCTCGCCTACTACGCCCTGCTGCTGGTCATCCTGATTTTTGGGGTCTACGGCCCGGAATATAACTCCGCTTCCTTCATTTATTTTCAGTTTTAATTTGCAGGTAAGCGCCGCAAAAAATCGGATTTTGAGAAATCGTGCTACGGTGATTGTTTTTTTTTAAGGTTTGTGATAGAATAGGAAAAAGGTATGCCATCACTCTGTTATAAGGATGTGTTTCCCGTGATTCTAGGAAGTCAGCTGAAAAACGCCATCATTTCAGGCTCCAACAATATCTCGAAGTACAGGAAGCAGGTAGACGAGCTGAACATCTTCCCCGTGCCGGACGGCGATACAGGCTCTAATATGTCCATGACCATCAGCGCGGCGGCGGAAGAGATGAAAAACCTTCCCGAAAACGCTTCTGCCGGGGAAACTGCCAAGCGCGCCGCTTCTTCTATGCTCAGAGGCGC
Organism: uncultured Acutalibacter sp.; assembly: GCA_964433105.1. Taxonomy (GTDB): domain Bacteria; phylum Bacillota; class Clostridia; order Oscillospirales; family Acutalibacteraceae; genus Acutalibacter. Next base: position 13,668 of record CAYSQF010000003.1, read on the forward strand.
TCGGGGCAACTCTGGCGTGATCCTGTCCCTGCTGTTCCGGGGGATTTCCCAGGGGCTTACCGGGAAAGAGGAGATCTGCGCGGAAGATTTGGTTCACGCGCTGGAACTGGGCGTGGAGGCCGCCTATAAAGCCGTCATGAAGCCCACCGAGGGCACCATGCTTACGGTGGCGCGGGTCGCTGCGGAGCGTGGCCGCGCGGCTTTAGATCTGACAGAAGAGGAACCCGATCCCGTGCAGATCTGGGACGCCGTCTGCATCGGCGCCGGGGAAGCCTTGGCGGAAACTCCCGAGCTGCTGCCCGTGTTGAAGAAAGCCGGCGTAGTAGATGCCGGAGGGCAGGGCTTGTGCCTGATTTTTGAAGGCATGCTCAGCGTTTTCCGCAGCGGGATCATCATTGAATCCGGGCTTTCCGAAGAGGAAAGGGCACAGGAAACGGCGGAATTTTTCCGCAATGCCGCCGCTGAATTTGACAGCGTAATCAACTTTACCTACTGCACGGAATTTGTGGTGGGCCGGGACCCCGAGATTCTCAAGGATCCCCTGGATCTTCGGCTCTTCCTGGAAACCATTGGCGACTGCGTGGTAGTGGTGGACGATGAAGAGATCATCAAGGTCCACGTCCATACGGAAAACCCCGGGGACGCCCTACAGATGGCCTTGCAGTACGGCCAGCTGCTTACGGTAAAGATTGAAAACATGAAGGAACAGCACCGCAAGGCGGCGGAAGCCAATGAAGCCATGAAAGCCGCCCAGCAGAAAGCGTCGGCGCCAGCCGCTGAAAAGCTCCCCTGGCAGGAGCCTGTCAACGATCTGGGCTTCATTTCTGTCGCCGGCGGAGACGGATTGAAGGATCTGTTCCGGGAACTGGGGTGCGCGGTGGTCGTCAGCGGCGGCCAAACCATGAACCCCAGCACCGAGGCCATTCTGGAAGCCGCCCTCGCCACCCCCGCCAAGAAAGTGTTCGTCTTTCCCAACAACAAAAATATTATTCTGGCAGCGGAGCAGGCTGCGGCAATGGCCACGGATCGGGAAATCATTGTAGTCCCCACCAGGACCATTCCCCAGGGCCTGGCCGCTATGCTGGCCTTCGACCCCGATCTGGACGCCGACGAAAATCGCCAGGCTATGCTGGACGCCGCCGCAAAGGTAGACACCGGCCTGGTGACCTTTGCCGCCCGGGACTCCGAATTCGGAGGCTACACCATCCGCCACGGCGATGTGCTGGGTCTGGTCAACGGAAAACTTGAATATATAGAAAAGGACCCTGTCACCGCCTGTGTAAAGGTGGCCCGTGCCTGTGCCGACAAACGCACCTCCTTTATCACTTTGATCTACGGCGAGGGTATTACCGAAGAGCAGGCACAGGAAGCTAAGCGCGCTCTTGCCGCAAGGGTTCATTCCGATGTGGAGATCACCTTGGTCAACGGCGGACAGCCGGTATACTATTTTATTGCGTCCGTGGAATGATCTTGATCAACCTCATAAACCAGGGAACCTCTTTCCGGGGTTCCCTGAATTTTTAGCCGCCCGCGTTGGGAATCGGCGGTACTGCGTCAAAAAAAGCCGGAAGGCATGGAGGATATATGCCATCGCTGTTTGAAATGGACATCACAAAACTGAAAGGCGTGGGGGAAAAACGGGCGGCGCTGTTTCGCAAGCTTGGCGCCCCCACGGTGGGGGATCTTCTGCGCCTGTACCCCCGGGCCTACGAGGATTGGAGCCAGCGTGTTTCCATTCGAGACTCTGTGCTTAACGAAATCGCCGTGATTAACGCCACCGTAGTGAAAACCCCGACGGAACAGCGGATCAAAGGGGGCAAGCTGCTTTACAAGGTCCTGGTATCCGACGGGGCAAGCGACCTGGAGCTTGTTTTTTTTAACAACCGCTACATTCCTGTTCTGCTCCGCGCCGGGGAAACTTACCTATTCCGGGGCAAGGTCACCGGCACATTCCTTCGGCGGCAGATGACCGCTCCGGAATTTCTGCCTAAAGAAAAGGGCCGTGCCATGATCCCGATCTACCCCGCCACCCAAGGCCTGACTTCCCGGAACATTGCAGCAGCTGTGCGGGAAGCCCTGAAGCTCCTGCCGGATCCTGTAAACGACCCTATGCCGCCGGCTCTGCGGGAGGAATACAAGCTCTGCCACCTGGGCTACGCTTTGGAGCAGATCCACTTCCCAACTTCGGAGCATGAGCTGGAAACCGCCAAATTCCGGCTGGTTTTCGAAGAGTTTCTAGTACTCCAGCTGGGGCTGATGGGAATCAAAAGCGGCCGGCGGTCGGAAAACCTGCATGTGGTGCCGGCAGACTTCCCGGAAGATTTTGTAAAGCTTCTGCCCTTTATGTTGACAGGCGCGCAGCGACGGTCCATAGAGGAAGCCGCCGCAGACATGGCGGGGAGATACCCCATGAACCGACTGATTCAGGGGGACGTGGGCAGCGGGAAAACCGCCGTGGCCGCCGCCCTCTGCTGGATGGTGATTCGCTCCGGCATGCAGGCCGCTTTGATGGCCCCCACGGAAATCTTGGCCGCGCAGCATTTTTCTTCCCTGTCCGCCCTGCTGGAACCGGCAGGTATCCACTGCGCACTGCTGACCGGCTCGGTAAAGGCCGGGGAAAGACGGAAGCTTTCCGCCGCCCTGAAAGACGGCGAGGTTCAATTGGTCATCGGCACCCACGCCCTGCTGGGGGACACGGTGGAATTCCAGAACCTTGGCCTGGTCATCACGGACGAACAGCACCGATTTGGAGTTAACCAGCGGTCCGCCCTGGCGCAGAAAGGCGCTTCTCCCCACCTGTTGGTCATGAGCGCCACCCCCATTCCCCGCACCCTTGCCCTGATGATTTATGGCGATCTGGATATCTCCGTGCTGGACGAACTACCCCCCGGGCGGCAAAAAATCGACACCTACCTCATCGACTCCGCCAAGCGCCAGCGGGCCTTCGGCTATATAAAGCGCCATCTCGAACAGGGCCGCCAGGGCTATTTGATCTGCCCCCTCATCGACCAGGACGAAAACGGCATGATGAGCGTGACCCAATATGAGGAGCTGGTGCGGAAAGCTTTTCCCGGCGTTTCCATCGGGGCACTGCACGGAAAAATGAAGGCCAGGGAAAAAGAGCGCGTCATGAACGCTTTTTCAACCGGGGAGACGCAGCTCCTGATTTCTACCACCGTGGTCGAAGTGGGAGTAGACGTCCCAAATGCGGTGATCATGCTGATCGAAAACGCCGAGCGGTATGGCCTTTCCCAGCTTCACCAGCTGCGGGGGAGGATTGGCCGGGGAACGTATAAATCCACCTGCATTTTGGTGACGGATCAAAAAAACGAGGAAACATTAAAACGGCTCCGGTTGTTTCGCGACACTTCCGATGGATTTAAAATCGCCGAAGCGGACTTGAAGCTTCGAGGACCAGGAGATTTCTTCGGCCAGCGCCAGCACGGCCTGCCCCAACTGAAGATTGCCGACATGACCGGGGATATGCGAGTGCTGAAGCAGGCGCAGACCTGCGCGAAAAAGCTCTTTTCCAGCGGTTCCTTAAACGCTCCGGAATACCGGGGCCTGCGCGGGGAAATACGCCGTTTGTTTGCCAAAACCGGCAGCGAGAACGTAGTTTTATGAGCTCGAAAGCGCCAACAAAAATAGTAATTGAGCATATTTCCGAAAATCAAGGATTTTTTTGTCAATTTTTTGAGAAATTTTTTGACATTTTTCCAAAAGAGCGGTTGACATTTCAATTTTCGGGGATTATAATTGTGACATAAATTACGGGTTTGTCAGAAGAATTTTTTTACATCTTGTACGAATCAGCCGCTTCTCGCCTGTTTTCGGGCGCAGGACAGGCAGCTGGCAGCCCGAATTTTACTCTAGCCGCGGAAAGCTCGCGGCGGAAGTATTGAGAACAGACACATGATTGCAAAGGGCATGCCCTTTGCAATCCGAAAGGCCAGGCCTTTCGTGTCAAATCCCATGCTGCCGCCCGCGCTTCTCGGAAATATGAAAGATGGCGAAAACCATCGAAACATTCTAAGGAGGTAATACCTAACATGAAGAAAAGAACTTTAGCCCTGCTTCTGGCAATGGTCATGGTGCTCACTTGTATCATGTCCAGCTGCGGCAGCAGCAGCTCCAGCAGTACGACGAGCACCGCTGCAAGCAGTGAAACCACAACTGCTTCCAGCAGTACGACGAGCACCGCTGCAAGCAGTGAAACCTCAACTTCTTCCAGCGGAGAAATGACTACGGTGGGCACGCCCCGTGAGGAAACTCTGATTGTTGAGTTCCAGAGCGCTACCGACTGCCCCGGCCAGTTCAACCCCTATATGTCCGGCTCCTCCATGGGCACCGGCATCCATCAGCTGATGGAAGGCTACCTGTGGGAAATGGACACTGTTAAGGGCGAGCAGTTCGGCGAAATTGCCGAAAGCTGGGAATCTAATTCCGACTTCACCGAGTGGACCATCAATCTCCGCCAGGGCATCAAGTGGTCCGATGGCGAAGACCTGAACGCCGACGATGTGGTTTATACCTTTAACATGATCATGGATAACCCCACCATCAGCTGCAGCGCCTACACCACTCAGATTCTGAAGTCCGTCGAGAAGGTTGACGACTACACCGTCAAGATGACCTTTAACGATGCCTTCCCCCGTTTGACTCAGAAATTGGGCGTTACCATCTGGGGCAGCAACTATCACATCATCCCCGAGCACATCTACAGCCAGCAGGCTGACGTCACCACCTTCACCGACTCCGACGCTGTCCGTGCAGGCCCCTACACTGTAGAATCCTACGACCAGAACGGCACTTGGATCCTGTTCAAGCTCCGTGACGACTGGTTCGAGGCCAGCACCCTGGGCATTGCCGGTGCCGCCGTGTACGGCTACACTGCTGACGACGCGCCTCCGCAGTATGTTTGGATGCGCACCTTGGGCGACGACGAGACCACCAAGCAGATGGCCATGATCAACAACGAGATCGATGTGCTCTGCGAAGTGACTCCCGAAGTTCTGGAAGCCATGATGGCTCAGAACGACAAGGTTGCCGCCTGGTATAACGACTTCCCCTACGCTACCTCCGACGACCCCTGCTCCAAGGGCCTGGTGTTCTCTATGGGCAAGGGCGCTCCCTATGACGATTCCAACTTCCGCTGGGGCATGACCCTGATGCTGGACTTCGATCAGATCTCCATGAACGTGTTCGACGGCATTGGCCGTGCGTCTCCGTTCCCGATTCTGACCGCTACCAGCGCCATGATGGACTACTACTACGAGCCTCTGCTGGATTGGGTCACCGACTTTGAGTTGGATCTGGGCGACGGCACCACCATCAAGCCCTTCGATCCCGATTACAAGTACCGTATGGCTGAAACCCTGCGTGCTGAGGGCCGTGACATCCCCGATGATGAAGAGTCCCTGACCGACATGTTCGGTATCGGCTGGTGGAAGCATGACGAAGAAGCCGCTACCAAGCTGCTGGCTCTGGCCGGCGTCACCAAGGAAGGCGACAAGTGGATGTTCAACGGCGAAGAGTTCACGTTCACCGTGTCCTACTACGGCTCCGGCGAATTCCAGGCTGCCCGTGGCGCTCAGGCTGCGTACAACCAGTGGAAGGCTCTCGGCTTTAACTGCGAGCTGGTCAGCGTTTCTTCCGCTTCTTGGGATACGGCTGGCAGCACCGGCGATTTTGATATCGGCGGTTACTGGCCCACCGGCGGCATCGTCCGCGACATCTACTCCCAGATCAACGGCTATGATGCCGACCTGATCGTTCCTATGGGCGAAACTGGTTCCGGCCAGGGCATGCGCTGGGACAACCAGGAAGCCACTGACATCATCCACGAGCTGGCAACTCTCGACCCTGACAGCGACGAGGCTTATGAGCTGGGTCAGGAATTTGTCAAGATCGCTGTGGAAGACTGCGTTATGATCGCGTTCCACTCCGGCGTGAAGTTTGTTCCCACCAACAGCACCTACTTTGAGGGCTATCCCTGCGCTGAAGATCCCTATAACGGCCCCTGGTGGTGGTGGAGCACCTTCAAGTACATTCTGCCCCACATTCATGCTGTCGCGCAATAATTTTTCCGTGTCAGGTATCTTTCGGCCTAAGCAATTTCCCGAAAGCTGAGCAAGTCAGATAAGTTTTAAGGGGAGGCGCGCGCCGTTGTAAAACAGAGCAGCGCCTCTTTCTTATACTTGAAAGTACAAAGGAAAGACATCATTGTCTTCCCTTTGGGGAAGAGCTGAAGCCTCGGCTCCGGTTCCGTTTGAAAGTCTCAGCTCTTGCCCAAGGGGAAGGCGAAGGCGTTCGTATTGAAAATAACCCAGCTCGTTACTCTGTCAGATAAGGAAGTGTATTTGTGAAATTCCGTACATATTTCTTAAAGCGTATCCTGACCTGGGCCATAACGATTTGGATCGGCGTAACCTTTATCTTCTTCATTCCCCGGATGTTCCCCTCGGATCCTATCCAGAGCATGATTGGACAGATTACCGCCCGTTCCGGCTCTATGGATCCTGCAGAGAGGGAAGCATTGGAAAAAACCCTCAGGGTCCAGTTTGGCTTGGAAGGTTCGCTGTGGAGCCAGTATGTATCGTTCCTGTGGAACGGCCTGCTCCACTTTGATTTCGGCCCATCTCTGACGAACTATCCCACTCCCGTGAATGACATTGTCGGCCGCAACCTGCCCTACACCGTGTGCCTGTCCATGTTCTCCACCCTTCTGGCGTGGATCATCGGCAACACCATCGGTCTGTTGGCGGGCTTCCGCAAGAATAAGCGGTCCTCGAAAATTTTGGAAGGCATCGCCATCTGCATCTACCCCATTCCATATTTCCTGGTGGCTTTGGTTTTCCAGATCTTGTTTGGTTTCATTTTGAAGTGGTTCCCGCTTACCACTACCTTGCCCGCTACCGGAGGCTGGGATTTCTGGAGCGCGCTGTTGAAGGCGTCCGTCCTGCCGGCCATTACCATGCTGTTGGTTGGCACAGGCTGGTGGATCATCTCCATGAAATCCCTGGCAGACACCACCGCTTCGGAGGACTTTGTCCGCTATGCCCGTTACCGCGGGTTATCTGAAGGCAAGATCGGCATGAGTTACGTGTTCCACAACTCCATTTTGACCCAGGTCACCGCACTGGCCATGAGCTTGGGCGGCGTGTTCGGCGGCTCGATCATGACGGAAATCATCTTCGGGTACCCCGGTGTTGGCTCTTTGGTACAAAGTGCCATTCTAAGTTCGGACTACAACATGATCCTGGGCTGCATCACCATTTCGATCGTAGCCGTTTCCACCGCAACCCTGATCGTCGATCTGATCTATCCGTTCCTCGATCCTCGGATCCGGTACAGCTGATAAGGAGGGAAATGGCATTATGAAAAAATTCTGGAAAAACGCGAATTTCCGCCTGCGGGCTGGCCTGATTGTCACGTTATTCTTCTTCATTTTGGGCTTCGTGGTATACTATATCCCCCACATCGATCCCTTCCAGTATAACACCTACGCTCCTAAGCTGGGTTCCTCCGCCGAACACTGGCTGGGCACCACCAGTCTGGGGCAGGATGTGACCTGGCTGCTGATCAATGCTATTCACAATTCCCTGCTCATCGGCCTGATTGTTGCTTTGATCGGCACTGTGGTAGGCGTGTTTGTGGGCTTGCTGGCCGGCTTTGTGGGCGGCGCCCTTGACCGGGTGCTGATGACCATTACCGACACCTTTGTGGTCATCCCTTCTCTGCCCATTCTGATTTTGATGACCTCCCTGATGAGAGGATCGTCTACCGTAATTTTGATGGCTCTGGTTCTGGCCATGTTTGCCTGGGCCTGGCCCAGCCGTCAGATCCGTTCCATGGCTTTGACCATTAAGGAGCGCGACTTTATCCACACCGCCCGGTTCTCCGGCGAAGGCACCATTCAGATCGTCGTGACTGAGATTCTGCCCTTTGCCCTGACCTGGTCCTTGTCGAACTTTATGAACGCCGTGCTTTCCGCTATCGGTCAGGAATCAAGCTTGGCGGTTCTGGGCTTGTCCCCCGGAAGCCTGGTTTCCCTGGGCAACATGATCCAGTGGGCCAGAGAAAAGAACGCTATTTTCACCGGCCAGTGGCTGTGGATCGGTTCGCCCATCGTAGCTACCATTGTTTTGTTTATCGGGCTGTTCTTGCTGATCACGGGCTACAATGATTATCTATCCATGAAGAGAGGCAGGTAACGAATATGCTGAAAATCGATCATCTGTCCACTTCTTACAAGACCCTTGACGGCGACGTTCACGTAATCAACGATCTGAATTTTGAAATCCACGACAACGAGATCTTCGGCATTGCAGGCGAGTCTGGCTGCGGTAAAACCACACTGCTCAACACCCTGTATGACATCGTGGAATATCCGCTGGTCATCGACCAGGGCAAGGTCGTTCTGGAGGGCGAGAAGAACGGACAGCATTTCTCCTACGAAACCGGACAGATTCGCAACACCTGGTGGAACAATATTTCCTATGTTCCCCAGGCCGCCCAGAGCGTATTGAATCCCATTGTACGCTTAAAGAAACAATTTGTGGATTCCATTCCGAAGGAAGACCGGAAAAACGAAACCGAATCCCAAACCTTAGAGCGCGTGGCAAATTATCTGAAAGAGCTGAGCCTGTCCCCTGACGTGCTGGAGTCATACCCCTTCCAGCTGTCCGGCGGCATGCGGCAGCGGGCCATTATCGCTCTGGCCACCTTCATGTCCCCCAACGTAGTACTGGCGGATGAGCCTACTACCGCTCTGGATGTGGTGGTTCAGAAGGGCATTTTGATGATGCTCATGCGTCTGCAGAAGAAACTGCAGAACACTATTATCGTCGTCAGCCATGATATGGGCGTGCACTATCAAATTACCGACCGCATGGCCATCATGTATTCTGGCAGCATTGTCGAGCTTGGCAATACGGAAGATATCTTCAACGACCCCATCCACCCGTACACCACCATGCTGGTAAACGCTCTGCCCCGTGTAGGCGATAAGAGCCAGAGAGTGGGTATTCCCGGTCGTCCGCCGGCCTTGAAGAATCCCCCTCCGGGATGCCGTTTTGCTCCCCGCTGCCCCCATGCTACGGACCGGTGCCGTCAGGAAGTGCCCGAGTTCCGCGAGATAAGGCCCGGACGCTTTGCGGCCTGCCACATGCTCAACGAGGAGGCAAAGACGAATGGCTAATAAATTACTGGAAATCAAAGGCGTCAGCAAGATCTTCCGTATCGGCGGCATGCTCCGCGGCAAAAAGCTGGTGGCTGTGGATAACGTTACCCTGTCCATCGACAGCGATAAACCTGTGATTCTTTCTGTTGTAGGTGAATCTGGCTGCGGGAAATCCACCCTCTGCAAAATGGTTCTGCGTCTGTACAATCCTGATATGGGCGAGATCATTCTGGACGGAAAGTCCTATGCTGACAAAAAGAGCTACGATCCCCATCAGTTTAAGCTGGATGTCCAGCCCATCTTCCAAAACCCTTACGAGTCCTTCTCCGCTCGGAAAACGGTGGATACCTATCTGTACAACACCGCTTTGCGCCTGGGGATTGCCAAGAACAGAGAAGAAGCTGACAAGCTTGTGGACGAAGCCCTTAAGAGTGTGGGCCTGTCCCTGGAAGTTGTAAAGGGCAAGTATTCCACTCAGTTCTCCGGCGGTGAGCTGCAGCGTGTTTCCATCGCCCGTGCCCTGATCACCCGTCCTAAGCTGATCATCGCGGACGAACCTGTTGCCGCTATCGATGCTTCCATGAAGATGAACATTGTAAACTTGTTCAAGGATCTGCGGGATAAATACAATATTTCCTTCATTTACATCACCCATGACCTGTCCACCGCCTACTATGTGTCCGATTACATTGCCACGCTATACCGCGGCTGCCTGATCGAATACGGCCCGGCCAAGGACATCATGGACCACCCCGCCCACCCCTACACCGAGTTGCTGATGAACTCCGTACCCCGGGTCGGCGACAAGTGGGAAGAAGAGCTTGCCATGCCCGATATGGAGGATAAGGAATACTCCATTACCTACTGTAAGTTTGCCCCCCGCTGCCCTTATGCAACAGATGAGTGCCGGAAGGAAAAGCCTGCGGAAACTGATTTAGGGAGTGAGCGGATGGTTTTGTGCTACCATCCCCTGACCGAACAAAAGTAAAGGCAATATTCCGTCACGATGATTTTTGCACAGAGCGTCTAAAGCATATCAAAAGCAACATCAACTGGGAGAAGCTGCATGAAAAGCAGCTTCTCCTTTTGATTTTACAGAAATGAAAATCTCACTATGGTAAATCGATCAAGGTTTCATTTCGGATTTTCATACATGGGCCTGTTGCACCTGTTCACGCTCTTCATCCCCAACATTTTTTGGATCAAATGGGAACCCGAAAATTACGAGATGTACGCGCAAGGTGAAAACAGGGTGATGAGCGCTTTTGCAGGGGGTCGGTGAATGCTTATCTGCGCCTTCTTTTTTGCTGAGAATATACGGTTTTCTGCTTTCTTCCGTTCTGCCTGGGATCGGGCACATCGGCATTCCTTCGGGACATCGAAAGGATGCGCGGGAATGTTGACAACCTCACCGCAGGGGCGTATACTTTTCCCAGGGTTTTCGGTCCTGCGAAAAATATCATAAAAATCCAACGGAAAGGACGATACAGAATAAAACGCTGCAAATTTACGGATTCTGTATCGGCGGGCGGTTATTATGAAACAGGTAAAGCTCGGCATTATCGGCATTGGCAACATGGGAAGCACCCATCTCAAAAATATCCTAGCGGGAAAAACGCCGGAGATTACGGCGGCGGCTGTGGCAGATCGGCGCGAGGACCGCCGGGCCTGGGCCAAAGACATCCTACCGCAGGACGTACCAGTATTTGTGGAAGGCTCGGAGCTGATCAAAAGCGGCTTATGTGATGCGGTGCTCATCGCCGTGCCCCACTATCAGCATCCGGTGCTGGCAAAGGAAGCCTTTGCGGCGAGGCTTCATGTGATGTGCGAAAAGCCCGCCGGCGTATACACTCTTGCGGTCCGGGAAATGAACCGGGCGGCGGACGAAAGCGGGAAAGTGTTCGCCATGATGTTTAACCAGCGCACTAACTGCCTGTACCGCAAAATGCACGAAATGGTTCAAAGCGGCATGATCGGCGAAATGAAGCGAGTCAGCTGGCTGATTACAGACTGGTATCGCACCCAGATCTATTATGACTCCGGCGACTGGCGGGCTACCTGGAATGGGGAAGGCGGCGGCGTGTTGCTGAATCAGTGCCCTCACCAGTTGGACCTGCTCCAGTGGATCTGCGGCCTGCCAAAAAAGGTCCAGGCCTTCTGCCACGAAGGGAAATGGCACGACATCGAGGTGGAGGACGATGTGACTGCCTATTTGGAGTTTGAAAATGGCGCCACAGGCGTGTTTGTCACCACCACCGGGGACGCCCCCGGGACCAACCGGTTCGAGGTTTCCGGTACTCTGGGAAAGCTGGTATGCGAGGAAGAGAAGCTTACCTTTTGGAAACTGGGCCAGGACGAGCGGGAATTCTGCAAAACCAGCCGGGAGGGCTTTGCCAAACCCGCCTGCGAGAAAATGGAAGTGGAGACTGACGGGGAAAATCCCCAGCATGTGGGAGTGTTAAACGCCTTTGCCGGGAACATCCTGAGGGGCGAACCGCTGGTAGCGGATGGCCGGGAGGGCATCCGCGGTCTGACGCTTTCCAACGCCATGCACCTGTCCAGCTGGCTGAAAAAACCGGTGGAAATCCCCTTTGATGAGGAGATGTTCCTAAAAGAATTGGATAAGCGCCGTGCCGGTTCTAAAAAGAAAGAAAGCAAAGGCATCACCTTTTCCACTGAGGGAACATATTAAAAGCGGAGGGAAAATTCACATGAAAAAACTGATTATCTCCGGATTTTCAGATGAGATTGCACCGGAACTGGACGCCCAGATTTCCGCCGTGCGGGAATTCGGCGTTTCCTGGATCGAACTGCGGGGCGTTGATGGAATCAATGTATCGGAGCTTTCCAAGAACAAGTGCCAGGAAGTAAAAAGGAAGCTGCATGCGGCAGGGATTCGGGTCTCCTCCATCGGCTCCCCCATTGGGAAAATCAGCATTGAGAATGATTTTGCCGTCCACATGGAAAAGCTGAAGCGGACCCTGGAGATTCAAAAGGAACTGAACGCACCTTATCTGCGAATGTTCAGCTTCTACCTGCCGAAGGGCAGCGACCCCGCCAACTATAAAGGCGAGGTTCTGGATCGGGTGGGCGCGATGATCGAGGAAGCCGCCCAGTGGGAAGCGGTGCTGCTCCACGAAAACGAAAAAGGAATTTACGGAGACAACGCCTCCCGATGCCTGGATCTGATGGAAGCGCTGTCCGGCCCTCACTTTAAGGCGGTGTTTGATTTCGCAAACTTTTTGGAAGTGGGGCAGGAAACCCTGCCCGCCTATGAACAGCTTCGTCCCTACATCGAATATGTCCATATCAAGGACGCGGCTGGCGCTGAAAAGAAAATCGTGCCCGCCGGGCAGGGAGACGGTCATGTGAGGGACATTTTGACCGACCTTTTGCACGGCGGTTGGAAGGGCTTCCTTTCCCTGGAACCGCACCTGGTGGACTTCAGCGGTTTAGCGGCTTTGGAGCAGGATGCGAAAAAGCGGAATTCCGCACTGAATGGCAAAACCGCCTGGAAAGCAGCCCTGGACGCTTTGCGGGGCATTTTGCGGGAAATCCCGGAAGGAAAGGAGGCTCTGTCATGAGTCCTCTCAAATGCGCCATTGTAGGGTGCGGAAGTATCGCTCAAGTCCATGGGGCGGCTTTAGCGGAGCTGGAAACCGCCGACCTCCGCGCCTTTGCGGATATCCGCCCGGAGCGGGCGGCAGCCATGGCGGAAAAATACCACGGACATGCTTACCCCTCATTGGAAGAGCTGTTGAACCAAGAAGACCTGGACGTGCTGCATATCTGCACACCCCATGTGTTCCACACGCCTATGGCCCGAATAGCGGCGGAGCAAGGGATCCATGTGTTCACAGAAAAACCGCCGGTCATCCGCCGGGAGCAGTGGAAAGAGCTTCAGGGCCTATCGGACAAGATCAGAATTGGTGTGTGCTTTCAAAATCGGTATAATGCCAGCGTGCAGCTGCTTTTGGAGCTGCTGGCTTCCGGCACACCGGGAAAGATCTTGGGCGCCAGGGCTTTTGTGACGTGGCGCCGGGAAGCGCCTTATTATACGGAAAGCGGCTGGCGCGGCTCTCTGAAAACAGAAGGCGGTGGTACGCTGATCAACCAAGCCATTCACACCATGGACCTGTTGGTACAGTTTTTGGGCCGACCCAATCAGGTGGATGCATCCTTGGCAAACCATCACCTGCGGGGGGTGATCGAGGTGGAGGACACTTTTGAAGCCCGTATTGGGTTCCGGGATGGCCCGGCTATCTTTTTTGCCACCACCGGCCATGTGGAGGACTCCCCCGTGCTGGTGGAGCTTTCCTGCGAAAACTGCGTTTTACGCATGGAAGAGCGGGAGATAGATGTTCGTTGGAGGGATGGCCGCCGGGAGCGCTTCGAGCCTGCCTCTCCTCCCTCTCCCGTCACGGGCAAGGAGTACTGGGGAGCCAGCCATGGCCTGTGTATCCGGGATTTTTATAATTCTGTTCTCACCGGCGCCCCCTTCCGGAATGACATCCCCGGCGTGACAGACACGGTAGATTTGATGCTGGCAGCTTATGAATCCGCTAGAGAGCACAAAATTGTGAACATATTGTGAATATTTCGGAATATGGTTGAAATTTTGTGGAAAGCATGTTAAAATGTAACCAAATTGTAACACTTGTTATCGAAGTGTCATCTTTTCCACAGAAGCAGCCGGCGGCCAAAAGCCGTCTTGCCAGATGTTTGCTCGGCGGTTGCAGAAGGGGGAGTCGGATTCGATGGAGCACCGTATTTTGAAAAACCTGCTGGCATTCGTGTTGGTGTTGGTGCTGACCATTGGCACCATAGCGGCGTTGAGCATGGCCACTGCGGCAAAAACAGAGACCGCATCCGCTCGGTATTCCCAGCAGGTCAGGGAATCCCAGGAATCGACCGCTACCGAGCTTTCCGCGGCGGTCCCGGAAAGTGGGTTGTCGCCTGCCGCAAGCATTGGTGCTTTTGCTTTGATTCTGCTGATTCCCGCAGGAGGGTTATACCTATTTCGCCGTTCCCAGCGGAAAGAGAACAAGTCGGCACCCCAGGGAAAACGTCGGTACAGTCCCCGAGCTGACAGAGCTTTTGTGGAACCGGCTTCTATAAAACGTGTATAAGGGTTTTCGTCCTTTCATATTTACCTCGAATCAGGCCGGCTGGATCAGCCGGCCTGATTTTGTGAAAAAACAGATTTCCAAAGTCGGAATTTCGGGCTTTTTTTCGAAAAGCCCGAAGCGGAGCTAAAATTCACAGAAAAGCGCTTGAATTCCGGGCGGATTTCCTGTATGATAAAAATAAATGTTCCCTGTCGATTTGGAGGATTACTCCCATGCGAAAACAAAAAAAGGCTTTACATAAATTTTTTTCTTCTTTGCTTGCCGTATGTATTGTTGCCACTGTTATGCCCCTGCATGCTTTTGCGGTAGAGGTGGACAATGTACTGTATCCCATTTGCGGTGGTTTTCTTCGTCTAAATCAGTTTACCGGTACGTTGATTGACAGTTCTAATTTGTCCGGAGATCTGGTAATCCCCAGCACCATCGAGGGCATCCAGGTCACCGCTATTGCGGATCGCGCTTTTTATGGCTGCGAGAATCTGACTTCCGTCACAGTGGCCCCTACGGTCCGTACCATCGGCGACCAGGCCTTTTACGGCTGCAGCGCCATGAATTCCGTAACGGTGCCCGCTTCCGTGCAGACCATCGGGGATCAGGCCTTTACATCCTGCGTTTCCCTGAAAACCGTCAATCTGGAGGAAGGCTTGACCTATTTGGGTAAAAACGCGTTCCGCTACTGTTATTCCTTAAAGAGCATTTCCCTCCCCTCTACTCTGACATCCATCGAAAGCTATTCCTTTGACCGCTGTATCGCCCTGGAATCCATCAATATTCCTTCCGGCGTGGGAAAAATTGGGAACAACGCCTTTTCCGACTGCAATCATCTCACTTCCATTTCTATCCCCTCCACTGTGACCTCGATTGGGGAATATTGTCTCAGCGGCTGCACCGCTTTAAAGAACGTCACCCTGCCCGCAGCGGCCTCCACTTTGCCGACAGCGCTTTTTAACGGCTGCACCTCCCTGGAACGGCTGGTGGTACCAAACGGAGTGCAGCGCATTGGCGAACTGGTTTTCCGCGGGTGTACTGGTCTGAGGCAGCTTTCCCTGCCCGATTCCATCCAGAGCATTGCCGGGAATTCCTTTGACGGCTGTGGGGACGTGACCTTCTATGTGAACGCCGGTTCCCTGGCCCAAGCTTTCGCCGCTGCTAATGGGATTCCCTTCGTCTTGGGCACACTTGATTCCAACACGTCAGGTTCCTCTGATGTGTATCCGGATACGCCGTTTACCGACGTAAAGGGACATTGGGCTGAATCCGCCATCAAATGGGCGTATGCCAATCAATATTTGAATGGGATCAGCTCTACTCAGTTTGGAGTGAATATTTCCATGAACCGGGGCATGCTGGTCACAGTGCTGTACAATATGGAGGGCAACCCCGACGCGGGTGTCTCCAGCTTTAGCGATGTGCCGGAAACGGCTTATTACGCCAAAGCCGTCGCCTGGGCAGAAAGCACCGAGGTAGTGGGCGGCGTAGGCAACGGGAAATTTCTGCCGACTCAAAATATCACCAGGGAACAACTGGCCACCATGCTCTACAACTACGCAAAATACAAAAACAAGGATCTTTCTGCCACAGGGGATCTGACGCAGTTTAAAGATAACGACCAAATTTCCAACTATGCCGGCGCCTTTGTTTCCTGGGCTGTGGGAAGCGGCCTTCTCAACGGCATGGGAAACGGTCAGCTCAGCCCCAAAGGGAACGCCACCAGGGCACAGGCTGCCGTAATGCTCCAAACCTTCAGCTCTTTAAAATAAGCGCCGCTCTTTCAAGCTCTCGGAGGATCCTTCGGGAGTTTTTCATTTCCGGCGTGGGAAGCGCGGTTTTTGCGGTATTTTTTTAAAACGATTGACAAAAGCGGAAAAATTCCGTATATTTATCTCATTGCGTTTGCATCTGAAAAACGGCCCGCGGCAGGAGGTGAGCGGGCTATAAAAGCGGTCCGGTCCCCCGGCACGACTTTCCTTGCGGAAAGACACGGATTCATCCTTTGCGGGAGACACGGGGAACACGGCCGGACCGGGTTATGCGTGGCATAATTGCTGCAAAATTTGCGGAAGACCGGGATTTTCCAAGTCACCGCAGGTGCGCAACCAAATTTGGCGCGAAACGCGCCGCCGCAAAGGGGATGCAGGTATTATGGAAAACGTCATTATTTCACTGCGGGACATCGCTGTATCGTATGATGGTGAGCAGGTGCTGAGCGACTTCAACCTGGATATCCGGGATGGGGAGTTCGTCACTCTGCTGGGCCCTTCCGGGTGCGGAAAAACTACCGTGCTACGAACCATCGGAGGGTTCATCACACCGGATACGGGCGAGGTCTTTTTTAGTGGGAAAAACATCACTTCTCTGCCCCCGCACAAGCGGGCGGTAAACACAATCTTTCAAAAGTATGCCCTTTTCCCTCATCTAAACGTGTATGACAATATCGCGTTTGGCATGCGTTTGAAAAAGAAAAGCGAAAAGGAAGTGAAACAGACCGTCCACGAAATGCTCGGCATGGTAAACCTGACCGGCTACTCCCATCGGGGCGTGGGCCAACTTTCCGGCGGGCAGCAGCAACGGGTGGCCATCGCCCGGGCCTTGGCCAACGAGCCAAAGGTACTCCTGCTGGACGAACCCCTGGGCGCTTTGGACCTAAAACTCCGCAAAGACATGCAGGTCGAGCTGAAAAAAATACAGCAGCAAACGGGGATCACCTTTGTCTTTGTCACCCACGACCAGGAAGAGGCCCTTTCCATGTCCGACACGGTAGTGGTGATGGACGGCGGCGTGATCCAGCAGATCGGCACGCCCACCGACATTTATAACGAACCCAAAAACGCCTTTGTGGCGGACTTTATTGGCGAATCCAACATTCTGGACGGCATCATGCTGGAGGATTATCGGGTGCGGTTTGCCGGCCGGGAGTTCCAGTGCCTGGACAGCGGGTTTGGAAAGAATACCCCGGTGGATGTGGTAATCCGCCCGGAGGATATCAATGTAACGGCGCCCGGCCCCACCTCCATTAATGGAGAGGTCACCGCCGTCACCTTTAAGGGTGTCCACTACGAGATCATTGTGGACGTGGCCGGGTTTAAATGGATGATCCAGTCCACCGCCTGCCGGCAGGTGGGGGAACGGATTGGCATGTCCCTGACACCGGATGATATCCATGTCATGGCAAAGTCGGAGTATTCCGGCATGTTCGGCGACTATAGCACTTTCAGCGACGAAATGGACGAAGATATCGCCGCCTCGGAGGAAGCCGCTGAAGAAGACGAAGAGGGGGGCGGGTCGGATGAAGGTTAAATCGAAGCTGCTTTCCGCGCCCTACACCATCTGGATGGTGATTTTCATTGTCATCCCCATGCTGCTGGTGGTGTGGTTCGCCTTTACCGACAAGAGCGGGCACTTCACCCTGGAAAATATCCTCAGCGTTGGCCAGTATTCCAACGTGTTCCTGCGCTCGATCTGGCTGGGGGCCATTGCCACGGTCATTTCCCTGTTGCTGGGCTATCCGCTGGCCTATATTATCGCAAAGATGCATGCCAAACGGCAAAGTGTGATGATTATGCTGGTCATGCTCCCCATGTGGATGAATTTCCTGCTTCGCACCTACGCCTGGATGACGCTGCTGGAGGATAACGGTTTGATCAATGCCTTCTTGGCCGCCATCGGTCTGCCCCGCCTGCACCTGATCAACACGGCGGGGGCTGTGGTGCTGGGAATGGTGTATAACTACATCCCCTACATGATCCTGCCCTTGTATTCCGTACTGACCAAAATCGATGGCAGCGTGATCGAAGCCGCCCAGGACTTGGGCGCCAACGAGCGCGCGGTATTCTTCAAGGTCACCATTCCCTTGAGCATGCCCGGGATTATTTCCGGAGTGACGATGGTGTTCGTGCCGGCAGTAAGCACCTTCATCATCTCCAAAATGCTGGGCGGTGGCGGGAATCTGCTGATTGGCGACTTGATCGACATGCAGTTTTTAGGCAGTGCCTATAACCCCAATCTTGGCTCTGCCATTTCTCTGGTGCTTATGGTGATCATCCTGATCTGCATGGGGATTATGAACCAATTTGACGATGGCGAAACCGCCGGAGGAGGGGTCATGCCATGAAAAAAACCGGAGCGAGGATTTACACCTTTCTGATTTTTCTGTTCTTGTACGCACCCATCCTGGTTCTCATCGTCTTTTCCTTCAACGACACGGAAACAGCCAGCCGCACGGTATGGAGCGGTTTTTCCCTGAAATGGTATCAAAAGCTCTTTGAGGACCGACTGATCCTGGAAGCCCTGCGGAACACTTTGCTGATCGCAGTGGCGGCAGCAGTGGCTTCCACCGTCCTGGGGACTGTGGCCGCCGTGGGAATCAATTCCATGAAGCGCTTGCCAAAACGGATTATGATGAACATTACAAATTTTCCCATGGTCAACCCGGAGATCGTCACCGGCGTATCTCTGATGCTGCTGTTTGTTTTTGCGGTGGGGCTGTTTGGAGGCCGCTCCCTGGGAATGGGTTCCCTCATTGCCGCACACATCACTTTCTGCCTGCCCTATGTAATCCTGTCCGTGCTGCCAAAGCTTCGTCAGATAGACCCTAACTTGTACGAGGCAGCCCAGGATCTAGGCTGCCCGCCGGTCCCCGCTTTCTTCAAGGTGGTGCTGCCAGAAATACTGCCCGGCATTGTCACCGGCATGATCATGGCCTTTACACTATCCATTGACGATTTCGTCATCAGCTACTTTACCAGCGGTACCACCCAAACCCTGCCCATCTACATTTATTCTATGACGCGAAAGCGAGTCAGCCCCGAGATCAACGCCCTCTCCACCGTATTATTTGCCGTGGTGATGGTGCTGCTGGTCATTGTCAACGTGCGGCAGAACAAAGACGCCGCGCGGACACAGGAGGAAAAGAATTGAAAAGAAAACTTCTCGCGGCTCTTTTGGCCGCTTCCCTGCTCTTTTCCCTAAAGGCCCCTGCCTTAGCGGAGGAATACGATCCCAATGTAGTCTTGAATGTCTACAACTGGGGAGAGTACATTTCAAACGGCACGGATGGCTCTCTGGACGTAAACGCCGAATTTACCAGGCGTACCGGGATCCAGGTGAACTACACCACCTTTGACAGCAACGAGTCCCTATACTCCAAACTGGCCGGAGGCGGCGCGGATTATGACATCATCATCCCCTCGGACTACATGATCTCAAAGCTGATTGATGAAAACATGCTTGCCCCGCTGGATTATGAAAACATCCCCAATTACCAGTATGTGGATGAAGAATTTAAAGACCCGGTGTACGACCCGGGCGGGAAATACTCGGTGCCCTATACCTGGAACATCGTGGGCCTGTTCTACAACAAGGAGTATGTAGACAAGGTAGTCGACAGCTGGGAGATCTTGTGGGACGCCGACTACGCTGGGAAGATTCTGATGTTTGACAATCCCCGGGATGCCTTTGCCATCGCCCAGTTCCGCCTGGGGCAGTCTGTGAATACCACTGATCCGGAGGACTGGAAAGCAGCCGCCGAGCTTTTGAAGGAACAGAAACCTTTGGTGCAGGCCTACGTGATGGACCAAATCTTTGACAAAATGGAAAACGGCGAAGCCTGGCTGGCCCCCTATTATGCCGGAGACGCCGCAATCTTAGTGGACAACAACGACAGCATTGGCTTTGCAGTGCCGAAGGAAGGCACCAATTTTTTCGTGGACGCCATCTGTATCCCGGCCACCTCCAGCCACAAGCGGGAAGCTGAGGAATATATCAATTTCCTGTGCGATCCGGAGATCGCTGGGGCAAACATGGACTATGTGGGTTATTCCACACCAGAGACTGCGGCGAAAGAATACATCGATCCTGAAATGGTGGAAAGCCCCATCCATTACCCGGATGCGGAAACGCTGGCCAATACGGAAATGTTTGTAAACCTTCCGGAGGATATCAGCAAACAGGTGGACGCCCTTTGGGCCGAGGTCAAAATGGGTGGGCCGGGGGAATCCATGATGCTCGTTGCTATTATCCTTGGATTTTTAGGCGTGTATATCGCCATTATTCTCTTTAAACGAAGGAAAAGAAAGCGGGAGATGGCATAACCGGGCCGCCTTCCTGCACGATGAAAACATCAGAACAGTCGCGGAGGGATCATAAAATGAATGACCGCATCATCGCAGATATATCAAATTTTATATTTGTATCTGACGATCCGGAACCCGCAGATGCCATTTTCCTGCCCGGCGGTTCCCACCCGGCACAACCCGAATACGCAGCTGAGCTGTATCTTAAGGGCTACGCGAAGTGGCTCGTTCCCTCAGGAGGAGTTAGTGTAAAGCGGGATAAATGGCCGGGTGTCCGCGCAAAAGCGGACATATACAACGGCGATTATCAATCTGACTGCGCTTTTTTTACAGATGTACTCGTTAAAAACGGCGTGCCGGTTTCGGCGATTGTCGGCGAGGATCAATCTGGCCATACCCATGACAATGCGTTCTTTTCGCGAAAAACCACAGATGAGAAAGGGCTAGACATCAAAACCGGCTTGATCGTATGCAAAGCGTTCCACGCCCGAAGGTGTCTCATGCTCTATCAACTGGCTTTCCCTGACGCCAGCTTTAAGGTCTGCCCGGTGCATTGCTATAACATTACGAAAGAGAATTGGTATCAAAGTACAGAAGGGATCGATCGCGTCTTCGGGGAACTGGCCCGCTGCGGAAATCAGTTTGTTGAGGACATTCGACAGTATCTTTTATAGATGGTTAAGGTGAGAAACCCAAATGAAAATAGAAAACAACATTTTGAAGTATTATTTGCGAAATGCTTATTTCATTACCGGCACGGCTTACGCGGGAAAATCGACAATGGTCAAAATGCTGGCGGAAAAATATGACATGATCTTCTGCGGTGAAAACTACCATGGAGCTATATCGGACATGGTTGCGCTTCCCGAGCTTCAGCCGAATCTATGCTACATGAAAGGTCTGACGGACTGGAAGGATTTCGTCACCCGCCCGCCGGAGGAATATGAACGCTGGATCTATAACACGGGAAGGGAAGCAGCGGAATTCGAGGTTGCCGAACTGCTTTCACTTGCAAGGGATAAAAAGGTAATTGTGGACACCAGTATTCCCATTGACATTTTAAAGGAAATTTCAGACTACCACCACGTTGCAATCATGCTTTCGCCGCAATCCATGAGCGTGGAGCGTTTCTTCGACCGCAGCGACCCGGATAAACAATTCCTCCTCAGTGTAATCAACAGCTGCGACGATCGGGAAGCCGTTATGGAAAACTACAAAAAAGGGCTGGCTTTGATCAACAGCCCGGAGCATTACGCGGCATACGCAAATAGCGGTTTCTTTACGTTGACCCGTGAAGACGACGGAAAAGACACCCGCGAACAGGTCTGCGAGCTTCTGGCAAAGCATTTTCAGTTGATTGGTTGAGGCAGCCGTGTAGTGAATCGCCCGATTGGATACATTGCCCTAACAGATATGCCGCCGCGCATGGATCACTCCATCGCGGCGGTTTTCCTTTGCAAAAGCAAAAAATTAAAAAAATTAAATAAATTTCTTAAAAAAATCAATTTATATATTGACTTTATTAATTCGGCACGCTATAATGCAGACAGAAAGTGAACCTGGCCGGTCCTTTTATTCTCTTTCGCCGTGGCCACGGAGGAAGGAATTAGTGGTAGAACCCTGGAAAGGAGAGCAAGTAATATGACAAACATGACCTTTCACGCGCCGTCCAAATGTCCCGTCTGCGGCGGAGAAATGACCATTACCCGCCTGAAATGCGGGAACTGCGGCACAGAACTGACCGGCGGCTTTACCCCCTGCCGGTTCTGTCGCCTGGAAGAAAGGCACCTGCAGTTTGTGGAGACCTTTCTGCGGTGCAGGGGATCCATCAAGGAAGTGGAAAAGGCGCTGGGAGTCAGCTACCCTACGGTGAAAAATATGCTGGACGCCGCCCTGGCCGCTTTGGGCTTTGATGAGAAGCCGGAGCTGCGGGCTGTGCGGGAGGAAGAGGAACGGACGGAAATTTTGAACCGCCTGGCCCAAAAGGAAATCGACGTGGACACGGCTATCGAAGCCTTGAACCAACTGAAAGGTGGAAAATGAAATGAGCGATCAAAAGCGAAAAGTGCTGGAAATGCTGGAGCAGGGAAAGATCACGGAGCAAGACGCCGCCCGTCTGCTGGACGCCTTGGGTGAATCTAAGGAACCGGGGGAGCCGGCGTCCAGTACGCCTGACACGAAGCAGAACGCCGAACCTGCCCCTAACGATTCCCCAAAAAGTCAGCCAATCACCGGCTCCGCACCCTCCTTGACCCTGTATCCCGAAGGCGAACAGGACGACATGGCGGAAGAGGTGGCAACCAAGGTAGCTGAAACCTTATCGGACGGCCTGCGGGGACTGGGAAGCGCGGTCCGCGGCGCGGTGAGTGGGATCATAAAAAGGGCAGAACGCGTATCTGTCCCTGCTATACCTTCTCCGCCCTCTCCATCATCCCCGTCTGCCATGCCTTCTGAACCGAATGCCGGCTCTTACATCACAACCGGCGTCTCAGAACATATCACGGCTGAAATCGACTTCATTTCCATCCAGTGGGTATCCGGTCCGGTGGAAATCTCCCAGGGAACCGGGGACTGCATTCAGATCACCGAGTATTCCAACCGCCCCCTCCAGGAAAACGAGCGGCTGCTGCTGAATCAAAATGAGAACGAGTTGGACATCCAGTGGGTCAGGGTACAACCGGTCAATGGCCTATCCGGCCTTTCCAAGCGCCTGGTCATAGAGCTGCCCCAAAGCATGAAGAACTTAGAGCAGCTAAAGGTATCCAGCGCTTCCGGACAGATCGTCCTGGAAAACGTGAGCGCACATTTGGAAAACGTGAAGCTTTCCGCCGCTTCTGGGAACATCACTGCCCGGGATCTGCAAGGGGAAAACTTTGGGTTCTCTACTGCCTCCGGCAATTTATGGATCGAAAATGTCCACGGGGAAACCTTAAAAGCCGACACCGCTTCCGGTAAGGTTTCCTCTTTCGACTCCGGCGCGGAAGACCTTTCCCTCTCCACCGCGTCAGGCACCCTGGAAGCCGCCGGTTTCTATGGATACACAATCTCCTTGACAACCGTTTCCGGAAAGCTGGAATCCGTGGGGGAAGGAGAAACGGTGAAGGCTTCCACCACCTCCGGCAGTTTATCCCTGAAGCTTGGGAACATGCCGGAAAGGATAAAGTTGAACTCTGTATCCGGCCATGTGGACCTGGCGTTGCCCGCCGACCTTCCCGAAAGCGGGGGTTTTACGGTGAAATACTCCACCACCTCCGGCGCCTTTCAAAGCAGCTTCCCCTTGGCCGGCATTCAGGAGAAGCGTTCCGGCACCCTCACTTACGGCCCTGGGAATTCAGCCGTTGACATCCATACCGTGTCCGGCATAATAAACATTTCGAAACTGTGAGTAAATCAATTTTAGGGAGCGTTGCAGAACAAAAAAATTCTGCAGCACTCCTTTTATACGGGACTAAAGGGCCGTGGAAGAAGGACATGTGAGAAACGGCACAAATTCAAGCGTTCGGGTATAACAATACAAGCCCCTAAGATTTCCACCACCCAAATCAAAAAATACCTCAATAAATAAACGGGCGGGGAAGCTTTCGCAGAGAACCCGCTCCGCTGTTCCGGCTGATCAGCGCATTTCCCGAATCATGAGGTACTCGTTCCGGAAAGTCCCGTCCTTCAAGCGGATCCCATTGGGATGGACCCCGGCGATGCGAAAGCCCATTTTTTCATAAAGCCCCCGGGCGCGGTTGTTGCCCTCTACAAATTCCAGCTCCAGTTGAGTTACGCCGTCTCGCTCTTCCGCAAGGCGAATCATTTCCTGGAACATTTTTGTGCCGATCCCCTGGCTCCAAAACTCCTTGATCAGGGCAATCGCCACATTGGCTCTGTGTTTTGTCTTTATATTGTTGAAAAAGCTGATATTGCAGTTGCCGGCGATTCTGCCGTCTACCATGCACACAAGCATGGCCCGGTTAGGGTCCGCGTTGGCCTGCTCAATAAAAACCTTTTCAGATTCGTAGGTATATCGCGCGCACTCCTCCGGATACCGCAGGAGAAACTCGGTTTCTCCCGAGGAAACCGTCAAATATTCCAACAAACCGGGAATATCTTCCTCTTTCGGGCTGCGGAGCAGGGCTTTCCGCCCGTCCTTCAACGCAAATTCAACCCCTTCCACGATCATGTCAGATTCCCCCGTGTTATTATATTAAGTGACAGTATATCACGGAAAAACAGGGTGTCAAGAAACCGTGGGAAGGCGCAAAAATCCCGACGGGCCTGCTGGCGCCGCCGGGATTTTACATCAGTTATCTGTGCGCTGGTATCCGCACCGCATGGCCTTGCTGGCTTCCTTTAAGACCTTGCTCAACGTGTTGGCGGCTTCCTTTTTGGCCATAGCCGCCAGCTTTTGATTTGCCTCCGGGATCAGGCTGAAATTCCTTTCCTCTATCATCTTCTTGTCGTACTCTGCAACCAGCTCGCGGCCCTTTGCGGCAATAGATGCCTGGTACCGCTCGATATGCTGGATGCAGGAGCCGTAATGGGCATCCGCCATAGCGCCAATCAGCCGGTTGGTCCAATAGAAAGTATCCGTGGATACATCCATCGTTACCCTGCTCAGGTAATCCGGCATTTTTTCGGTATTGGCATATACCGGCAGAGCAGCGTTAAAGGGATTTGCCCCAAAGCAGATCCACTCCAGTGCGGCAATCTCCTTTGGCACATCCCCGCGAATTTCTAAAATCGCCATGACCCCTGTACGGCTGATGCCGATGGGCCGGTACTTGCCCTTGCCCTCCGGATTCCCGCGCCCAAAGGGATTGTACTGCGTACCCTGATAGTAAGAGGACAGGATGTATTTTACTTCCTCTGTGGTGATTTTGCGTTCGGGCTTTAAAGACCAAGGGATGTCATCGCTCTCCGGGGTGTAATCGGCATCAGGACCGTCCCAGCGGAAGGTCTTTGGGTTGAAATACCGGGCCATAAACCAAGCGCGCGGGGTGTTGTACACATGGTCGGAATCGCTGTGGGAACCAAAGGCCAGTCTGGGGTTGAAGCCGCCGTCCAGATCCAGGTTCAAATGGTTTTTCTCGATAAATTCCTTTAAATCGGCAGAGCAGAGGTAATTCTTCTTTTTGCCAAAGGCGTCCTCAAAATCGAAATGATCCATACCAAACTGATTCGGCATGATCACATACCGATCGTCCGGGACGCGGCAGGCGATCCAGTGGTGCCCGCCGATAGTCTCCATCCACCAAATCTCATTGCCGTCGGAGAAGGCGACGCCGTTGGACTCGTAAGTCCCGTACTGCTCCAAAAGCGCCCCCAGGCGTTCTACGCCTTGACGGGCGGTACGGATGTAAGGAAGAACTACGTAAACCAGGTCCTCTTCACCTAATCCGCCGGGCTGGTCCTTGCCCCGGGCCGTTTCCTTTTTCTTATATCTCACCATCGGGTCAGCCCCCAATACCCGGGGGTTGGTGGTGATGGTTTCCGTGGCCGTCATCGCCACATTGGCCGCGTTGATGCCGTTGGCCGCCCAAACCCCGTGAGCGGGATCCACACTGGGCGTAGAGGTGTAACGCAAGGGATCGTCCGGAAGGGTGATCTCCAAATGCCCAATCTTGCTCTTATACTTTTTGGGCTGATCCTTCGGCAAAACCACAACCAGCTTTTTCTCGTCATAGAAGCCATCGTCGTTCCGCGCGATCATGGTGGAGCCGTTATAGCTGGCTTTTTTCCCCACTAAAATAGTCGTACATGCCATAGTCTTTCTCCCCTTATCCTGATATATTGATTTGCCGGGCCTTCCGATCCGGTCCGCCTTCCCCTGCATTATACTACGATTTTTCCCCGTTGTCTATGACCGACTTACAAAAGAGAGTATTTGTTTTTCTCATAGTCTGCCCTCCGCTCATTTAACCGAATTGTACCCTGTACTTACTCGCTGAATCGTATCATCACAATGCTGTAAACGATGGCAATAGCTGCAAGCGGTTTTGTGTCTTTGTGCCGTCTTTCTTGCAAATCGGCGGAAAAAGATGTAAAATGGATATTAAAGAATTGACCGCTGAAAATCATTGGCAAAGAAAGGGTGCAAGTTATGAACATCTGGCACGATATCTCCCCCAAGCGCATCAATGCAGACGATTTTATGGCCGTGATAGAAATTTCCAAGGGCGGCAAGGCAAAATATGAAATGGACAAGGAAACCGGTCTGCTCCGGCTGGATCGAGTATTGTACACCTCTACCCATTATCCGGCAAATTACGGCTTCATCCCCCGCACCTACGCCAACGATGGGGACCCTTTGGATGTGCTGGTGCTCTGCTCGGAAAACATCATCCCCATGTCCCTGGTGCGGTGCTATCCCATTGGCGTGATTGTCATGGACGACGGCGGGAAGCAGGACGAAAAAATCATCGCCATCCCCTTTGACGATCCCACGTTCAACACCTATCAGAGCATCACTGAACTGCCCTCTCACATTTATGAGGAAATGCAGCACTTTTTCGCCGTCTATAAGCAGCTGGAATCCGGCAAGAATACCGAGATTCAAATGGTCTGGGGGCCGGAGGAAGCGAAGGAGATCATCACCTCCTGCTTGGAGCAGTATGTGGAAAGCTTTTGCAAGTAACGGTTTCCCACAAATGCCGGAAGAAGCCGCCGGGCAACAAACCGGCAATCAGAGAAAACCTTTATATGCATAAGTGATTGATCCTCGAAACCCACAGGGCGATTTTACTTCCCATCACCTTTGGCGACATAAAAGCCTGTTTCAGCTGGAACCGTGATGCAAAAGCCGCGAAGTATATGTCATGTCCTTCCTACCTATCGGATATTCGTCAAACTTTGGAATGGATTAAGTCAATTCTTGTTAAAAAATGAGTGGAATTGTGCATTCGTCTTGAAAGATGGAAATAAAGTGATCGGCACGGAGAACATCGGTTTCGATGCCAAAATGGAAGGCTGCTGGGGTATCTTTCTTACGGAGGATGCCCCAGCAGCGGTTTCTTTCTTTGCAGTTTCTATTCAGGATACTTCCGAACTTTTACGCACTCAAGTGTTACTCGCCAATGGGATACTCCAGCCCGTTAAAGACTACGCATTCCATATCTTCAAGAGGTATCACCTCCGGCAACACCCCGCCGTAACGGCAGAAGTATTTATCCCTCTCCCAGTCCGGGGTGACGATCCCCAAAGACTCCGTCTCTCCCATACTGTTCACGCAGGTGCTCAAATCGATCTCTGTGCCGTCCTTCTTCCGCAGGAGCAAGGTCATGTTTTCCCAAAAGGCCGCTGGATCGTCCTCATACGCCGGAGTGGAGTTTTTACTGCCATCCGGACCGTACCAGTCGATGTTCCAGGCGTGAGCGGAGGGCGTAGTGCTGGTGACCTCGTAGTCCACCGTCACGGCCAGAGGGGAGACTTTCAGCCCAGTTACCGCGAATTCTTCGCCATTGGCAGAGAATGGCTCGTTGTCAATGGGCTTTGTTTCGGCGATCTGTCCGCTGGTGGAAAGGGGAATTTCAAGCTGCCAAACACCATCGTTCGTTTCAGGATCAGCCGTATCCTCGTATAGCTCGACCAACTGTGTGTGACCCTCGCTGTCCTCCAGCCAGTATTCCAGTCTGCTGAAATTGCACTTCAAAGTGCTTGGCAGCTCATCGAGGCCATCATGGTTGTCATAGTAGCACAGGAATTGGACGGAGATGTCGCCGGGGGCCTCGTTTATAAATTGGAATCTTTCCCAGACAAACCGGACATAATCGGGGCCATTGCCACCGGAATACCCAAAATGCAAAGAGCCGCCAGGTGCTGTGTCGGCGGGAATGAGGGCGGTACCATCATCCCGGGAAGCGGTGTAAAGCACCACGAAATTTTCCCCGTCGGACAGGATGGCGTCGGCGGAAATGGTGATACCGTTTCTGCTGTCGCTCACTCCGATGGGCTGGCCCAGCTGCTCGATCAGCTCAATCTGGTCCGGCGTCCTGCCAAACCACGCGGCAAACAAATCGCCAACCGAATCCAGCGCGCCGGTTGCGGCGGCGCTTATGGTCAGGCAGACGGACAGCAGGGCCGCGGCGGCAAGCGCGGCGATCCGCCGCTTTCTTCTGGCTTTGGGCGCTTTGCTTCCAGCCTGCGCCTTTCTGATCTTTTCAAAGGTCAGCGTTTCCACTTTTTCCCAGCGCACGGGATTCTTTCCTTCCAATGGCATCGCGCATTCCTGCACGTCGCTTAACAGCTCGGAAATCTTATAAGTCATACTTTTTCCCTCCATTATGATTCAAGGCTTTTTGTCAAGACTTCTTTCAGCTTCTCCCGGCCCCTGCGGAGACGGGATTTTACGGTGGATTCCGGAAGCTCCATTTCCTTTGAAATATTGGCGGTAGTTTGGAAATGAAAATAGTGCCTGAGAAAAATTTCCCGGTCGGGCCAGGCCATGCCGAGCACTGCTTCCCGCACCAGCCTGTTAAGCTCCCGGCGCTCAAGCTCCTGCTGGGGCGATTTGCCGGGAAGCTCTATGACATCGTCCTCAAGGGAGATGGTATTGCCCGCGTTCCGAAGCTTCTGCAGTCCCTTGTTTCGCGCCACCTTTCCCAGATAGGCGCGGACTGCGTCAGGTTTTACGGAGTCCGCCTTTTCCCAAAGGATAAAAAACACATCCGCCGCAGTTTCTTCTATATCCGCTTCCGCCATACTGCCGCCGATGATATTTCTCACCACGACCGTGACATACGGGGTATAGCGGCGTATAAACCAGCTCAGCGCTTCCTGAGAGCCACTCTGCAATTTCTTCAACGCCTGCGCTTCTGTCAAGCATCCCACCCCTGTCCTGATTTTTAACGGCCGTCACTATATAATCACAAAATCGAAGCCTTTGGTTGCATATTTTGGAAATATCGCAGAAACCACCTGCGCGGCCTGTCGGTGCGGTCTGTTCGCACCGATATCCCGTCGGGGCACGCTCTTCGTGTATGATTTTCTTTATTTTTTTAAAGGCGAGCTTCATTTTCCCCTAAAATCCCCTCTCGTTTTCACAATTATGTAAAGTAGAAAACTTGCATTTTTAGGGCGGTTGCAAAGGGATTTTTGATAAACCGCGACGGCACCGAAAAGAAATCGGTGCCGCCTGAAGTTGTATTATATGTTTGTCTTTCTCCGCCGCTTTCAGCCCCTATCGCCCAGCACTGTTTCGGCGGTTTCCGTTTCAAACTGTTTATTGTACAGGTCGGCGTAATAGCCGCCCTGGTTCATCAATTCCTGATGGGTGCCGCGCTCGATAATCTTCCCACCCCGGACCACCAGGATCATGTCCGCCTTGCGGATGGTGGAAAGCCGATGGGCGATCAGGAACGAGGTGCGGCCTGTCAGTAGGGTGGAAATAGCGTTTTGGATCAAGGCCTCTGTGTTGGTATCAATGGAAGAGGTGGCCTCGTCCAGCACAAAGATGCGGGGATTCGCCAGCACCGCCCGGGCAAAGGAAACCAGCTGCTTTTCCCCGGTGGAAAGCTGACCGCCGCCTTCGCCGACGTCGCTGTCATAGCCATGCTCCATCCGCACAATAAAGTCATGAGCGTTTACCAGCTTGGCCGCGGCGACAACCTCCTCGTCTGTTGCGTCCAGACGGCCATAGCGGATATTTTCCTTTACCGAACCGGAAAACAAGTGAGGCGTTTGCAGCACATAGCCAATACTGCTGTGCAGCCATAAAAGGCTCCGCTCCCGGTAGTCTTTCCCGTCGATGAGGATACGCCCCTCTGTCGGCTCGAAAAACCTGCAGGCCAGGTTTACCAGGGTGGATTTTCCCGCGCCGGTTTCGCCTACAATGGCCACTGTAGCCCCGGCGGGCACATCCAGATTGAAATGCTCCAGCACGTTTTCCGTGCCGTCCGGGTAATGGAATGTCACATCGTCAAAGGTGATGCGGCCCGTGATCGGTTCCCAGTTTTCCCGCTTGGGTTCCAGGGAGGTGCCGTACTTTTCCACCACCTCCGGCGTGTCCACAATCTGGGGCTTCAGCTCCAGCAGGGCGGTGGTGCGCTCGATATTGGCCTGGGTGGAAATAAACTCCGAGATGGTGCCGGCCAAAGTCTGCACCGGGTCAGCAATCATCAAGGCGTAGTTTACGAAAATGGTGAGCTGGCCAATGGAAATGCCGCCCAAAATAGCCATATCTCCGCCGCTGGTAATGACAAAGCCCACTGCCAGCGCCGTTAAAAAGCTGATGATCGGCACGTACACCGCCCGGAGCATCACGCTGCGGATGGCGGTGTGCTTCATCCTGCCGGTGACCTCCCGGAAGGCGGTGGTGTTCTTGTCCTCAATCACCAGGGTCTTAGAGGTTTTCGCGCCGGAAATACCCTCGTTGTAATGCCGGGTAATCTCCGCGTTGATCCTCCGCACCTGGCGGTTCACGTTCAAAATCCGTTTCTGGAAGTATAGGGTCAGCAGGGCAATGGGCGGGACGATGGCCAGCACCAGCAGACCCAGCTTCCAGTTCATGGCCAGCATGACGGCCATACAGCCAATAACATAAATACCGCTGAAAAACACGTCCACCAGGCTCCAGGCAAACACCGAGCCAATCTTGCCGGTGTCGCTCATCAC
>CAYSQF010000004.1:0-39904 GCA_964433105.1 uncultured Acutalibacter sp.
GCTGATATTTCAGGCGTTGGGGATACTGTTTCGGGCAGGGAAGATCCTCATGGCTCTTCTGGATGTCCTGTTTTGCTGCCTGTGCGCGGCAGCGGTGTTCCTCTGCGCTTTGGCAGTAGATAAGGGCAGGCTTCGGCTGTTCCAGGCTGGGCTTCAGCTTTTGGGAGGCTGGGCCACAGTATCTGTCCTCGGTCCGTTTATAAGCCGCCTGGCGGGCTTGCTTCGAAATTGTTTTTGTAAGGTTTCCGGATTTATTAGAAGAACTTTTGCCTTTTTGATCCCGAATTTCCGCCCTCGGAGACGAGAAAAAGGAAAAAACTGGGAAAAAGCTGGGAAAAAACCGGAAAAAGCGAAAAAAAAGACTTGAAAAACTTATGTATACCAGTATATAATGGTTTTTAAAGAATGATCGCGGGAAAGCGGCTTTGGAGTTTATAAAGGAGGCGCCTGAATGCACGAGATCAAAACGGAAAAATACAGGGGCTTCCTGCCCCTGCGGATTGCCCTGTTTGTGCTGGCCGGTGCCGCGCTGGTTTTACTGATTTCGTGGCAGATCAAAATCACGGAAAAACGGACGGAGTTGGAGCAGCTCAATGCCCAGATTGCCGTGCAGGATACCCGGAACGAGGAAATTCGCAAAACTGTAAACTCTTTGGAAAATTCGGACGGGCTGAAGGAATACGCGGAAAAGAAAGCCAGGCAGGACCTGGATTACGCCATGCCTGGCGAACGGATTTTTATAGATGTGGGCGGCGGCGACTGATCTCGTATCCAATCATGCGGCAGGAGGAAAGGCTTGAATGAAGCTTGAGGTAGGAGCGATCTGCGAGGGAAAAGTGACAGGCATTACAAAGTTTGGGGCGTTTGTCAGCTTCGAGGACGGGCAAACCGGCATGGTTCACATTTCCGAGGTGGCGCCCGTCTTTGTCAATGAGATCCGGGATTTCCTCACCGAAGGCCAAATGGTCAAGGTAAAGGTGCTGGGAATCAGCGAAGAGGGTAAAATCAGTCTGTCTGTAAAAAAAGCTCTTCCTGAAGAGCAGCAGCGCCGGTCCCAGCGCCGTCCGGAGGGCGGAAAGCGGGAAGGCTCTCCCCGGAGGGATGGCGGCCACAGCTCCAAGGTACCCCGCGCTCCTCGTCCTGAGCCGCAGCCCGGTCCCGGCAGGCCGGGGGATTTCGAGTGGCAGAGTCGCCGGAACGACAGCGGTAGCTTTGAAGATATGATGTCCCGCTTTAAGCAGGCCAGTGATGAAAAAATGTCAGACCTGAAGCGTAGCGGCTTGGATACCCGCCGGGGCGGAGGGTACTCCCGCCGAGGACAACAAAAATAAGGCGTGGCAAAGTACTTATACAACTAAATAGCCCCTGCGGGAGCCTGAGGGACGTTGAGTTTTTTTCACGCGTCTATATTGGCGGCTTGTCCGGGGCTTTTTTTCTTTGGAGGAAGTATATGCGGGAAGTGAAAGCGGAAGAGATTACAACGGCGGTGCGGGAGGCTTGCATCGCTTCCAATCGGGAACTGCCGGAGGACTTGGAAAGCCTAGTTCGGGAAAGTCCCGGCCGGGAAGCAGTGGGGACGGCGCGGTCCATTTTGCTGGACCTGTGCAGAAACCTGGACGCCGCTCGGAAAATGAAGATCCCCATTTGTCAGGACACCGGCATGGCCGTGGTATTTGCCGAAGTGGGCCAAGAGGTTCATATTCAGGGGGATTTTCGGGAAGCGGTGGACCGGGGCGTGCGGGAAGGGTATTTGGACGGCCTGCTCCGGTGCTCCGTTGTGCGGGATCCCCTACGCCGGGAAAATACCGGGGATAACACCCCGGCGGTGCTTCATACCCGGTTTACGCCGGGGGATAAGATCAGGCTGACAGTGGCTCCCAAAGGCTTTGGCAGCGAAAATATGAGCCGACTGAAAATGTTTACACCGGCTGCCTCCCCCGAAGACTTGATCGCCTTTGTAGTGGAGACGGTCCGGGAAGCGGGAAGCAATCCATGCCCTCCGGTGGTGCTGGGAGTGGGGATCGGCGGCGATTTTGAGCTTTGCGCCCTGCTTGCAAAGCAGGCCCTCTGTCGGAGTGTCTCAAAGCCAAACCCCGACCCTTATTACGAGAAATTGGAGCGGGAAATGCTGGAAGCGGTAAACCGTACCGGCGTGGGTCCCCAGGGCTTTGGAGGGAATGTGACGGCTTTGAAGGTGAACATCGAAACGTATCCCACCCACATTGCCGGGCTGCCGGTGGCCGTCAACGTGGGCTGTCATGTGACCCGGCATAAAACTGTGATAATTTAGGAAAATTTTTCACTTCTCTCTTGTGTTATTTGGACAAATATGCTAAAATATTACTGCGGAACAAAGTGTGGTTGGTTTCGCAAAATCTGGTGAAAGGACAGCTGCCGGAAATAAAACCAGGCGGCGGGAAAAAACAATGAAGATCACCATT
Source organism: uncultured Acutalibacter sp. (assembly GCA_964433105.1). GTDB lineage: Bacteria > Bacillota > Clostridia > Oscillospirales > Acutalibacteraceae > Acutalibacter. The sequence goes on from CAYSQF010000004.1 coordinate 2,442, forward strand.
GTCGGAAGAAAAGTGAACCTTAGGAACAATTTTAAAGACCTGGTGGAAAAAAAGCTTCAAAAGTTTGACAGGATATTCGATCGGGATGCCGAAGTCACTGTCACCGTTACGGTGGAGCGCAACCGCCAGACGGTGGAGATTACTGTGACCCAGCGGGGAATGATCTACAGAGCCGAGGATACGGCGATGGAAATGAACGAGGCTCTGGATCATGTGATTGCCGCATTGGGCCGGCAGATCCGCAAAAACAAGACCAGGCTGGAACGCGCCAAGAAAATGGCCCCGGACGCGGAGTTTGCCGATGAATACTACGAGGAGCCGGAAGAGGAGCCGGACGTGGCCAGGGTCAAGCGCTTCTTTGTGGATGTAATGACCACCGAGGAAGCGATCCTGCAAATGGAAATGTTGGGCCACGAATTCTTTCTGTTTCGCGAAGATGCGGGCGGGGAGATTAATGTGGTGTATCGCCGGAAGGACGGAAGCTATGGGCTGCTGATCCCCGAAAGCCGATAAAGGGGGCGCCTGACAGCAAGCGGATTCAGCCATTTCCGCTATAAAATGATTTGAACAGATGCTGTGCGGGGAGAACGTTCCTGTTCTCCCCCATTTTTTAGGAGAGCCATATGCAGAAGGAAATGACGTTTTGCGCCCCCTGCCTGATGGGGGTGGAGGGCCTTGCCGCAGAGGAACTGCGTGCAATGGAGTGTGGGAATGTCCGGGCTGAAAACGGCAGGGTGCTGTTCCAGGGGAACGAGACGGCCCTGGCCCGGGCCTGCATCGGTAGCCGATACGCCGAGCGAATCTTGATCCTGCTGGGGGAATTTACAGCCCGCAGCTTTGAAGAGTTGTTTCAGGGTGTGCGCTCCCTGCCCTGGGAGGATTTTATTCAAAAAGAGGATCGTTTTCCCGTTGCGGGCAGCAGCTTATCCAGCCAACTGCATAGCGTGCCCGACTGCCAGTCTATTGTAAAAAAAGCAGTGGTGGAGCGGTTAAAGGAGAAGTACCATATCACATGGTTCCCGGAAACCGGTTCCCAGTGCCGGATACGGTTCCGTATTTTAAAGGACCGGGTCAGCGTAATGCTGGATGCCTGCGGAGATGGGCTGCATAAGCGGGGTTACCGCCGGGAATCGACGGAAGCGCCAATCAAGGAGACGCTGGCGGCTGCTTTGGTCAAGCTGGCCAGGGTGCGTCCGGACGGCAATTTCATCGATCCATTCTGCGGTTCCGGCACTCTGTTGATTGAAGCGGCCCTGCTGGCCACCAATATTGCTCCGGGCCTGCGCCGGAGGTTCCTGGCTGAGACCTGGGGGACATCCTGCCCGACAGTGTGGCAGGCGGAGCGGGACAGGGCGGCGGCACAGATCCGCCGGGATGTGTCCTTCCGGGCTTCCGGGTACGATATCGACCCTGCCGCTGTGACGCTTGCCCGGGAAAACGTTGGGAAAGCCGGGGTGGGGGAGATGGTTCGTTGCGAGGTTCGGGACGTCCGGAAATTCGACAGCTCAGACCGGTATGGTTGTGTAGTGTGCAATCCTCCTTACGGAGAGCGCTTGCTGGATGTGCAGGCCGCCAGAGAGCTGCTAAAGGCCTTGGGAAAGGTTTTTCCGCGAAAGCCCGGTTGGAGCTATGGGATCATCACCCCGGACGAGGATTTCGAGTGCCTGTTTGGGCGCAGGGCAGACAAGCGGCGGAAGTTGTACAACGGTATGATCAAGTGCCAGTTCTATCAATATTTTAAGTGACGGAGGCGCTGGTATGAAACTGATCCAGAAAATCCGAGGGGAAATGGAAACGGAGCGGCTGTTCTTGCGCAGATGGCGGCTGGCAGATTTTAACGACTTTTTAAAATTTGTTGCGGACGCCCAGGTGATGGCTGCTTCCGGCGCGAAGCCCGCCCGCAATTTGGAGGAAGCGGAAGCGGAGCTGCACCGGGCGATCCGGGATACGGGCTGCTATGCTATTGTGCTGAAAGCGACGGGGGAACCGATCGGAAAAATCAAATTTCAGAAGGACCTGCGCCGGAGCGCGGATGTGAACAGCCTTTCCATTGGATATCAACTGGTAAAGGAGCAATGGGGCCACGGCTATATGCCGGAAGCCCTGCAGGCCATGATTGTCTGTGCTTTTGAAAAGAAAAAGGTGGATGTGCTGGGGATCAGCCATTTCACAGTGAACGACAGGTCCCGCCGGGTTATCGAGAAGTGCGGGTTCCGCCGGGAGGGTGTGATCCATCATGCGTTTCGCCGATATGACGGGGAAATTTTCGATGACGAGTGTTATTCCATCCTGCGGGAGGAATATTTTGCGGACAGGGGAAAATACCTGAACGCCGGCGATGGGCCGGAAAAAGAGCTGCCGGAGAACGCCGGAGAAGCCGGACAGTGAAAAATCCGGCTTCCGGCTTGACTTCCGGGGAGTTTTACGGTAAAATCAAGTCAATAAGCAAAATCACAGCAAAAGGCAGTGACGGAGACAGGCGGAACGTTGGAAAGTCACAGAGAGCCGGCGGGAGACGGTCAAAGCGCCCTGTAAAGGCGGGTGTTTTGGCACGCTCCAGGTGCAAGCCGGTACCGGTACGGCGTTTGGGCTTTTGCCCGCGATATCGCTCCCGAGCCGCAAACTGAACAGGTGCAGGGCAGGTGTACGGTTGTCCTGAAAGCGCCAAAAGTAGGGGAAGCCGGCGTCCCACCGTTACCGGGAGCGCGCATGGATGTGCGGGTGGTAGAGCGATGGTTTGCCTTCGTCCCGTTTGCCGGGGCGGAGGCATTATTTCATTATTTTGAAAGGAAGGACAGTATGGGTCTTTACAAGGAGGTTCCCACTAATCTGAATTTTGTAGAGCGGGAAAAGGAGACAGAAAAATTCTGGGAGGAAAACAAGATTTTCGAGAAAAGCGTGGAGCGCCGCAGGGGCGAGCCAGGTTATGTGTTTTACGACGGTCCTCCTACAGCCAACGGGAAGCCCCATATCGGCCACCTGGAAACCAGGGCATTTAAGGATCTGTTTCCCCGGTATCAAACCATGAAGGGAAAGTTGGTTGAGCGCAAGGCTGGCTGGGACACCCACGGCCTGCCGGTGGAGCTGGAGGTGGAAAAGCTCCTGCACATCAACGGAAAGGATCAGATCGAAAGTTACGGCCTGGCCCCTTTTATTGAAAAGTGCAAGGAAAGTGTTTGGAAATATAAGGGCATGTGGGAGGATTTTTCCAAGGCCGTGGGCTTTTGGGCCGATATGGACTCCCCCTACGTCACTTATGACAACGATTTTATTGAGTCCGAATGGTGGGCCTTAAAGCAGATCTGGGAAAAAGGCCTGTTGTACAAAGGTTTTAAGATCGTACCCTATTGCCCCCGGTGTGGCACGCCCCTTTCCTCTCACGAGGTGGCTCAAGGATACAAGGATGTAAAAGAGCGCTCTGCCGTGGCCAAGTTCAAGGTGAAGGGCGAAGACGCTTTTATTCTGGCTTGGACCACCACTCCCTGGACCCTGCCCTCCAACGTAGCCTTGTGCGTCAACGCTGCAGAGGATTACGTGAAGGTGGAAAGCAAGGGCGAAATCTACTATCTGGCTGGCGCCCTGTGCGATGCTGTGCTGGGAGAAGGCGAGTATACAGTGCGGGAGCACTACACGGGCGCCCAGCTGGAAGGCAAGGAATACGAGCCGCTGTTTGATTTTGTCCATCCAAGGGAAAAATGCTGGTATGTGGTGTGTGATGATTACGTCACACTGACGGACGGTACCGGCGTGGTGCATATCGCCCCGGCTTTTGGCGAGGATGACGCGAAAGTGGGAAGAAAATACGGCCTGCCCCTGGTGCAGTTGGTGGACGGCAAAGGCCAGATGACCGCTGAGACCAAGTGGGCAGGCACCTTCTGCAAGGACGCCGACATACCGATCCTGCAGGACCTGGAGGACCGTGGCCTGCTGTTCTCTGCGCCAAAATTTGAGCACAGCTATCCCTTCTGCTGGCGCTGCGATACTCCCTTGATTTATTACGCTCGGGAATCCTGGTACATCAAGATGACCGAGGTAAAGGATGAGCTGATTGCAAACAACAATACGGTGAACTGGCTGCCGGAGAGTATTGGTAAGGGCCGATTTGGCGACTGGCTGGAAAACCTGCAGGATTGGGCCGTCAGCCGGAACCGGTATTGGGGCACCCCGCTGAATATTTGGGAATGCGAGTGCGGGCACCGCCACGCCGTGGGGAGCATTGCGGAGCTGAAGGAGATGTCCCCCAATTGCCCGGAGGATATCGAGCTGCACCGCCCCTATGTGGACGCCGTCACCATCACCTGCCCGGAGTGCGGAAAGCAGATGCATCGGGTGCCGGAGGTCATCGACTGCTGGTTCGATTCCGGTTCTATGCCTTTCGCCCAGCACCATTACCCCTTTGAAAACAAAGAATTGTTTGAGCGGCAGTTCCCCGCAGACTTCATTTCCGAAGCGGTAGACCAGACCCGCGGCTGGTTCTACACCCTGCTGGCCATTTCCACCCTTCTGTTCCACAAGGCCCCCTATAAGAACGTGCTGGTCATGGGCCTGGTGCAGGACGAGGAAGGCAAAAAAATGAGCAAGTCCAAGGGGAATGCAGTAGAGCCGATGGAAGCTCTGGAAAAGTTCGGTGCGGATTCCCTGCGCTGGTATTTCTATACCAATTCCGCCCCTTGGCTGCCCAGCCGGTTCCATGAAAAAGCAGTGATCGAGGTCCAGAAGAAATTTTTCTCTACCCTTTGGAACACCTACGCTTTCTTTGTGCTGTACGCCACTATCGATGAATTTGACGTATCTAAATACAAGCTGGAGGACTGTGAATTAACAGTGATGGACCGCTGGCTGCTGTCCCGGCTGAACACGGCGGTCAAGGACGTGGACGAAAACCTGTCTGCCTATAAAGTGCCGGAAGCTGCCCGAGTTTTGCAGGATTTTGTGGATGAGATGAGCAATTGGTATGTCCGCAGAAGCAGGGAGCGCTTCTGGGCGCAGGGGGAAAGCGCTGATAAGACCGCTGCTTATATGACCCTATACACCGCTCTGGTCACCACCGCCAAGCTGGTCGCGCCAATGGCTCCCTTTATGAGCGAGGAAATCTACCGGAACTTGGTGTGCTCGCTGGATCCTTCCGCCCCGGAAAGCGTCCATCTCTGCCGATTCCCGGAATACGATGCGAGCCGGGTGGACTCGAAGCTGGAAGCCGACATGGGCGAGGTGCTGCGGGTGGTCACCTTGGGCCGCGCGGCCCGGAACCTTTCCAACCGGAAAAACCGTCAGCCTCTGCGGATGTTATATACCGACGCGGATCCCGGTCTTGGCGAGATGTACCGGAACATTATCCAGCAGGAGCTAAACGTGAAAGCGATTTCCTTCCTGTCTGACATGTCGGATTTTATCACCTACACCTTTAAGCCTCAGCTGCGGGTTTTGGGGCAGAAATACGGCAAGCGGATTGGCGAGATCCGGAATGCCCTGCAGGCTCTGGACGGCTCCAAAGCCAAGAAGGAGTTGGATGAAACCGGCGTTTTAACCCTGTCCCTGCCCGATGGAGAGATCCGCCTGGCCGCAGAGGAACTGCTGATTGATGCGGCGCAGAAGGAAGGCTTTACCTCTGTGTCCGACCACGGTCTGACCATTGCGCTGGATACCACCCTTACTGAGGATCTAATTGAAGAGGGGTTTGTGCGGGAGATCGTTTCCAAGCTGCAATCCATGCGGAAGGATGCGGGCTTCCAGGTCACCGACCACATTCAGGTATACCAAAGCGGCAGCGAAAAAGTGGCGGAGGTCCTCCGGAAGAACCGGGATTCCATCCTTCACGATGTGCTGGGAGAAGCCTGCCACTTCGGGGAGCTGGACGGCTATACCGCCGAATGGGACGTCAACGGCGAAAAGACGGCCTTCGGCGTAAAGAAAATTTAAAACGGTTGTATACGTCTGCTTTTGCGGCGCTTCTCGGCGGGCCAGATTTGCTGCGGTAATTTCCCGGGAAAACGGGATTCCATAGAAAAGGAGTTGTAAATATGGAAATTTATGTAAACCAATTGGCGTCCCGGAACGGGGATGGCTCACAGAAGAGGCCTTTCCAGACCATTTCTCAGGCTGCGAAGATTGCCAAAGCAGGGGACCGGGTGCTGGTGGCTCCCGGCGTATACCGGGAATGGGTGGACCCTAAAAACGGTGGAACCTCAGATGACTGCCGGATCGAATACCGCTCTGTCCAGCCCGGGAAGGCTGTTATCACTGGCGCGGAGCCTGTGAAATGCTGGACGCGGTATGAGGGGGACGTTTGGAAAGCTTTGATTTCCAATGGCCTGTTTGGGGACTATAATCCCTATACCACGCTGGTGGAAGGGGACTGGTACATTTCCAGCCCTGATAAGCCCGCCCATACGGGAGAAGTCTATTTGAACGGGAAATCCCTTTATGAAGCCTGCTCCCTGGAGGACGTTTTGCACCCCACAGTGTTCCCGGCGTCCTGGGATCCGGATTTTACCGTATACAAATGGTACACGGAGCAGGAAGGGGAAAATACCGCACTTTTCGCAAATTTTCAAGGGGCCGATCCCAATGCGGAAAATGTGGAGATCAATGTGCGCCGGAATTGTTTTTATCCCTCTCGGACCGGGCGAAATTATATTACCCTTAGCGGCTTTACGGTAAAACAGGCCGCCACCCAGTGGGCACCGCCCACTGCTTATCAGGAGGGGATGGTCGGCCCTCATTGGGCGAAAGGGTGGATCATTGAGGACTGCGAAATTTCCCATTCCAAATGCTCCGGCATTTCCCTGGGAAAATACCGTCAGCCGGAAAACGACAACAAATGGCTGAAGTGGAAATACAAGGACGGTACCCAGACCGAGCGGGAGTGCATCTGCCTGGCCCAGACCCAGGGGTGGACTAAAGAAAATATCGGTTCCCATATCATCCGTCATTGCAACATCCACGACTGTGGCCAGACCGGGATTGTGGGCCATTTGGGCGGAGTGTTTTCCCTGATCGAAAATAACCATATCCACCACATCAACAATAAGCAGAACCTGGCCGGCGCGGAAATCGGCGGCATCAAAATGCACGCTGCCATCGACGTGGTCTGCCGAGGAAATCACATCCATCACTGCACCCGCGGCCTATGGTTAGACTGGCAGGCCCAGGGTACCAGGGTAACCGGGAATTTCTTCCATGACAATACCTTGCCGAATCTGAAAATGAACGACACGCACCCGGATCCCGCCGCACTGCAGGGTATGGGGGAGGACATCTTTGTGGAGGTTTCTCACGGTCCCACGCTGATTGACAACAACCTGCTGCTGTCCGCCCGCTCCCTAAAGCTGGCCTGCCAGGGCGTGGCGGTGGTACACAACCTGATTGCCGGGGGCATCACGGCGGTAGGCACCGGAACGGACAACGGTGCGAAAACCTTGTCCTCACCTCGATACACGCCCTATCATATTCCCCACCGCACTGAGGTCATGGGGTTCATGACCTTCCTGCACGGCGATGCCCGGTTCTACAACAATATTTTCGTCCAGCAGCCCATGCAGCCCGCTTTGAAGGACGTTATGGACAATATGGGGCACAACGGCTGGGATGACGGCAATATCCTTGCGGGCATTTTCCCTTACGATGGATACCCTACCCAGGCAGAGTGGGAAAAGGAATTTGAAGGCTACTGCGGCATGGGTTCCGCGCCCAGTGATCGCTATTATATGCATCTGCCGGTCTGGGCGGCGGGAAACGTGTACTTCAACGGTGCCCGGCCCTGGGAAAAGGAACGGGATTTCGCTGTGGCAGATCATACCGCTTCTTTGGTGCTGGAAGAAAGGGACGGGGAGTATGTTTTAAAAACCGATTTGTACCAATATCTGCCTGAAATAGCCGCACCCTGCATCAGCACAGAGCTTTTGGGCATGGCCTTCGAGCCGGAACAGCCCTTCGAAAACCCGGATGGCACGCCGATTTTGTTTGACCGCGACTATTTTGGTGTTCACCGGGGCGTGCGTCCGCTGCCCGGTCCCTTTCAGGAGGGAAAGAAAGAATTCCGCTGCTGATGGTTTATATTGTAAAGCCCGGACAAAACGCTCGGAAACGGCGCTGGAAAGTTGTATTCATTTAAAATGTTTTCCGTATGTTTCTGACGGTTTGGTGTTATCCTAAAATGACTGCCGCATAAGACTGGGAGTGGTTGCAACTATGGAATGGATGCATTATGTTTGGCTGGGAATAACGGTGCTGGCGGCTTTGATCGAAGCGGTTGTGCCAGCGCTGGTGTCCATTTGGTTTGTACCGGGAGGGCTGGCAGCCCTTATCGCCAGCTTGGTGGGAGGCCCCTTGTGGCTGCAGATTCTGCTGTTCCTGGGGGTGTCCGCGCTGGCCCTGGGTCTTACCCGCCCTCTGGCCAGGAAATTCCAGGGGGCCGAGCCTCCCGCCACCAATGCCGACATGGCGGTGGGAAAGACAGCTCTGGTAACGGAGGATGTCAACAATATCCTTGGGACAGGCCGAGTTGTAGTGTTGGGAAACAGCTGGGCCGCCCGATCGCTGGGGGATGGCGTGATCCCCAAAGGGGAAAAGGTATTGGTAGAACGAATTGAGGGCGTTAAACTTCTGGTTTCCCCGGTATTCCCGGATCGTGAAAAACAGCCCGATGATATTTGAAAGGAGTGTTTTCCATGCCCGAAAGTATTGCTGCTTTGATCGTGGTGGCTGTGCTGGTCGTGTTTGTGCTGGCCGTCATTGTTGCCAACATCAAGATCGTTCCCCAGGCCCACGCCTTTGTGGTGGAGCGCCTGGGTGCGTTCCACGCATCCTGGGGGACGGGACTGCACGTGAAGATCCCCTTTATTGACCGCATTTCCAAAAAGGTGAGTCTCAAAGAGCAGGTGATCGATTTTCCACCCCAGCCGGTAATCACCAAAGACAATGTGACCATGCAGATTGACACGGTGGTGTATTTCCAGATCACCGATCCAAAGCTCTACGCTTACGGCGTGGAGGATCCCATTTCTGCCATTGAGAACCTGACCGCCACCACCCTGCGAAACATTATTGGCGAGATGGAGTTGGACCACACCCTGACTTCCCGGGACACAATCAATTCCAAAATACGGGTGATTCTAGACGAAGCCACGGATCCTTGGGGTATCAAGGTCAACCGTGTGGAGTTGAAGAACATCATCCCACCTGCGGAAATCCAGGATTCGATGGAAAAGCAGATGAAGGCCGAGCGGGAACGCCGGGCGAAGATTCTGGATGCCGAAGGCGAAAAGCGCAGCGCAATCTTGATCGCCGAGGGCCAGAAGGAATCCGCCGTGCTCCGGGCTGATGCTGTGAAGGAAACGAAGATCCGGGAAGCCCAAGGCGAAGCGGAAGCTATCCTCACCGTGCAGAAAGCAAAGGCCGAGGCCGTCCGCCTGATGAACGAGGCGAATCCCGGCGATCCAGTCATTGCCCTAAAGAGCCTAGAAGCCTTTGAAAGGGCCGCCGATGGCAAGGCCACTAAGATTATCGTGCCTTCCAACATCCAAAGCTTGGCTGGTCTGGCCGTGTCTGTGAAGGAACTGATGGGGAAGGACGAAAAGTGAAAGGAGTTTTATGATGAACCAACAACCATACCAGCCGCAAAATCAACAGTCCCAGCAACCATATCAGAGCCAATATCAGCAATACTCTAACGGACCGCAGACCGGCGGCCCTGGCTATCCTCCTCCGAAAAGGCCGGGATGGGTCGTTCCCTTGATTGTGGTAGCTGTGGTGGGTGTCGCACTTTCCGCCTTGCTGGGAGGAATCCTCATTGGCAGCAATCTTGCCGCACAGCCGGAAGAAACTGTAGTGAGTGCATCAGAAATGCCGGCTGTGTCTCAGAAAAGCGATGCCTCCACAGATGAGCCAGCCTCGGAGGAAACCCCTCTTCCGACGAAGGCTCCCGCTTCCACGGAGAAACCGACACGTCAGAAAATAAGCGTCGGTGAATGCCTGGACGAAGCCATTGACTGGATTGAGGACAGCTCGACCTATGTGGAAAACTACACCTTCGAGCCTTTGGGATGTGTCGATGATTTCGACGGCGACGGAAATCAGGATTTCCTGGCGGCGTTTGAAACCCGGGCGAAGAACGGCACTTATGGGGTTTCCTATGCTCTATTTACCTTTTTGGAGGACGGCCCAAAGCTTTTGGACGACGGAATTCTCTATCAGGAAGTCGGCGGGAATAGCGGCTCCGTTGGGATTGTCGAGGGAAAGGATGGTGCAGTGTATCTGACGCGCTTCGTGAAGCAGTCCAGCGGGGATGCGATGAACAACCAGTATTCATATATCCCCTGGGATTCCGTGGGGACTGCCGATGAAGCCAATTCCTACTACATGGAAGCCCGCTGGACTGTTGGCGCGGAAGAAAGCGGAACCTACGTTTTAGGTGATACAAAGGTAGACAGGGACACGTTCGAGCAGAGCCGTGAAAACTATACGACGCTCTATGAGCTGAATATCGTTGCGGGCCACGGCAATGGCCTTGTTAACGGCGCGGACTTTGACACTTTGGAAATGTGGTATGACGATTGATCCAAAATTTCCCGGCTTTTGCCGGGAAATTTTTTGTGTCGTTAATGCCTGTGCCCTTGCGCTTTTTTTCGATTCATTATATACTTTAGTTTGTTGATCCAATTACTAAAAGAAAGGAAATGCAGTATGCCTTTTATTGATGTCCGTACCAGCGGTGAGCTGGGAGAAAAGCAAGAAACGGAATTGAAGGCGGAGCTGGGAAAAGCCATTGCCCTGATCCCCGGGAAAGCGGAAAGTCATTTGATGGTCCAGTTTACCGACCATTGCCGGCTCTGGTTCGGCGGGAAGCGGCCCGAAAACGGCCCGATCGTGTTTGTTAACGTTATGCTGTACGGTGCGGCGGAACCGCGGTACTACGAAGCCTTTCAGAATACGGTGATCCCCTTGATGGAAGAAAAGCTGGGGGCCGAGTCGGTATATCTGAAATTTGAAGAAGTCCCCCACTGGTATTGGAATTGATCCTTTTAGGGAAGAGGAAAAGTTTGCGCTGTGAGAAAGGAAAGTGATCATGAATATGCGTAAAAAAGTTGCAGTGATCATGGGAAGCGACAGTGACCTGCCTGTAGTGACACCTGCGGTGAAGCGGCTGAAAAGCCTGGAGATTCCGGTGGAAGCCCACGTGATGAGTGCCCACCGCACGCCAGAGCAGGCGGCGGAATTTTCCAAAACCGCCCGGGACAACGGCTTTGGTGTGATCATTGCCGCGGCGGGGAAAGCGGCCCATCTGGCCGGGATTCTGGCGGCTTACACTACCCTGCCGGTGATCGGCATTCCGGTGAAGTCCTCCACTCTGGACGGCCTGGACGCTCTGCTTGCCACGGTCCAGATGCCCTCTGGCATCCCGGTGGCCACCGTTGCCATTGATGGCGCGGACAACGCCGCCATCCTGGCTGCACAGATGCTTGCTCTGTCCGACCCGGAGCTTATGGAAAAGCTTGCCGCCATGAAGCAGGAAATGAAAGCCGGTGTGGAAAAAAAGGACGCGGCGCTCCAGAATAAACTGAAGGAAATCATTTGAAATAATTATATTTAGGAAAGGAAACAAAATGAAAAAAACTATTTTGAGAAAGTATGCCAGGCTTGCTGTACAGACAGGCGTAAACCTGCAAAAGGGGCAGGGGTGTTTGATCTCCGCACAGGTAGACCAGCACGAGTTTGCCGAAATGGTGGCCGAAGAGGCCTACCGGGCCGGAGCCAAGTGGGTGACAATTAACTGGGATGATCAGGTGGTCACAAAGCTGACTTATCGGCATGAAAGTGCCACCCAACTGTCCAAGGTAGAGGAATGGCAGAAAGTGCGGATGCAGCATTACGTGGATACTCTGCCCGCTATGATCCATATTGCCTCCGCCGATCCGGACGGATTGAAAGGTGTAAACGTTGCGAAGATGCAGAAGGCGAGCGCCGCTGTTGGCAGGATCATGAAGCCTTACAGAAACGCTATGGAAAACAAGTACCAGTGGTGCATTTTGGCAGTGCCCTCCAAAAGGTGGGCCAAAAAGGTGTTCCCGGACGAACGTCCCGGCGCGGCGGTGGAAAAGCTGTGGGAAGCCATTTTGCAGACTGTGCGCGTCAGCCCGGACAACGACCCGGTGGCCGAGTGGGCCAAGCACAACGCAACCCTCCGGGCCAAGTGCGAGAAGCTCAACGCCCTGGATCTGGATTACCTCCACTATGAAAGCAAAAACGGAACGGATTTCAAGTGCTGGCTCATTCCAGACTCCCAGTGGCACGGGGGCTGCGACACCCTGCCAACAAACGGCGTTTCTTATAATCCAAATATGCCTTCCGAGGAGGTCTTTATCTCTCCCATGCGGGGCAAGTGTGAGGGTACGCTGGTTGCCACCATGCCCCTTTCCTACCAGGGGAATTTGATTGACAAGTTTTCCGTTACCTTTAAGGACGGCAAGGCTGTTTCCGTTAAGGCGGAAAAGGGCCAAGAGCTTTTAGAGCACATGATCAAAATGGACGAGGGTGCCTGCATGTTGGGCGAGCTTGCCTTGGTGCCGGATGATTCCCCTATCTCTAATTCCGGTATCTTGTTTTACAATACCCTGTTTGACGAAAACGCCGCCTGCCATGTGGCTTTGGGCCGGGGTTTTAACGAGACTGTGCCTGGGTTTGAGACTATGACCGACGAAGAAGTAAAGGAAAAAGGCGTCAACGATTCCATCATTCATGTGGATTTTATGGTCGGTTCCAAGGAGTTGAACGTCACCGGTTACACTCGGGACGGGAAAAAAGTGCAGATATTTAAAAACGGGAACTGGGAAATTTAGTGATTGGTTATGAGTCGTTGGTTGTTTAGAAAGGGGAATGAAAATGACAGAAAAGAATGAGGGTTTGCAAGCGGCGGGGAAACCGGCGGAAACGCTGAAAAGCTATAGCGACAGCTATAAGGCCGCAGGGGTGGATGTCACCGCGGGTTACCGGTCGGTAGAGCTGATGAAAGAACACGTAAAGCGCACTGTAGTTCCCGGCGTGGTATCAGATATTGGCGGCTTTGGCGGCCTGTTTGCCCCGGACCTTTCTGGAATGCGGGAACCTATCCTTGTTTCGGGCACCGACGGTGTTGGAACTAAATTGAAAATTGCCATGCTGATGGATAAGCACGACACTATTGGTATTGACGCGGTGGCCATGTGCGTCAACGACGTAGTTTGCTGCGGGGCAAAGCCCTTGTTTTTCCTAGATTATATCGCCTGCGGGAAGAACCAGCCCGAAAAGATCGCCCAAATCGTAAAGGGCGTGGCGGAAGGCTGCGTTCAGGCCGGCTGCGCCCTGATTGGCGGCGAGACTGCCGAGCACCCCGGCATGATGGCCGATGACGACTATGACCTGGCGGGTTTTATCGTAGGCCTGGTGGACAAGCCAAAGGTCGTCGACGGTTCCCGGCTGCAGGCGGGCGATGTGCTGGTCGGCGTACTGTCCTCCGGCGTTCATTCCAACGGATTTTCCCTGGTCCGGAAAGTGTTTGGGATCGGGAAAATGGACATGGGGGAGGAAACCGGCAAGGGTATGGCCGGGGCCTTGATGAACCTTACCGTTTCTGTAGCCAAAACGCTGAAAAGCGATCTGGAAATCGTAAACCGACATTACGACGAGCTTGGGGGTACCCTGGGCGAAACACTGCTCACCCCCACCCGCATTTACGTGAAAGCGGTGCTGGCCGCAATGGAAGCAGCGGACGTCAAGGCCGTTTCCCATATTACCGGTGGCGGTTTTTATGAAAATATCCCCAGGATGATGCGGCCGGGCCTGACTGCGAAGGTGGAGAAGGCAGCGATCCCTCTGCCGCCTATTTTCCCGCTGCTGCAACAGCTGGGGAATATTCCGGAACACGACATGTACAATACTTTTAACATGGGGGTCGGCCTGTGTATGGCCGTGTCAAAGGAAACCGCCCAGGCGGCGGTGAACGCCATCCAGGCCGCTGGCGAAAGGGCTCTTGTCATCGGTGAGGTGACGGAAGGAAGCGAGGGGGTCTTGCTGTGGTAAATATCGGTGTTCTGGTGTCTGGCGGCGGTACCAATCTTCAGCGCTTGATTGACGCCCAAAAGGCGGGGGAGATCCGAAAAGGGTCAATCCAGGTGGTTATTTCCAGTAAGCCCGGTGTTTACGCTTTGGAACGGGCTGAAGCAGCCGGGATCGAGGCCGTCACTTTGAACCGAAAGGAATACCCGGATGTGGATACTTACAGCAAGGCTTTGATCCAGGCCCTGCAAAGCCGGGGGGTGGAGCTGGTGGTGCTGGCCGGCTTTCTCACCATTACCAGCGATGAGTTTGTCCGGGCGTTTCCAAATCGTATCATCAACGTGCATCCCGCGCTATTGCCCGCCTTTGGCGGCAAGGGGTATTACGGCCTGCACGTGCACGAAGCGGTGCTGAAGCGGGGCGTGAAAGTTTCCGGTGCCACTGTCCATTTTGCCAACGAGGAATGCGACGGCGGGCCGATCATCCTGCAAAAGGCCGTGGAAGTGCGGGAGGGCGATACGCCGGAAACCCTGCAAAAGCGTGTGATGGAGGAAGCTGAATGGATCCTGTTGCCACGGGCCGTTTCCTTGTTTTGCCAGGGAAGGCTCTCCGTGCATGACGGCGTGGTGAGCATTGCGCCGGAAAATGATTGACAATTTCAGGAAAGGTGGAACATTTATGAAGCCTGTAAATCTCTGTCAGGAACTTAGCGGCAATACTTACCCGGGCCGCGGGGTTATCATTGGCAAAAGCGCCGACGGCAGGCACGCTGTAACGGCTTATTTTATCATGGGCCGCAGCGTGAATAGCCGGAACCGGGTGTTTGAAGAAGCGGGGGATGGCCTGCGGACCAAGGCTTTTGACCCTGCCCTGCTTTCCGACCCGTCTCTGGTAATCTATTTCCCGGTGCGGGTGCTGGGAAACCAGGTAATCTTCACCAACGGCGACCAAACCGACACCATTTACGATTTTCTGCGGGATGGCAAGACCTTTGAGGACGCTTTGCGCACCCGGACCTTCGAGCCTGACCCGCCACTTTATACCCCCAGAATCTCCGGGCTGATCACTCTCAATCAAGGGGATTTTACCTATAAGCTGTCCATTTTGAAGAGCACCGACGGCGATCCCGGCGCGGCTCAGCGGTTCTTCTTCGATTACGAGCCGAAGGCCGGCCTGGGGCATTTTATTCACACTTATCAATGCGATGGTGACCCGGTGCCCTCTTTTGAGGGGGAGCCTACCCCGGTGGAGCTTTCCGGGGATATTGAGGGATTTACCCGCAGTGTGTGGGAAAACCTGAATCAGGATAACAAGGTTTCCCTCTTTGTCCGGTATATCGACCTCACCACCGGTGAAACGGAAACCAGGATCGTGAACAAAAACGCTTGAGCATTACAGGAGCAACGAAACTGAAAGGTGGTATTTTCCATGAATGAATTGGAACTGAAATATGGCTGCAACCCCAACCAAAAACCCTCCCGTATCTTTATGAAGGACGGCGGCGACCTGCCGGTGCAGGTTTTAAACGGCAAGCCGGGATACATCAATTTCCTGGACGCCTTTAACAGCTGGCAGTTGGTCAAAGAATTAAAGGCCGCTACCGGCCTGCCTGCGGCGGCGTCCTTTAAGCATGTCAGCCCGGCGGGCGCTGCGGTGTACGTTCCCCTGTCCGATACTCTGAAAAAGATTTATTTTGTAGACGATCTGGAGCTTTCTCCCATTGCTTCCGCCTACGCGGCGGCCCGGGGCGCAGACCGTATGTCCTCTTACGGGGACTGGGCCGCCCTTTCCGATGTATGCGACAGGGAAACTGCCGCCCTGCTGGCCCGGGAGGTGTCCGACGGCATCATTGCCCCCGGCTATACCCCGGAGGCGCTGGAGATTTTGAAAACAAAGCGCAAGGGCGGTTACAACGTAGTGCGGATCGACCCCGATTACGTTCCCGCCCCCATCGAGCGGAAGGACGTGTTTGGCATCACCTTCGAACAGGGCCGGAACGAGCTGAAGATCGACGGTGGGCTGCTGGAAAACCTGCCTACGAAAAATAAGACCCTTACCGAGAAAGCCAAGCGCGACCTGATCGTTTCCCTGATCACTTTGAAGTATACCCAGTCTAATTCCGTCTGCTATGTGAAAGACGGGCAGGCCATTGGCGTGGGGGCCGGCCAGCAGAGCCGCATTCACTGTACCAGGCTGGCCGGAAATAAGGCGGACAATTGGTACCTTCGCCAGTGCCCAAAGGTGCTGGCCCTGCCCTTTAAGCCCGGCATTCGCCGTCCGGACCGCGATAACACCATTGACGTGTATATTTCCGATGAATACATGGATGTGCTGGCCGACGGGCAGTGGCAGAGCTTCTTCACGGAGCAGCCCGAGGTGTTCACCCGGGAGGAGCGCCGCGCCTGGCTGGACGGGATGTCCGGCGTGGCTTTGGGTTCCGATGCATTCTTCCCCTTTGGTGACAATATTGAACGCGCCCGGAAAAGCGGCGTGGAATTTATCGCCCAGCCCGGCGGTTCCATTCGGGACGACAATGTGATCGAAACCTGCGACAAGTATAATATTGCTATGGCGTTTACAGGGATTCGGCTGTTCCATCACTGAGCGGAGGAAAATCATTGTGAAAAAGTTGATTTTGTGCTGTGCCCTGGTGCTGTGCGGCATGATTGGCATGGCGGTCTGGATGCTCTCTGCCGCCGTTTTGGCGGAGCCGGGCGCGTGGTCCCTGCGGATGTCCAGCGAGCTTGAGGGTGTCGTGGTCTTGTTTTTCTTTGCCGTGGCCGTGATAGGGTTTGCCCTTGCCCTTCGCGAACTGAAAGGAGAAAGATGACCAGCGGAGTGAAAAAGGCGGTTTTCTGGGATTTTGACGGCACCCTTACCATTCCCTCCCACCAATGGCGGCGGGCGGCTGTCAAGGCTCTCGGCCCGCTGGCGGAGCGGTATGGCGTCACGCTGGAAAAGGCGGCGCTGCGCCGGGGGTTTCCCTGGCATCCGGATGGTGACCCCACTCTAAAGGGAAAGGCCTGGTGGACGGACAGGTTCCGGCAGTATGCCGCCCTGTTTCAAAGCCTGGGCGTGCCCCGGAGGGAAGCGGAGAAAGCCGCCCGCCAGATGCGGGAAATCCTGCTTTCCCCGGAAAACTGCCGAGTCCGTCGGGACGCGGCGTCCGCTTTGGCACTGTGCGCTTATAAGGGCTATGAAAATTATGTGCTTTCCAACAATTATCCGGAGCTGGAGAAACTGTTGAGACAGCTTTTTCTGCGGCCTTATTTCAAGGGCTATATCGTCTCCGGAAAAGTAGGCCTAAACAAGCCCGATGAGCAGATTTTCCATTTGGCTGAGAAAAATGCTGGATTTCCAGAGCTGATCTGGATGGTGGGGGACAACCCCGTAGCGGATATTCAAGGTGCCAGGGCAGTTGGATGGAAAACGGCCCTGCTCCGCACGGATCAAAACCGACTGGAGAAAAACGGCGGCGCCACGGTGGAAGCGGACAGCCTTTTAGAGATCGTGAAGCACTTTTAAACGACGGGGATCGTAAAAAGTGGAAGACGTTGCTGTAAAAACTGTGGAGAAAGAGGACAGTGGAAGCAGGGCATGACGGAAAAATATCAAAAGTGACAGGAGAATGGGTATGAAAATTCTTGTGATTGGTTCCGGCGGGCGGGAACATGCCATCGTCCGAAAATTGAAGGAAAGCCCCAGAGTGGAAAAGCTTTACTGCGCTCCCGGCAACGGCGGCATTTCCCGGGATGCAGAGTGCTTCCCGGTGAACGCGATGGACAGGGAGGGCATGCTGGCCCTGGCGAAGGAAAAGCGGGTAGACTTGGTGTTTGTGGGACCCGATGACCCTCTTGCCGCCGGGATGGTGGACTTTCTGGAAGCCGCCGGTATTCCTTGTTTCGGTCCCAACAGCGCGGCCGCTCAGATCGAAGCCAGCAAGGTGTTTTCCAAAGGGCTGATGAAGAAATACGGCATCCCCACGGCGGAGTACCAGGTCTTTTCGGAATCGGGTAAGGCTTTGGAGTTTATCAAATCCAAAGGAAAATATCCCGTGGTGGTCAAGGCGGACGGTCTGGCTGTGGGGAAGGGCGTCATCATCGCCCAAAACGAGGAAGAGGCGTCGGCAGCGCTCAAGACCATTATGGAGGACAAGGTGTTTGGCGATTCCGGCAGCGAAGTGGTGGTGGAAGAATTTCTCACTGGCCCGGAGGTGTCCGTTTTGGCCTTTACGGATGGGACCGCCATGCAGCCGATGGTTTCCTCGCAGGACCACAAACGGGCGTGGGATGACGATAAAGGCCCCAATACAGGCGGCATGGGTACGGTAAGCCCAAACCCCTATTACACGGAAGCTGTGGCGACCCAGTGCATGGAGGAGATTTTTCTTCCCACCATGCGGGCCATGAATGCCGAGGGCAGGAAATTTAAGGGGTGCTTGTATTTCGGGCTGATGCTTACCCCTGACGGTCCGAAGGTAATTGAATACAACTCCCGGTTCGGCGATCCTGAAACTCAGGTGGTTCTGCCCCGGCTGAAAACGGATTTCGCGGAAATCGTTACCGCCACGGCGGAGGAGCGTCTGTCCGAGCTGGAAATACGGTGGTCCCCAGAGCCTTGCGCCTGCGTGATTTTGGCTAGCAGCGGCTATCCAGGCCATTATGAAAAAGGGAAAGAGATTTCCGGCCTGGATGAAAACGGCCAAGTGGATGGGGCTGTGGTTTACCATGCTGGGACGAAGCTGGAAAATGGAAAATTTTACACCAATGGCGGCCGGGTGCTGGGCGTTACCGCCAGGGGCAGCACCTTGGAACAGGCCCTGGAAAACGCTTACCGCGCGGCGGGGAAAATTTCCTTTGAGGGCGCTTTTTGCCGGAGAGATATTGGAAAAAAGGCGCTGGAGGCAAGCTTAAAAGCGAAAGGATGAACATAAATGCAGGCACCAATTACCTTTGCTATTGCCGGTTTTGGCGACCGTGGAAGCACTTATGCTTCCATGCAAAAGCTGTTCCCGGAGAAAATGAAAGTGACGGCTGTAGCGGATTTGAACCCGGACAAGGTGGAAAAAGCCAGACAGCTTTATAATATTCCTCCGGAAAACTGTTTTTCCAGCGCCGAGGAAATGCTGGCCCAAGGTAAGCTTGCCGATGTGATGGTGGTGTCCACTATGGACCGCCAGCACGTGGGCCACGCCATCCCTGCGTTGAAGCTGGGTTACAATGTGCTTTTGGAAAAGCCAATTTCCCCCGAACTTTCCAAGTGCCGGGAGATCTTAGAGGTCGCGAAGGACTGCCCCGGGAAGATCATCGTGTGCCATGTCCTGCGCTACACAGTATTTTACAATACCCTGAAAGACCTGCTCTCCAGCGGCCGCATTGGCGATGTGGTTTCCATCTGTGCCAATGAAAATGTGGCCTACTGGCACCAGGCTCATTCCTTTGTCCGAGGCAATTGGCGCAATTCAAAGGAAACCAGTCCTATGATTTTGCAGAAATCTTGCCACGACATGGATATCTTCACTTGGCTGACCGGCAAAAAATGCAAAGCAGTTTCCTCTTTTGGCAGCACTCGGCTGTTTAAAAAGGAATGTGCCCCCGCCGGCGCCACGCCGTACTGCCTGGGCGGATGCAAGGCAAAGGAGCACTGTATTTTCGATGCGGAGAAGATCTACGTCACTAATCCGAAAACCGGCATTGCACACCACAACGGAAATTGGATCACATCTGTGCTGAGTGTGGAAAATACTGTGGAAAGCACCTATGAAGCCCTGCGAAGCGGTCCCTATGGCAGGTGTGTATACTATTGCGACAACGATGTGGTGGACCACCAGCAGACCAACCTGCTGATGGATGACGGTTCTACCATCAGCTTTACCATGTGCGCCTTTACGGAAAGCTGTTACCGATATTTTAAGGCGATGGGTACAAAAGGAGAGATCGAAGCTGACATGCTCTCCAATGTGATCCGCGTCCGGGAATTCGGGAAAGAAGAGGAGATCACCGACGTGGGCGCTCTGGCTTCCGATCTGAAGGGCCACGGCGGCGGGGATAGCGGCATTGTAGCGGACTTCCTGGATATGCTCTTAAACGACCGGGAAGCCACCGAGCGGACCACCACCCTGGAAAACTCCATGGAAAGCCACTTTATGGCTCTGGCGGCGGAGGAATCCCGTTTAAACGGCGGCAGGTTGATCGACTTGGAAGAATTTAAAAAGAAATAGAAGCTCATTTACGAGGTTGCGGTACAGTTTAGGAAGCCCTCGGTGCTTCGAAAGAAACACCGAGGGCTTCCCCTTTGAATTATGTAGTCGTTAGGCCGCTTTTCTCATTGCTTTTTTGCTCCACCGCACTGCCCGCTCATGGGACAATGGCCGCAGCTGCCGCCACAGGAATGCTTCCCGTTTTTCTTGTCCCGGAACAGGGTATAGCTGGCGGCCCCTACGATCAGGATCAGCACGACAACGATCAAAATAGTGCCATAATTGGCGGAAAGCCAGGCGAACATTTGAAAACTCCTTTCCGAAGCAAAATCAGTTTGCTTTTACGTTTTTCGTAAGCGTGGTTGATTCCTGATAAGGCCGGAACAACATATAGATTATAGCGGCCAGCAGGATCAGGGCGGCAATCAGGCCGATCACATTCAAATTGCCGGTGAAGGCGGAGCCAAATTGGAAAATGATCAGGGAGACCACGTATGCAAAGCCGCATTCATACCCAATGGCGAACCATGTCCATTTGGCGCTGTTCATTTCCCGTTTGATGGCGCCCATAGCCGCGAAGCAAGGGGCGCACAAAAGGTTGAATGCCAGGAAGGAATAGGCGCTGATAGCGGTAAAGGCGGAGGCCATCGTGGCGTAGACACCGGCTTCGCCGTTGTACAGGATTCCCAGGGTGCCCACAATGTTTTCTTTGGCGATCAAGCCTGTGATAGACGCAACCACAGCCTGCCAGTTGCCCCATCCCAAAGGCGCGAAGAGCCAGGCGATGGCGTTGCCGATCGCCGCCAGGATGGAGGAATCAATCTCCTCTTCGCTGAGCATCCGGAAGCCGTCCGCCGTAAAGCCAAAGTAGGTGGTAAACCAAACCAGGATTGTGGATAGCAGGATGATGGTGCCGGCCTTTTTAATGAAGGACCAACCCCGCTCCCACATGGACCGCAAAACATTCCCCACAGTGGGCCAGTGGTAAGCGGGAAGTTCCATGACAAAGGGAGCCGGGTCACCGGAGAACATCCGGGTCTTTTTCAACATAATTCCGGAAACAATAATGGCTGCAACGCCCATAAAGTAGGCAGATACGGCGATCCAAGGGGAATTGGCGAAGATAGCGCCGGCCACCATGGCGATAAAGGGCATTTTTGCCCCGCAGGGGATAAAGGTGGTGGTCATGATTGTCATCCGGCGATCCCGTTCATTTTCAATGGTCCGGGAGGCCATGATCCCGGGGATGCCGCAGCCAGAGCCAATAAGCATGGGGATAAAGGACTTGCCGGAAAGCCCAAACTTCCGGAAGATACGGTCCAGTACAAAGGCGATACGTGCCATGTAGCCACAGGCTTCCAGAATAGCCAGCAGCAGGAACAGAACCAGCATTTGCGGCACAAAGCCCAACACAGCGCCAACGCCAGCAACAATGCCGTCAAGAATCAAGCCGGAAAGCCATTCAGGGGCATTGGCGGCTTCCAGTCCGTTTCCAATCAGTACGGGAATACCGGGAACCCATACGCCATAGGTGCTGGTGTCCGGCGCGCCATAAGCGTCTTTATATTCCGTATTTAGGAAATTGTCCACTGCGTCCTGTAAATCCTCTTTCCCGGCGCGGACTTCCTCAACAGCCAGTGTTTCCTCGTCTTCCAGTTCATAGTTTACAGTTGCATCGTCAGGAGTGGCGGCAACCAGAGCTTCCAAGGCGGCTTTGGCGCCTTCGTCGCTATAGTCTTCCGACTCCATGTCCAAGGCGTTCGCCGTGGCGTCGTCGCCGTATTCGCCTGCAAAGGCGTCGATGATCAAATCGGCGTCGCCGTAGGTTTCGGCGGCGTCCTCATAGGCGGAGGTGCCAATGCCAAACAGATGCCAGCCGTCCCCAAACAAGCCGTCGTTGGCCCAGTCGGTGGCAGCAGCGCCCACAGTGACCATAGAAAGGTAGTACACCAGCACCATAACCACCGCGAAAATGGGAAGGCCCAACCAGCGGTTGGTGACTACCTTGTCGATCTTGTCCGAAACGGTCAGCTGACCGGCGCTCTTCTTTTTGTAGCACCCTTTCAACAGGGAAGCTATGTAAATATACCGTTCGTTGGTGATGATGCTTTCCGCGTCATCATCTAATTCCTTTTCCGCAGCCCGGATATCCTCTTCAATGTGGGCCAGCACATCTGGGGACAGATGAAGTTGCTCCAGAACCTTGTCGTCCCGTTCGAAGATCTTAATGGCGTACCAACGCTGCTGCTCCTCGGGAAGGCTGTGGACAGCGGCTTCTTCAATGTGTGCGATAGCGTGTTCCACCGCACCGGAGAACGTGTGTTGCGGCAGCGTTTTCCCATTTTTAGCGGCGTCAATGGCCGCTTCGGCAGCGTCCAGAACGCCATTGCCCTTTAAGGCGGAGATCTCAAGTACCTTGCAGCCCAGCTCCCGGGACAGTTCTTGAATATTGATCTTGTCGCCGTTTTTCTCCACCACGTCCATCATGTTTACAGCAATGACCACCGGGATGCCCAGCTCCGTCAGCTGTGTGGTGAGGTACAGGTTCCGTTCCAGGTTGGTGCCGTCCACAATGTTTAAGATGGCGTTGGGCCGCTCGCTGATCAGGTAATTTCTGGCTACCACTTCTTCCAGTGTGTAAGGGGAGAGGGAGTAAATGCCCGGCAGGTCGGTGATAGTAACGCCGTCGTGCTTTTTCAGCTTTCCTTCCTTTTTCTCCACCGTAACGCCCGGCCAGTTTCCCACAAACTGATTGGAACCGGTCAGCGCGTTGAACAGGGTGGTTTTGCCGCTGTTCGGATTGCCCGCTAGGGCGATTTTGATTTCCATGTCGTACCTTCCTTTCAGAGTTAGAATCTGCTAACTTCAGTGTGTAAAAAAGCGGCTTATTCCACTTCGATCATTTCGGCGTCGGCTTTCCGGATGGAAAGCTCGTATCCCCGGACAGTGACCTCCACCGGGTCGCCCAGAGGGGCCACTTTCCGGACGTGCACCTCTACGCCTTTTGTCAGGCCCATGTCCATAATCCGGCGCTTGACTGCGCCTTCCCCGTGGAGCTTTACGACCTTGACAGTTTCTCCGACATTGATTTCCCGCAGCGTTTTCATTTTCTTCCCTCCTTGTGCTGTTGTGTCAGGTAAAAAGGATTCCGGCTTTTACACCAGGATCTTCTGGGCCATTTCACGGCTGATAGCCACCCGCGCTTCCTTCACATTGACGATCACGTTTCCGCCCAGAGTGGTGATCACCGTTACAGCGCCTCCGGCCACAAAGCCCAGGTTTTCCAGGTGCTTTTTGACCTCGGGGGTCCCGCCCACCTTTTTAATGATGTTTTCTTCTCCCACGGCTGCCAGCGTTAACGGCATCATGATCCTTTCCTTTCTTTTACGGCGCCGCGCAGTACTGTTGCGGCACGGTTTTTGTATGGCGTTGTCTTACGAACGCGCATGTGATTAGCAAAAGCTAACCAAACATGCCGGAAACAGTGGTTAGCAACTACTAACCACTGTGCTAATCATATTCCGCCAAACAGGATTTGTCAATACTTTCAGAAAAATTTTCTGGCAAGCCACAAAATTCGGAAATATGCCTATAAAGTTAGTGGAATCTAATCATAATTTATATATTTTGTCTTCGACTGGAAACACCGCACATGTCTGTAAGCTTGAAAAGCGGTAAGCGAGTATTCCTCACTTACCGTTTTTCCTAAGTGTTTCAAATACCCGCAATTCTTGCCAAAGACGCAATCAGGAAGCAGACCGTCAGCCCGCAGGCAGTTGGCAGAAGGAATGCAGCGGCTGTCCATTTCAGGCTTTTTGTCTCCTTATATACTGTCATGCAGGTGGTAGAACAGGGCCAATGCATCAGGGAGAACAGCATGGTGCATAGGGCGGTGACCCAGGTCCAGCCGCGGCTGACCAGCAGGGCGTGCAGGGCTGTTAAGTTTGTCAGATCTGTCAGGCTCCCCTGGGACAGGTAGGCCATAATGACTATGGGGATCACGATCTCGTTGGCAGGGAGGCCCAGCAGAAAAGCCAGCAGGATCACGCCGTCCATGCCGAACAGTCGGGCAAAGGGGTCAAAAAAACCGGCACAGTGACTGAGTAGTGTGGCTTCTTTAAACGTGACGTTTCCCAAGATCCAAAGGAGCAGCCCGGCAGGAGCCGCTACCGCCGCTGCCCGGCCCAGCACAAACAGGGTGCGGTCAAAAATGGAGCGTACGATCACCTTGCCCACTTGGGGACGCCGATAAGGGGGAAGCTCCAGGGTAAAGGAGGATGGGATCCCTCTCAAAACTGTCGCGGACAGCAGCTTGGAAACGGCAAATGTCATTCCAATCCCCAGCAGGATCACTGCCATCAACAGCAGAGCGGAAAGGGCGGAAGAACCAAATCCTCCCGTCGTACCCACAAAAAACATGGTGATAATGGAGATCAGCATGGGAAGGCGGCCATTGCAGGGTACAAAGTTGTTGGTGAGAATGGCAATCAATCGCTCCCGCGGGGAGTCGATGATCCGGCATCCCACCACCCCTGCCGCATTACAACCGAACCCCATACAAAGGGTAAGGGCCTGCTTGCCGCAGGCGCCGCATTTCTGGAAACAACGGTCCAGATTAAAGGCAGCGCGGGGAAGGTAGCCAAAGTCCTCCAGCAGGGTGAAAAGGGGGAAGAAAATCGCCATGGGCGGCAGCATGACGGACACCACCCAGCTCAAGGTCTTGTACATACCGTCAATCAGTGGGCCCACCAGCCAGGCGGGGGCGCCCCACAGGGAGAAAAGATCCCGCATCCGGTCTCCCAGCCAGAAAAGTCCGGCGCTCAAAAGCTCGGAAGGGTAATTGGCCCCGGCAATCGTCAGCCAAAAGATGAGCAGCAGCAGTAAGAACATAATGGGAAAGCCGGTGGCTCTGTTGGTGAAAATCCGGTCCAGACGGCGGTCCAGCGGGCTGTAGCCGCCGCTTTTCGAGACTATCACCTTCCGGGCGATTCCCTCGGCCTGGTGTACCACTGTGGAAACGATCTGGTCCTGGAAATCCTCTTTGGAAAACCCGGCGGCTTCCCGTTCCCAGTCAAATTTCTCCAGCAAAGCGCGTAATTTCGGGTCCTGGGAAAACCCACGGCCCAAGTGTTCTTCCAAAGCGTGGAAAAGGGAAGGGCCGCCGCCCTCCAGCAGCCGCAGGGCCAGCCACCGGGGAGGGACCTTCCCGCCGCACAGCCGCTCTGCTTCCGGCAGAAGACGTTCCACTGCCTTTTCAATAAGCTCCGGATAGGTTACCGCTGGTTTTTCCGGCCCCGCGTTTGGGTTATCTGATACCCAGCGCACCTGGCGCATCAGCTTGTCAAGGCCTTTGCCGCTGCGAGCTGCCGTCCCCACCACGGGGACGCCCAACAGCTTGGAAAGCTCCCGCAAGTCCACGGTAATCCCCTTGCGTCTCGCCTCGTCCATCAGGTTCACGCAGACAACTGCCTTATTTGTGATCTCCAGCGTTTGCAGCACCAAGTTGAGGTTGCGTTCCAAGCAGGTGGCATCGCACACCACCACTGCGGCGTCGGCGCCCCCAAAGCAGAGAAAATCCCGAGCGGCTTCCTCCTCGGCGGAATGGGCGAGCAGGGAATAGCAGCCCGGCAGGTCCACCAGCACATAGCCCTGTCCCCAAAAGGAACAGGCTCCCTGGGCGTTGGTCACGGTTTTTCCGGGCCAGTTCCCCGTGTGCTGGTGCATGCCGGTCAGTTGATTGAACACCGTGCTTTTTCCCACGTTTGGGTTCCCGGCCAGGGCAATGACCTTGTCGCTTTCCGCCTGCTTGCGGATCACCAGTTTCCCACCGGCGGCCCCCGCTCCAGTAGAGTCTTTGGAAAGTCCCATAGTGCCCTCCTATTCTGCCACTGAGCGGTTGGCGTTCCCATAAAGGGAAAGGCCGCTGGCTTTTTCCAGGGTATCCCCGGCGGGCCGGACTAAAATATCAGCCGCATCACGGCCGCGCAGAGCTACTAGCGCTCCCCGAATGAGGTAGGCGGCAGGGTCGCCCAGAGGGCTTATCCCCACGCATTCCACCTCTGTCCCTGCGATCAACCCCATATCCTGCAACCGGCGGCGCATGGAACCCTGCGCGGAAAGGCTCAGCACCGTGGCGGTTTGCCCTTGAGATAAACGGTTCATTTGTATTTCGCGGTTCATATTCGATCTCTCCCGTGAATAAAAGTTAGGAAAAGGAAAATTTCTTTCTCATGACCAATATATTCGGGAGGGACAAATTGGTGACAAAAGGAGTACCGGAGGGTTTTTACACCCTGAAGGGCTATATGCTGATGGACCATGGACTTGTCACGTCCAGTATGGAGGATTATCTGGAAATGATCTGCCGTATGTCGGAGAGCGCGGAAGTGGTGCGTATTTCGGCTTTAGCGGAGGCGCTCCACGTCAAGCCGCCTTCGGCATCCAAGATGGCGGGGAACCTGCGGGCGCGGGATCTGATCCGCCTCCCAAAATACGGATGCATCACCTTGACGGATACCGGCCGGGAGCTGGGAAAATACCTGATCCGGCGGCATGACTTGGTAAATGCCCTGCTGTGCCTGATTAACCGCTCCGAAAACGAATTGGAAGAAGCGGAGAAGATCGAGCACTTCTTTTCTCCCCGGACAGTGATGAATCTGGAGGGCTTTTTAAGACAGATACCGCAGGGCGAGGAAAATGAAAAATAACCCGGATGGTTTTCCATCCGGGTCAATTAATGCGTCAGTTTGTTTTCCAGGCGGCGGGGAAGAACAGAACCAGCATGGGGAACAGCTCCAGCCGGCCGGCCAGCATGTTAAAGGAAAGCACCAGTTTGCTGAAGTCGGAAAAATGGGAATAGTTGCTCATGGGACCTACCAGATCCAGTCCGGGGCCGATATTGTTCAGGCAGGCAAGGGTGGCGGAAACGTTGGTTTCCACAGAACACTCATCAATGGAGATTAGCAGCATGGAAAGGACGGCGGTCAGCACGTAGACGGTAATATAGCTATAGGTATTTTGGATCACATCCTCGCTGACCCGCTGCCCGTCCATGTGAATCACGGAAACGGACCGGGGCCTCAGCATCCGGCGGATGCTCCGGCGGCCTGCCTTAAACATCAGCAGGACCCGAACCGCTTTAATGCCGCCGCCAGTGGATCCGGCGCAAGCCCCGATAATCATCAGGGACATCAGCAGCATTTTGGAAAAGGTCGGCCACAGGTTGAAATCAACCGTGGAAAAGCCGGTGGTAGTCATGATGGAGGAAACCTGGAATGCCGCATGGTGCAACGCTTCTCCCACGCCGCTATACAGTGGCAGGATATTCCAGGTAATCAACAGGATGGATACGATCATCACGCCAAGATATAAAAGCAGTTCCTGGTTATGCAGGACGCTTTTAAACTGCCGCAGCAGCAGGAGATAGAAAGTACTGAAATTGACGCCAAACAGAGCCATAAACACAGTGCATACCGTCTGCAAATAGGGACTGTAGCTTGCCATGCTGTCATTTTTTACCCCAAACCCGCCGGTGCCTGCGGTGCCGAAGGCGGTGCATAGGCTGTCAAACAGGGGCATGCCCCCCGCCAGTAGGAATAAAATTTCAATGGCCGTCAGCACAATATATATGGTGTAAAGGATCTTAGCGCTGTTTTGCAGACGGGGTACCAGCTTGTCCACCTGGGGGCCGGGGCTTTCCGCCCGCATGACATGGAGCAGACTGTTTTTTCCTTTTCCCATAGGGACTACCGCCAGCAGGAACACCAGCACGCCCATACCGCCCAGCCAGTGGGTGAAGCTCCGCCAGTACAGCAGCCCCTTCGGCATGGCTTCTACATCCGTAAGTATGCTGGCGCCGGTGGTGGTAAAGCCGGAAACAGTCTCAAAAATACAGTCGATAAAATTTGGGATAGCCCCGCTGAAAAAGAAGGGGAGCGCCCCCACCAAGGACACTGCCAGCCAGCATAGGGCCACACTGAGGAAGCCTTCCTGCGCGCCGATTTCCCGGGTTTTTGGAGGGAGCAGGAAAGTGACCAGGCTTAAAAGGGCGGCCAGCCCTATGGTGACGCAGATACCCAGCACGGCGGACCACTCCCTCAGAAAAAGAGAAATGGCGGCGGCCGGCAGCAGACAGACGGCTTCGATCCGCAGGATATAGCAGATCAGCCGAAGGATCATTTTATGATTCAAGGATCGTTCCCCTCTTTTCAAAGCAGTAACTTAAGCGATAATTCCCTTCCTGCCGGGAGGTTTACGAATCCACAAAAATGTCGCTCAAATTGTTGATGACCCGTTCCGAATCCGCCACGACAATGACCGTGTCATCCTTTTCAATGGTGTCGCTGCCCTGGGGGATAATGATCCGCCCTCGCCGATTCAGGCAGGTGATCAGGGTATTGGGCTGGAGCTTCAGCTGGGCCAGGCGCTTTCCGAGCTGGGGAAGCTGGTTGTTGGCGCGAAATTCTAAGGCTTCCACCCGGTCATCCACAATGCGGTGCAGGGCAAGTACGGATGCTCCCTTCCGGTTGCCCATAGCACGGACATACCGGACGATATCATTGCAGCACAGATCTTTCAAGCTGACCACACAGTCGATGCCCTTGCCGTTTAAGACCTCAGTGTATTCTGTGCGGTTGATCTTGGTGATGTTGTAAACGCCCAGATAATTGGCGTACATGGAAATGATCAGGTTTTCCTCGTCGATGTCTGTCAGGGTCACTACTGCGTCGGTTTGAGCAAGGCCCTCGGAGTCCAGCACGCTTTTGTCAGAGCCGTCGGCGTGGATGACGGTGGCCTTTGGAAGAAGCTCCGCCAGATTGCTGCATTTTTCCTCGTTGATTTCTACCAGCTTGACATTGACGCCGGCGCGGATCAGCGTTTCAGCCAGGTAAATGGCAATGCGGCTCCCGCCGATGATCATTACGTTCCGCACCTTTTTCTGGGACAACCCCAGGTTGCGGATCAAGGTGGCCAGGTCGCTGGAGGACGCGGTGAAGGAAACCCTGTCGCCTACCTCCAGCTGGAAGTTGCCGTCGGGGATAAATACCTGCGTTCCCCGGAGGACGGCGCAGATCAAAACCTTTACCTTGACCTTGTGAGGCAGTTCAAACAGCTTGGTCCCCACCAAGGGGTTGCCTTCCCGCAACTCCACTTCCACAATTTCCGCCCGGCCCTTGGCAAAGGAATCCCGCTTTAGGAACGAAGGGAACTGCAGCAGTCGGAAAATTTCATGAGCGGTGGAAAATTCCGGGTTGATCATCAGGTTCAGGCCCAGCTCATCTTTCAGCTGGAACAGCTGTTGGTAATAATCGGGGTTGCGCACCCGCGCGATGGTATGTTTGCAGCCCAGTTTCCGGGCCATGATGCAGCACAGGATATTTGTCTCGTCCGCGGAGGTGGCGGCAATCAACAGGTCACTGGTGTCCACGCCCGCCATCTTCTGGATGCGCCAGGCAGCGCCATTTCCGTGGACCACGTTGACATCCAAAAACCGCTGGATCTCATCCAGCACCATTTTATTGCTGTCGATCACAATCACGTCGTGGCCTTCCTTAGACAGCTGTACCGTTAGGGCGGATCCAACCTTGCCATCGCCCACGATTACGATTTTCATGGCTTGCAAATCATCGACCTTTCCAAAATAGAGAACACGGGCATGGGAATACTTTCCTAAAGGGATATTCCCGTTCCGCTGCCGAATATCCTACCACAAAGTCGGGCGTATGGCAAGAGTTTTTCCATTTTATTCGCCCAATTCCGAGGTGCAGTGCGGGCAGCGGACGGCGTCGATGGAAATTTCAGATTTGCAGTAAGGGCATATTTTGGTGGTGGGAGCGACAGGCACCTCATCTTTTTTCTTGTGAGCGCGCAGGGTGTTCATTGCTTTGACCACCAAGAACAGTACAAACGCCACTAGGATGAAATTGATCACCGCGGAGATAAAGGAGCCGATTTTGAATTGAAAGTCTCCGAAGCCTACCACCCAGCTGGAAAAGTCCGCTCCGCTGGTAATCGCGCCGAACACCGGCGTAATCAAATCGTTGACCAGGGAATTGACAATGCCAGTAAATGCGCTGCCAATCACAATGCCGACGGCCATGTCAATGACGTTGCCGCGCATGGCAAATTCCTTAAATTCCTTCAAGAACTTTTTCATTTCGAAGTTTCCTCCTTAAAAAGCTGAAATTTATGCACTCATTTTCTCACGAAAGGTTTTCATAGTCAAGGGAAATACCGCAAATAATTGCTGAAAAGGATCGTTTGCCATAGTTTTGCCCCTTGCAAGGCGTATAATGCGGCGAGGACGGGATATATTAAGAACAGAATTCCGGGAGAAAGGAGTGCGGAGCATGAGTCCCAAGGAACTGCTTTATATTGAAGATGCACTGGGTCATGAGCAATTTTTCATGACCCAGTGCCGCGATGCTGTTGAGACCCTGCAGGACGGAGAACTGAAACAGTATGTTCAGCAGATGCAGGAAAAGCATCGGGAAATTTTCAGCAAATTCTATCAGCTGGTGTAAAGACAGCCGCGCGCTTTTACGCGGCTGTCTTAAGGAAAGGAGAAGCACGCATGGACGACAAATGCATTATGGAAAACCTGCTGCTGACAGAAAAGGGCGTTTGCGACCTGTTCCTGCACGGCAGCATTGAGTCCAACACACAGAATGTTCACCAAGCCTTTACCGCCGCCTTGAACGATTCCCTGTGCATACAGGACGGGATATACAAGAAAATGTCCCAGAAGGGCTGGTATCCCACCGAACAGGCCCAGCAGCAGCAAATTGACAAGGTGAAGCAGAAATACGCCCAAAGCGCCAACTAAAACAAGCGCGCCTTACCGGACAGAACAGCACAGTGCCTTCGAGATATTTGTCTCGAAGGCACTGTTGGTTTATCTGAGTTTTTCCAATTCCTCCGGAAAGTAGGGAATGTTGCCATCGGCAATCTCAGGCTTGTGGATCATGCTGTCGGCTTCTGTGATTTCTCGGATAACCCGGCAGGGATTCCCCGCCGCAACGCTGTGCGGGGGGATATCCTTTGTTACCACGGCCCCCGCACCGATTACGCAGCCATCGCCAATGGTGACGCCCGGGCAGACGGTAACATTGGCGCCAAACCAACAGTCGTTGCCAATGTGGACGGGCTTGGCCCAGCACAAATGCCTGGGAGAGCCGTCCTCACCTTTCATGCGGTAGCGTTCCTCCGGCAGCATGGGATGGACAGGGGTGACAATCGTCACCTTGGGTCCAAAATTGCAGTCGTCCCCGATTGTGACCAGGGCATCGTCCTGGACAGTCAAATCGTAATTGCCGAAAAACCGCTTGCCGATCCGAGTGTGCTTCCCATAGTGGAAAAAGATAGGGCCCTGTATAAAGGTGCCCTCGCCCATTTCCCCCAGGATCTCCCGGAGCAGGGCGGCGCGTTTCTCCGTTTCCCCTTCCATGGTGCCGTTGTACTCATGGCACAGGTCGTGGCTTCTCTTTTTCATGGCCCGCAGTTCCGGGTCACCGGGAGAAAACAGCTTTCCCGCAAAAATTTTTTCTTCCTCGTTCGCCATAATGCGCGCTCCTTTATTTAAAATAATAACGGCAGTTGAAAAGTCCCCTTGTGCGATAATTCCAAGCGGCGATTTTTATAAAATGCGGAAACCTGGGTTTATCAAAGTCTTATGACAATTGGAACTCTATCCCAAATCATACCAGAAAAAATAAAAAAGTCAATTTCCAGTTTTCGTTGCTTTTTCCCTTTATGTGATTTATAATGTTTTTAAAGCCTGCCGCCGCCCGGAGCAATTCCGGCGGGCGGAGAAAGGAAAATATTTTATGAAACTGCTGGTGATTGGCGGCGTGGCCGCCGGTACGAAAGCGGCCGCCAAATTTAAGCGGGAAAACCGTGCCGCCCAGGTAACACTTCTGTCCAAGAGCGCGGACATCTCCTATGCGGGCTGCGGCCTACCCTACTTTGTGAGCGGCGCCGTTGAAAGCCGGGAAGAGCTGATTGTCAATACCCCCGAAAAGTTTCAGGGCCTAACCGGGGTGGAGGTGCTTACCGGCCGGGAAGCGGTCAAGGTTGATCCTGCTTCGAAAAAGGTGACAGCCAGGAATCTCAGCTCCGGCGAAACGGAAATTTACGACTATGACACATTGGTGGTGGCCGTAGGTGCTTCCCCTACAGCCCTTCCGGTGAAGGGTGCCGGGCTGCCCGGCGTGTTCCAAATGCGGACCCCAGAGGACGCTGTTTCCATGCGGGAGTTTTTGGAAGCAAACGGTGTGAAAAAGGCCGTGATCGTCGGCGGCGGTTTCATCGGTCTGGAAATGGCGGAAAACCTGTTGCAAAAGGGCATCGCGCCAACCATTGTCGAGGCGGCGGAGCAGCTGATGCCCGGCGTGCTGGATCCGGAGATCGCCGGCTATGTGAAGAAACACCTGCAAAGCAAGGGCGTGCGGGTGCTCACCGGCATGAAAGCGGAAGCAATCCTTGGCGAGGGGAAGGTGGAGTCCGTCCGCACCGCATCGGGGAACTTGCCCTGCGGCGTGGTGGTGCTTTCTGTGGGGATAAAGCCAAATACGGCGTTTTTGCAGGATACCGGCATTGAGATGGTGAAAGGTGCCATTGTGGTAGACGAAAAGCTCCGCACCAGTGTGCCTGATATCTGTGCCGCCGGGGACTGCGCGCTGGTGTGGAACCGCCTGACCGGCAAACCCCAGTGGTCGCCGATGGGTTCTTCCGCCAATCTGGAGGGCCGCACTCTGTCCCAGGCGCTGGCAGGAGAGGACAAATCCTATCCCGGCGTGCTGGGAACCGCCGTATGCAGGCTGCCAGGTTTAAACTGCGGGAAAACCGGGCTGACAGAAGCTGCCGCGCGGGAAGCCGGCTATGACGTGGAGACCGCCTTGATAGCGACTGATGATAAGGCCCATTATTATCCAGATTCTTCCTTTTTCATTATCAAGCTCCTGGCGGACCGAAACACCCGGGTCTTGCTAGGTGTGCAGGTCCTCGGCCCCGGCGCCGTGGACAAGATCGTGGATATCGGCGTGCTGGGAATCTCCATGCACGGGAAGCTGTCCGATTTTGAAAATCTGGACATGGCTTACGCGCCTCCCTTCTCCACCGCAATTCATCCCTTTGTCCAAGCGGTATATGTGCTGGAAAACAAGTTGGACGGTGTGCTCCAGAGCATGACCCCCGCCCAGTATGCGGCGGGAGAGGCTGAGGATTACACCGTGCTGGACGTGAATCCCCAGCCTACGATCCGTGGTGCGAAATATGTGGATCTTGCGTCCGTTACCGGACCCATTGAGGGCGTGGAGAAAGACGAAAAGCTCCTGCTGGTCTGCGCAAAGGGTAAACGGGCTTATTTTCTGCAAAACCGTCTTCGTTCCTTCGGCTATACCGCCACAAAGGTACTGGAGGGCGCGTCCTTTTTCAACGACGTACGGGTGCGGTCTGCCGGCGCGGCGGTGTCCCCTGAGGAGGTCACCAGAGTTAAGGGCCTTGGCTTCCTGTGGGATAAGCGCACGCCGGACTGCTTTAACGGGCGGGTGATTACCCGAAACGGCAAGATCACCGCAGACGAGATGCGGGCAATCACCGAAGCCGCCGAGAAGTTCGGAAGCGGTGAGGTGGCCATGACGTCCCGTTTGACCATCGAAATCCAGCACGTGCCCTTTGACAATATCGAACCGCTCAGGGAATACCTCCAGGCGGCCGGTTTGGAAACCGGCGGCACGGGATCCAAGGTCCGACCCGTGGTGTCCTGCAAAGGCACCACCTGCCAGTATGGCCTGATCGACACCTTCGCCTTGTCCGAGGAGATCCACGAGCGGTTCTACCACGGATATAAAGACGTGAAGCTGCCGCACAAGTTCAAGATTGCCGTAGGGGGCTGCCCCAACAACTGTGTAAAGCCCGATTTGAACGACTTGGGTGTGATCGGCCAGAAGGTACCGGAGGTTGATCTTGCCAAGTGTCGGGGCTGCAAGGTCTGCCAGGTGGCGAACGCCTGTCCCATCCAGGTGGCCCAGGTGCGGGAGGGCAAGGTCGTCATCGATGACAATGCCTGCAACCACTGCGGCCGGTGCGTGGGCAAGTGCCCCTTCCATGCTGTGGAAAGCTTCACTTCCGGGTACCGTATTTATATCGGTGGCCGCTGGGGCAAAAAGGTGGCTCACGGACGGTATCTGGACAAGGTGTTTACCGACAGGGAAGAGGTTTTGAATGTCATTGAAAAAGCCATCCTCCTGTTCCGGGAGCAGGGAAACACAGGCGAGCGTTTTGCGGATACCATTGCCCGACTGGGCTTTGAGAACGTCCAAGAACAGCTACTGTCTGATGACCTGCTGAATCGGAAGCAGGAAAACCTTTCCGCCCAAAAGCATTTAAAGGGCGGAGCAACATGTTGAGTTAGGAGGAAAACACATGCCATTTTCTACGTATCTGACCGGCCAGCGTGAAAACTGCCGGGAGCTTGTAGCCGAGCTGGGAAAGAAATTCCGCTATGTCAGCGTTCTGGGAACAGACCTGAGCGGAACGGATTACCGGGTGGATCGCAAATCTGCCAGCGCGGCGGAAAACGAAGGGGAGCGCGGCTTCGTGGTGAAGCTGCACGATGGGCGATCCTTCTTCGAGTATTCCTTGGATGATATCTCCGGGGATAAAAAGGCGTTGGCAGATCGCATTTGCCGCGCCGTGGAGATTGACCCGTCCCTGCGCTCCGTTATGATCGACGGTGAAGCCGTGGCGGACGAGCCGATGGTAAAGGATTTCGTGCGGGAATCCGACTTTGAGAGCTATTCCGACGAACAGCTGCTTGGACGCTGCACGGAGCTGCGGGATCAGATCCTGTCCAAAGATGAAAAAATTTTGAACGCCATCGTTTCCCTGCGGCCCTATACGGTTTCCAAACTGTTTGTCACCGCCCGCAGGGAGCTGACCCAGCATTACGGATGGGCCAACGGCATGATGGTCGTTTTGTACGGCGACAACGGCCGCATGGTTTCCGCACGGGAAGGTGAAAATTCCAATAAGCTTTCCGAAATCCTGGGGCAGTTGCCGGGACAGGTTGACCACCTGGTTGACAAGGCGCGGCATCTTGTAAACGCCAAGCCTGTGGAGCCGGGAATTTACGATGTGATCACTGACAGCTCCATCACCGGCCTGATTGCCCATGAGGCCTTTGGCCACGGCGTGGAAATGGATCAGTTTGTCAAGGATCGGGCGCTGGCCAAAAAGTATGTGGGCCAGTATGTGGCATCCCCCATTGCCAATATGCGGGACGGAGCCGCAGCCACCTTCAGCGCGGCGTCCTATTTCTTCGATGACGATGGTGTGCTGGCCCACGATACCCAGATCATCAAAAACGGCATTCTCACCGCCGGTCTGTCCGACTTGACCTCCGCTAGCGAGCTGGGTACCGAGCCTACCGGTAACGGCAGACGGCAATCTTACAAGCGCAAGGCTTATTCCCGGATGACCAACACCTTCTTCGAGCCGGGCAAGGATAAGCTGGATGATATGATCGCTTCCGTCAAGCACGGCTACATGCTGTTTGAAACCAACAACGGCATGGAGGATCCCAAGAACTGGCAGATCCAGTGTTCTGCCGAATACGGCATTGAGATTGTAGACGGCAAGCTGACGGACAACTATGTGTCTCCTGTAGTGATGAGTGGCTATGTGCCGGATCTGTTGAAATCCATTTCTATGGTTTCCGACGGGTTTAAGGTGATTGGCGCCGGTATGTGCGGCAAAGGATATAAAGAATGGGTGAAGGTTTCCGACGGCGGGCCTGCCCTGAAAGTGAAGGTGAAGCTGGGATGACGGATATTATTAAACTGTTACAGGAAAACAAGGGAGTGGACGATTTCCGGGTTTCCTCCACGAAGCGGGAATCCTATGAGCTGTTTTTCGTCCACCAGAAGCTGGAAACGGTGCGCTCTACAGATACTTTGGACATCAGCGTGACCGTATATGTGAACCATGACGGCAAGCTCGGTTCTTCTACCTTTGCCGTTTATGACTCCATGAGTGACGAGGAAGCCACCGCCAAGATCGAAACTGCGGCCCAAAGGGCACGCCTAGTGTCCAACGAGCCGTGGGAGCTGCCTGCAGGGACGGCGCAGGTGGAGCAGCCCTATGAGCTGCCTTCGAATTTCAAGAATTACGCGCCCCAGGAGCTGGCAAAGAAGATCGCCGACGCCGTATTCGCGGCGGACGACCTGGAGGGCGGCTCCATCAACGCGCTGGAAATTTTCCTGTATGAAGATGTGATCCGGGTGGCGAACAGTCGTGGTGTGGATAAGACCCAGAAAAAGCGCCACTGCATGGTGGAAGCTATCCCCACCTGGAATGAAAACGGGGAATCCGTGGAGTTGTATGAAAACTATACTTTTACCGAGTTTGATCCCGCCGTAGTTACTGCGGAGATCGCGGGTAAAATGCGGGAGGTCCGGGACCGCCAGCACGCGGAAAAACCGGAAACGCCCCTGCGCTGCAATGTGGTCCTGCGCGGAAAGGAGATCATGCGCCTGGCTGCTGTGCTGGCCCGGGATTTAAACTATTCCAGCGTGTATTCCCATTCCAATCTCCATAAAAAAGGTGACGATCTTCAGCCCGGGAATGCCGGTGACAAGTTGAGCGTCACCATGTGTGGAAAGCTCACCGGCAGTACCCGATCCGCCTTTTTCGATGAGGATGGCGTGGATCTTGCCGAGCAGCCCTTGATTGTGGACGGCGTAGTGGTCGGCGGCTTTGGCGCCGACCGGTTTGCCCAGTATTTGGGAGAAAAGGCCACCGGCAATTTGGGATGTGTTTCGGTGAAGTGCGGGACAATGGACGATGAGAGCGAGAACGGCCCGTATCTGGAATGTATTTCCTTGTCCGGCCTGCAGCTGAACCTCTACAACGATTATATCGGCGGGGAAATCCGGCTTGCCTATTACCACGATGGGGAAAAGATCCGCCCTGTGACCAGCATTTCCATGAGCGCTAAGCTCAGCGAGGTTCTGAGTACCCTGCGCCTGTCGCGAGAGCCTGTTTCCATCGATGGCTACCACGGTCCCGCGAAAGCCCTATTAAAGGATGTTTCTATCCTATAATTAGCAGACAAATAAAAAGTGTGCCCTCCGCATAGGTGGTACTGATGAAAAATTTTGTCAGTACCGGGCTTTATCGCCCACCTTTGGCAATTGCCCAGCTTGGGAATGAATTGCCTGAGGGGCCATTCTTG
>CAYSQF010000005.1:0-5790 GCA_964433105.1 uncultured Acutalibacter sp.
CGCAACCTGGGCCGCAAGTCGTTGGAAGAGGTCGTGTGGAAGCTGGCTTCCCTGGGCTTCAGCCTGCGCAAGGACGACGAATAACCTTACTTTTATCGGATAGGAGTGAAATACGATGCCGGGAACCAGAAAACTGGGAAGGGAAACAGCCCATCGCAATGCTATGCTGCGGGGCTTGGTTACCTTCTTCCTTGAGAACGGCAAGATTGAAACGACCGTGACCCGCGCCAAAGAGGTGCGGTCCCTGGCCGAAAAGATGATTACCATCGCCAAAGAGGACAATCTCCAGAATAAGCGCCTGGTCATGAGCTTTATCACCAAGGAGAACGTAAGCCACAAGCTGTTTACTGAAATTGCCCCCAAGTATGCCGACCGTACCGGCGGCTACACGCGGATTACCAAGCTTGGGCCGCGCCGCGGCGATGCTGCGGAAATGGCGATTTTGGAGTTGCTATAACCCGTAAAAATGAAAAAAGCCTTCCGAGGCGGTACTGATAAAGAAACTTTCTCAGTACCGATCGGTTCTCTTCTGACAATCGTGCAGGTTTGTTATGAATTGTCAGAGGGGCACCCCTTGGAGGGCTTTTCGTCTTTTTGTATAAAGCGGGGGAAGCTTGGTAAAATGAAACTGAGAACGATTGCGCTATTTCCCAAAAAATGGTATACTTTGTGATAATCAGAAAACGGGATGTGTCCCGGAATCATTAAGGAGGCTGCCGCTGTGCGCACTGTAATCCCCTTCAATCAAAAATGGGCTTTTTCCAAAGAAGCTGACTCTCTGCCCGAAACCATGCCCGACCGCTGGGTCTGGGTGGATCTGCCACATACCTGGAACGGCATTGACGGCCAGGACGGCGGGAACGATTATTACCGGGGTGCCTGCTGGTATGCCCATGAGCTTTTGAAAGCGGATCTGCCGGGCGAGGATGAGATCTGGCTGGAGCTTTTGGGGGCAAATTCTTCTGCGGAAGTGTATTTGAATGGGAAAAAACTCCAAAGCCACGATGGAGGATATTCCACCTGGCGGGTAGAGCTGACAAAGCACCTGCGGGAGAAGAACCTGCTGGTAATCCGTGTGGACAATAGTCCAAACGACCGGGTGTATCCGCAACAGGCCGACTTTACCTTTTATGGCGGGCTATACCGCGGCGTAAACCTGATCGCTGTTCCCAACGCCCACTTCACCCTGGATCACTGGGGCGGGCCGGGGATTAAGGTCACGCCGGAAGTGAGCGGCGCTGCCGCCCGCGTTAAGGCGGAGGCTTTTCTTTCTGGGGACATCGCCGGAAAAACCGTTGTTTTTTCCCTGTATGACCGGGAGGGAAAGGAGCTGGAACGGCAGGAAACCGGTGCCGACCAGCCCAGTGTTACTTTTCTTTTGGAAAACGCGCATTTGTGGCAGGGCAGGAAGGATCCCTACCTCTACTCTATGACCGTCCGGTTGCTGGAGGGCGAAAAGGAATTGGACAGCGTTTCCGCCCGGTTTGGCTGCCGTGCTTATGTGATTGACCCGGAAAAAGGTTTTTTCCTTAACGGAGAAAGCTACCCCCTGCGGGGCGTCTCACGGCACCAGGACCGTCCTAAGATCGGCAATGCGCTGCTGCCGGAGCACCATCGGGAGGATATGGACCTGATCTGTGAGCTGGGGGCCACTACCATCCGGCTGGCCCACTATCAGCATGACCAGTACTTTTACGACCTCTGCGACGAGCGAGGCCTGGTGGTATGGGCGGAGATCCCGTATATTTCTAGCCACATGCCAAACGGCCGGGAAAACACTCTCAATCAAATGCGGGAGCTGATTGTGCAGAATTACAATCACCCCAGTATTGTGGTGTGGGGGCTTTCCAACGAGATCACCATGGGCGGCGAGCCGAATGAAGATCTGCTGGAAAACCACCGACTGCTAAACAATCTGGCTCACCAGTTGGATCCTACACGGAAAACGGTGATGGCCTGTCTCTCTACCTGCGACCCTGACTGGGAGCTGGTAAAACTTCCGGATGTTCTGTCCTACAACCATTATTTTGGCTGGTATGGCGGGGATGTTTCCATGTATGGCCCTTGGCTGGACGATTTTCACCGGAAATTTCCTCAAACGCCGATCGGTATCAGCGAATATGGCTGCGAAGCCCTGAACTGGCATACCTCTCATCCGGAAGCCGGTGACTATACCGAAGAGTATCAGGCCTACTACCACCAGGAGACCATCAAGCAGCTGTTTACGCGGCCTTACCTGTGGGCAACCCACGTGTGGAACATGTTCGATTTTGCTGCGGACGCCCGGGCGGAAGGCGGGGAAAACGGCATGAATCACAAGGGCTTGGTGACCTTTGACCGGAAATATAAGAAGGATTCCTTCTATGCCTATAAGGCCTGGCTGTCCGAGGAGCCGTTTGTCCA
The DNA here is from genome assembly GCA_964433105.1 of uncultured Acutalibacter sp. GTDB lineage: Bacteria > Bacillota > Clostridia > Oscillospirales > Acutalibacteraceae > Acutalibacter. The sequence goes on from CAYSQF010000005.1 coordinate 2,404, forward strand.
CATCTGCGGCAAGCGGTATGTGGATCGTACGGAGGACGTCACCCAGGTTACCATCTATTCTAACCAGCCCCAAGTGGAGTTGTTTGCTGACGGTAAAAGCCTAGGGGTCCAGGAAAGCGATGAGCACTTTTTCACCTTTGAGGTGCCTAACGCCGGGGAGACATCCCTGACGGCAAAGGCCGGCGACTGCAAGGACTACAGCTTAATTCGGAAGGTGGAACAGTTCAATGAAAGCTACCGTATGAAGGAGCATGGCGCGGTGCTCAACTGGTTTGATGTCGTTGCCCCGGAGGGATATTTTTCCCTAAACGACCATGTGGAGGATATCAGGGAATCCGAGCGGGGGGCCGCCTTGATGAAAGACCTGCTGGATCAGCTGCTGGCGGACAAGGGCGGTGCGGACGGTTCCCTGTCCGAGATGGTCAATGGGTTTACCGTGCGCAGGATCATGAATATGGCTGGCACGATGGGCGCAGGTATGACAAAAGAGGAAATGCTGGATTGGAACCGTAAGCTGAATCGGATTCCAAGGCCCTGAAATACAATACAGTTTGTAAAAAGTTTCTTTACGCAATTGTTTCAAGTGGTGCTTCGCGCAAAAGAAAACTGGATGTTTATGAAAAAAGCTACCCTTGAGCGCCCTTCGTGAAAAAGGCCGCCGAGATGGCTCTGTAACTCAGTATAATGGTTGTGTAAAACGGCGTAGCCCTTGTGGTTATGCCGTTTTTGCTTTGTTACGGTTCAGGTGGCTTGGAACTATTTCTCCATCTCTTCGGGAGGGGCTCGCGGAAGATACCCACGCCGTTGTAGTAAATTTCTACCTGCTGATGGTGGTCACCTGATTATTGAAGCGGCAGATTATGAAATTTTATCAAAAAAGGAATCGCAAGTCTTCCCATACATTAAGCTGTTAGGAAGTGGATCCGACACATCCACATCAAATATGACAGGATCGGCCTTATTCCTATGGAAGAGCTGAATAAAAAGGAAAACTTAAAGTTTTCATGAATTCAAGCAAATACTGTTTCACAGGGTTTCAGCTTTTCCGGCTGAAGGATTTTATTGAAAAACATCGATTTTATCTACGTTTTCTTGACATGCCGCAAAAAATGGGTTATAATTACTCTAAACCGACTAACTTAGGCATTGATATTTCTAAGGTATGAAAGGCTGGATGAATGATGGCAGCGAAAAAGACAGCGGAATTCATGATCGTCAATCGCAGAAGCAAAAAGGCCCTGCAGTCGACTGGCTTGGACAATGGCCTGGTGGTGGAACAGGCGGCTCCCAACGGCAGTGACGCCCAGCTGTGGACCACTGTGAAAACCGATGACGTTGTAAAGCTGGTAAACAAGGCCACCGGCAAGGTTCTGGATGTCATGTCCGAAGGTACCGCCAACGGCACATGGGCGCAAACCTGGGAAGATGTAGGCGGCGGCAGCCAGGTGTGGCAGATTGTTAAACTCACCGCAACTTATAACAAAATCGTAAACGTCCGAGCCGGCAAGGTGCTGGACATTGTGGATATGAGCACGGAGGACGGTGCGCCGGCTCAGATTTGGGAGGATGTAGACGGTATCGGACAGCAGTGGAAGTTGGTTCCCGCCGAAACAGTTTCCACAAAAAAGGCCGCAAAGAAGCCTGTTGAGAAAAAGGTTCCGGCAAAGGCGCCCGCCGCGAAGATGGCTAAAGAAAAGGCTGTCCCCGCCAAGAAGGAAGCTCCTGCCAAAACGGTGGTCAAGGCGGCTCCCGCTAAAAAGGAAGCTTCCGTAAAGCCAGCGGTAAAGCCGGCCCCTGTCAAGAAAGAGACTCCCGCGAAAGCCGAAACAAAAAAGCCCGCTCCGAAGGCGGCCAAAAAGTAAGCGGAATGTAGAAATCGGCTTTGCTCGAGAATAGCAATTTTCAATTACGTTAAATTTGTTTTGGGAAACGGCTCAGCTTCGGCTATGGCGTTTCCCTTTTTTTATAGCCTTGCAGGAAGATGGAAAGTCGAAATTGCCGAAAAACGTGAAACCTGCGGTCTATGGAGCGTCTGGGGGATCGCTTTTTGCAGTTGTCAAATCCATCGAAATGGGGTATGATTAGGATAATATCACGAGAGGAAGGATCAACAGATGGCGGAATTATTATCCATGGGCGAGCTTTTGATCGATTTTACTCCAATGGGGGAGACGGACGATGGTCGGTTGCTGTTCGCCAGAAATCCTGGCGGCGCGCCTGCCAACGTGGCGGTGCAGGCTTTGCGGGCCGGCGTTTCCTCCGGCTTTTTAGGCCGGGTCGGGAAGGATATGTTTGGGGATTTTCTGGTTTCCACCCTGAAAGACTGCAGGGTCGAAACAGTGGGCCTGTCCCAGGATCCCGCATTTGCCACCTCTTTGGCTTTTGTGCAGCTCAACGGACAGGGAGATCGGGATTTCAGCTTTTACCGAAATCCGGGCGCAGACACTCGGCTCAGCTTTGATGAGGTGGACCTTTCCCTGTTGGACAGCTGCAAACTGCTGTGCTTTGGTTCCCTGCTCCTGACCGCCGAGCCTTCTCGCTCCACGGTGGAAAAGCTGGTAGATTATGCTCGCTCCCAGGGAAAGATCACCGCTTACGATCCCAACTGGCGTCCGCCCCTTTGGGCCGACAAGGCAGAGGGCGTCGCGCGAATGCGGAGCCTGGCCGACAAAGCGGATATCATGAAGGTTTCCGACGAGGAATTGATTCTGCTCACCGAGCGGCAGGATCTGGCGTCCGGCGCCAAAGCCCTGTTGGAGCAGGGCGTTTCCCTGGTGGTGGTAACCCAGGGACCGAAGGGCTGCACTGTGTTTACTTCGGCGTTCAGTCTGCAAAAAAATACATACGACACGAAAGTGGTGGACACCACCGGTTCCGGCGACAGTTTCTTCGGTGCCCTGCTGGCGAAAATTATCCAGTCCGGAAAGCGTCCAGAAGCGCTGAGTCAGGAAGAACTGGCGGATTTTGTAGACTTTGCCAACGCCGCCGGCGCGGTATGCGCCACTAAGACCGGCGCCATTCCCGCCCTGCCCCGCACGGAGGAAATCGAAGCCTGCCGCAGGGAAGTACCATTGTTAGATTTTAGATATTAGAAATGGCGCGATGTTAGTTGCGTGACAAGAAAATTTACAGCGGGAGATGATCCACAGTGAAAGCCAAAAAGAAAATGATCGCAATCATTTTCAGTGGAGCTGGGATTCTCTTGTTTGCCGCTTTTTTCATCTCATAGGGGATTATAAGAGAAGGATCAGCCGTTTTGCGAAATCCAATGAGACCGCGCTGGAAGAGATCGCGCTGGATCAATTGAGTGGTGTGAAAACAGCCGATGAATACCAGGGCGTAAAGGTAGAGGGCGCTATTTTCGGGAAGCACAATATCGTGCAATTC
>CAYSQF010000005.1:5890-38991 GCA_964433105.1 uncultured Acutalibacter sp.
TTTCGGAGTATTGGTACTACTATGAAGCTTGGTTTTAACTAATGCCCAAAATTTTGGTGGACTTTTCCAAAAAATATGTTATACTGGATATTAGATATCTGGCGCTGGATTAGGGCAATGACCTGCGATTAGGCGCTGGAATATGAAAATTTCCCTAGCGGCTTTGCTTAAGGGATTAAGGAAGGGTGGAACGTTTTATGAAACGACTGTGCGTTCTGGCGTTGGCTTTCTGTCTGTTTGCCGTGGGCTTGGCCGGATGCGGTAAAGAAGACGAAGAACCGAACAGCAGTTCCTCTTCCATTGCCTCTCCCACTCCGGCTTCTACCGCCTCTGTTCAAAAGGCAAAGGCTGTGCGGATCCATGCGGACGGCGGGGTGAACATTCGCGCTGAAGCTTCCACAGATGGGGAAATACTGGGCCTGGCGGAGGACGACACACTGCTTCCCCTGCTGGTGGAAACTCCTGCCGACGGCTGGTATCAAGTGGAATATGAAGGCAAAACAGCTTATATCTTTGCGGAATATGCCGCAGTCGAGGAGATTACCCTGGAGGAATACAATCAGCTGAAAACCGGCGCATCCTCTTCTCCTTCGCCATCGGCGGCGCCTTCCCCGTCTGACAGCTCTTCCGCTCCGGAAAGCAGCTCAGGGCTGACAGGCTCCAGCCAGCCTTCCATTGGCAGCGAGGACGGCGAATAACCTCTTGCAATTTTGGGCCGGGGCCAGCGCCTTCGGCCCTTTTTCATAGAAAGATTCCCTGCAAAAACGCGGAAAGGAACGATACGGGGCGGAAAAGCTCCTTATCCTGGCAATGCTATGAACATTCTGATCATTGGAGGCGGATTCCTTGGCCGGAAAACCGCCGAACTGTTGGATGCCGCCGGGCACACAGTGGCGCTGCTGGATGAAAATCCGGACAATTTATCTCTGCTCGGCCCCGATTTCAGCGGGGTGACAGCCCAGGGCTTCCCTATGGACGTAAACAGCCTGCGCGGCGCCGGGATTGAGGGCTGTGACGCGGTGGCGGTAGTCACCGCCGACGACAATCTGAATATTGCGGCGGGGCAAATCGCCCGGGACTTTTTCCACATTCCGAAGGTGATTGCCCGCATCTCCGACCCTCAGCGGGAAGGACTGTTCCAGGATTTTGGCTTACAGACGGTATGCCCGACCAATACTGCGGGAGAAAAGCTGGTTTCCGCTTTGACCAGCCCCTTGCAGAGCCGGCAGGTGACCTTTGGTACTTCCACTGTTTCCCTGACGGCGCACCCGGTGGAAAGGAGATTTTTTGGCCGCACCACCAACGATTTGGAGGCCCCTCCCGGCAGCGGTGTGTTTGGTGTGATCCGTGCGGACGGGACTTTCCGGCTGCTAGAGCAAAACGGGATTCTGCCCCTTTCCGAGGGGGATTCCGTAATCTACAGCCAAAAAATCGACTGAACCGTCGGTATGTGAAATTGGAAAGGACGGAAAGCGCTATGAAAATGGTGATTATGGGCGGGGGAAAAACCGGCTGGAACCTGGCCCATGTCCTGCTGGAAAAACGGTATGAGGTCAGCGTCATCGAACGGGATCGTGCCCGGTGCCAAAAGCTTGCGGACGATTTGGACATCACTGTCTGCCGGGGGGACGGCACAAATGTTTCCACTTTGGAAGCCGCCGGGACTGGTGATGCCGACTGCTTTATCGCCCTGACCAACATAGATCAGGACAACCTGGTGGCCGCGCAGCTGGCTCGAGATTACTTTCACGCGAAAAAAGTGATCTCTCGGGTCAACGATCCCCGAAACGTGGACACCTTCCATTTGCTTGGGATCGGCAACATCGTGTGCAGCGCTGATATCCTTACCCATATGATCGAGCAGGAAGCCGACCTTTCTCATATGCATCTGGTGGCCACCCTGAACCAGGGCAAGGCGGGTGTCTGCTCTATGACCCTGCCGCCGGACTCCGCCTTGGACGGCGCCGCCCTGCGGGACTTGCAATTTCCCAGCGGCACCCTGGTGATCTCTGTTATCCGGGACGGCGTACTCACCATCCCTAACGGCACAACGGTCCTCCGGGCCGGGGACGAGCTGGTGGCCGTCGCCGGGGAAAAGATGCAGAAATCCCTGGTAAAGCTTTTGTCTGCTGTCCGGTAAGTTTGCTTGATTTTGAGTATCGGCGCTGAGATTAATATTTAACGTGCATTCACAGATTTTTTACAAAAATAATAATAATTCCTACTTTACAAATTCCCTGCCACATGCTATACTTATTCCATCAGGTGAACGCAGGAGGGATCATGTGGAAAAGCGGGAAAATTTCAGCATGAAGCGGAAAGCAATCCTCACCACCCTGCGGGGAACGAAAGCCCATCCCACTGCGGAGTGGATTTACCATCAGCTACGTCCCAAGTATCCCAATCTGAGCCTGGGTACCGTGTACCGGAACCTGCGGTTTCTTTGTGAACGGGGCCGGGCCGTCAGCTTGGGGGTGATCAACGGCCAGGAGCATTTTGACGGGAACTTTCTTCCCCACGCTCATTTTATCTGTGAAAAATGCGGATCAATCCTGGACGTCCCGCATGAATTTTTCAATCCCGAATCCCTGCGGGCGCTTTCCAAGGTCACCGGTCAGCAGGTACAATCCGCCAGTGTCACGTTCCGCGGAGTCTGTCGGGAATGTCAGTCTCGAGCTTCCGATGAAGCAAAGGAAAATTGATCAAGGGCGAAAATGCCTGGGCCAGCTTTGACCCGCATTAAAAATATTTGGAGGTATCATTTATGAAAAAGTTTGTTTGCACTGTTTGCGGTTATGTGTTTGAAGGAGAAAATCCCCCTGCAAAATGCCCTGTCTGCGGCGCTCCCGCTGAGAAATTCAACGAGCAGTCCGGCGAAATGACCTGGGCCGCCGAGCATGTGGTTGGCATAGCGAAGGGTGTGGATGAGAAGATCATTCAGGGTCTGCGCGAGAATTTCCAGGGCGAATGCACTGAGGTCGGCATGTATCTGGCCATGGCCCGCGTTGCTCACCGCGAGGGATATCCCGAAATCGGTCTGTACTGGGAAAAGGCCGCTCATGAAGAAGCAGAGCACGCAGCCAAGTTTGCCGAAATGCTGGGTGAGGTGGTTACCGACTCTACCGAGAAAAACCTGCAGATGCGGGTGGAGGCTGAGAACGGCGCCACCGCTGGCAAGACCGAGCTTGCCAAGCTGGCAAAGGCTCAGAACCTGGACGCCATCCATGACACCGTGCATGAAATGGCCCGCGACGAGGCCCGCCACGGCAAGGCCTTTGCCGGCCTCTTAAAGCGCTACTTCGGCAAGTAAAATTTGAAGAGCAAAAGAATGGAACGGTATAGCCATGTCGGTTATACCGTTCTTTTTATGCCCGTTTTCGGACATGATGTTTTTCTTCGTTTGATAAATCCCGATTTATCTCTCTATCGAAAGCGCGTAATCTAAAATAACATTTCCATTTCCATCCGGTGTTGTAAATCTTGGGCAATTATATCTTTCAAAGCACCAATCATCTTTTTTCCTTTTTAAATTGTGTGCTTTCAGCTCTCCCAAGCACATATTATGCGTATCCATTGTAAAAAACTTTCCGCTGCCCTCTTTATCATACAAATAGCATACAGCATAATCCATAGGTTCTATGTCGACGTATTGAAACCCCTTTGGAACTTTTGTATCTATTGGAAAGAACATACCAATCCACCGTTCAGGAATACCATTCACTATATGCACACCGCCAATATAGGCATCCCCATTAAACGGAATACTTTGGTTTTCCTCTAATATCGCGAACCAATTATTATTCCTCCATTCGCCCCAGTCTGGAACGTCTGTATATCTTTTTCCGATAAATCTTGTTGCTGGGCAGCTTTCTTTTTTTATTTCCAAAATCGTTACCGCCATATTTATTTCCTCTATCAAATATCGATTTGCCGCTCAAGTAAAAAATAATTATATCACGAGGCTGTGAAAAAGTCAACTGTACTGGCCGGAAAAGGAAGCCGCCTCTTTTTGCCTTGCAAATCCTGAGGGTTTCTGATACACTTATGACAGTTGAAAGAAAAGGAGTGGACGTTATGTCTCCCAAAATGGTGGAGCTGCACGACGTGGACGTACCGGAGTTTTTGAAGGTGCTGGAAAGTTGTGAGGGGGAGGTCTATCTCATGACCCGGGACGGCGACCGGCTGAACCTGAAAAGTAAGCTGTGCCAGCTGGTGGGCCTTACTAGGCTGATAGAAGGCGGTAAAATTGCCGAAGCTTTCATTATGTGCGAAAAGGAGAGCGATGAATCTAAGCTTTTCCGCTTTAACCTGTATAAGCGTACTGAAGAGGACGACGCATGAGTCCTCGTCGGCGCTCCCGGCGGGGCGGGAAAATTTTACTTTCTCTGCCGCTCGTTTTGCTCCTGCTGTTGGCCGTTTGGCTGGTTGACCGCTATGATTTGTCGGACATTGATTTGTCAAACTTCCGGCCTTCCTCTGCCGCCACAGCAGTAAGCTCTGCCGCGTCGGGCATCGGCCCCGATGAGTTGACCGGACTGGAAGTTTATTTCTTGGACGTGGGCCAGGGGGACAGCGAGCTGATCCGTTATCGCACCCCGGAGGACGGGACCTTCTGCGCGCTGATCGACACCGGCGAATACGCTTACGCCGATGGCTTGATCGATTATTTGCAGAACCTGGGCGTGGAAAAACTGGATTATTTTATTGTTTCCCACCCCCACACGGATCACATGGGTTGTGCGGCACGGATCGTCCAGCGGTTTGAGATCGGCCGCTTCTGCATGCCCCATGTGCCGGAAGAAATGGCACCCACCACTTCCGCCTATGAAGCCCTTCTGGATGCTATAACTGACAAAGACATAATCGTAGATGCCTTAAACCGGACTACAGTGTTGGACATGCCGAGGAGCCTTTCCCTGGAAGTCCTGGCCCCTCGGGAAAACGCGGATTGGGATGATTTGAACAACTGGTCCGGTGTACTTCGCCTGACCTATGGGGAAACCTCGTTTCTCTTTACCGGAGACGCGGAATCGCAAAGTGAAAAGCTGATCTTAGAGGATGCGGAAGTCTATGGCTGGGACTTGAAAACCGATGTGTTGAAATGCGGACATCACGGCTCCAGCACTTCGTCCTCTGCCAGGTTTTTGAAAGCTGTGCTGCCGAAATACGCTGTGATCAGCTGCGGGAAGGACAATGAGTACGGCCATCCACATCAGGATACGCTAAAGAAATTGAATAAGCTGGAAACGGAGGTTTACCGCACTGACCGGGACGGCACTGTCCTTGCAAAAAGCGATGGGAAATCCATTACCTGGGAAACCGGCCTGTCCGCTGTAACCGGCCGGGAATGGAACTGAACAGAAAGGATGAGCTTCATGCTGACCCAACAGAAAAAGGAATTTATCGAATTCATGCTGTCTGCCGAAGTGCTGCGCTTTGGCCATTTTGTCACAAAAAGCGGCAGGAACACCCAATATTTTGTAAATACCGGGAATTACAAAACAGGTGCCCAGCTTGCCCGGTTGGGGAGTTGCTACGCCGCTCTAGTCCACGATACGGTAGGCGAGAACTTTGATGCCCTGTTTGGCCCGGCGTACAAGGGAATCCCGCTGGCATCCGCCTGCTCCATTTCCCTGTATCGGGATTACGGCATTGACAAGCCCTACTTTTTTAACCGAAAGGAGATCAAGGATCACGGCGAGGGCGGCAGCACAGTGGGCTACAAGCCTCGGGACGGTGACAGAATCCTTATCATTGAGGATGTGATCACTGCTGGCACTGCCGTGCGGGAAACCATGCCGATCTTGCAGGCTTGCGCCAACGTGAAAGTCCCCCACATGTTTATTAGTGTGGACCGCTGCGAAGTGGGGCATACTCCCGGTAAAACAGCCATTATGGAGGTACAGGAGGAATTCGGCGTCCGGGTTCACCCCATCGTTACTGTCCTGGATATCCATGAATATTTGAAAAATTCCAGCGCTGAGCCCACGCTTCTCAAGGCGATGGAAGATTACATGGCCCAGTACTGTGTGCTGTAACCATCTGGATCCATAGATAGAAAGGAACATGTAAAATGAACCGTTTAATAAAAAAAGCCGTTCTGTTGGCGGCTCTATGTCTGCTATTTTCCGGCTGCGCGGCGGAGCGCACCCCGGTTTCGGAGTCCCCGTCCTCCGCCGCTGCCGTTTCCGTTACAGATTCCAACGGGGACACTTTGGAGGTCCCTTCCGACACCCAAAACGTGGTGTGCCTGTACGGCTCCTACGCCGACGCCTGGCTTTCCGCCGGCGGCGCTCTAACAGGTGTCACAGAGGATGCAGTGGAAGAACGGGAATTGGAAGTGGGGGATGCGCAAATTGTAGGTACCGTAAAAGACCCCAACGCGGAGGAAATCATTTCCCTGAATCCGGACTGGGTTATTTTATCCCTGGACATCGCCGGTCAGGTTGAGCTGCGGGATGTGCTGGAAAATGCCGGTCTTGCCTGTTCTTATTTCCGCGTGGACACTTTTGAGGACTACGCCTTTATGATGAAGCAGTTCTGCCAGGTCACGGGCCATACGGAGCTGATAGAAGAAAAGGTGGAACAAGTATCCGTCCAGATCTCCGATGTGGTAGGCAAGGCGGAAACCGCCGGTGACTTTCCGAATGTGCTTCTCATGCGGGCTTTTTCCACCGGCGTCAAAGCCAAAACCGACGATGAGCTGGCTGGGGCCATATTGAAGGACTTGGGGACCCATAACATTGCGGACGACCACCCCTCGATGCTGGAGGATCTGAGCTTGGAGGAAGTGATCGCCTCCGATCCGGATTTCATATTTGTCACTACCATGGGGGACGAGCAAAAGGCTTTAAATTATCTGGATTCCCAAATTGAGGGAAATCCTGCCTGGCAGGAGCTTTCCGCTGTGAAGAACGGCCGGTATGTGATCCTGCCCAAAGACCTGTTCCACTATAAGCCCAACAGCCGCTGGGGGGAAAGCTATGAATACCTCGCAAAAATCCTCTACCCGGACCTCTTCTGAGGGCCGCACCCCGGCAAGGCTCCTGCTTTTGGGAGCCTTTTCCCTTTTGTGCGCTCTTTTAGGCCTGTGGTGCGGTTCCTCTCCCATTGACCTGCCAAAGGCTTTTGAAAGCCTTCTGCAGGGAGACTTCACATCCCCTGCCGTTCGCATCTTGCTTTATGTCCGTCTGCCCCGGGTGTGTGCTTCCCTTTTGTCCGGAGCGGCTCTGGCCGTCAGCGGGGTGCTGATCCAGGCGGTGCTCATGAACCCTCTGGCTTCCCCCAACGTGATTGGCGTCAATGCCGGAGCGGGCTTTTTTACCTTTCTCACTCTGGCCATTTTTCCCGGTGTTTCCGGCATCGCGCCCTTTGGAGCATTTTTTGGCGCGCTTCTTGCTACGTTGATCATTTACGCCGTGGCCGCCGCTGCTGGGGCGGGAAAGCTTACCATTATTTTGGCGGGCGTGGCGGTGAGCAGCATTTTCACCGCGGGGGTCAACGCCATTAAAACCTTTTTCCCAGATACCTTGTATAATGGCAGTTCTTTTCTAATCGGCGGCTTCTCCGGCGTTTCCTTCCGTGATATCACCCCCGCCTGGGGGCTGATCCTGCTGGCTCTGTCGGCGGCCCTCTGCCTTGCCAGGCAAACCGATGTGCTCTGCTTGGGGGAAGAAACTGCCAGAAGCCTGGGCCTGTCGGTAAACGCCGTCCGCTTTAGCCTGATCCTGATCGCCTGCGTGCTGGCGGGAAGCGCGGTGAGCTTTTCCGGCCTTTTGAGCTTTGTCGGGCTGATCGTGCCCCACATTGCCCGGCGGCTGTTCGGTAGCTCCCACCGCGCCCTGTGTGCAGCCAGCGCCTTGCTGGGGGCGGGCTTTGTCACTCTTTGCGACCTGCTGAGCAGGGTTCTTTTCGCGCCGTACGAGATCCCAGTGGGCATTTTGCTGTCTCTGATTGGCGGCCCTTTTTTCCTGTTCTTGTTGCTCCGGCAGCGGAACCGGAGCACTTCCCATCGGCAAAAGTCTCTCTGGAAGGAGGGAAACCATGATTGAGCTGCAAAACCTCCGGGCAGGTTACAATGGCAGGGAGGTCCTGCATGGGGTCAGCTTACGCCTGCCGGAAGGACAGATCATTTCCCTGATTGGTCCCAACGGCTGCGGCAAAACAACCTTGCTCCGAGCCGTCTGCGGCCTGCTGACTCCTACTGAGGGTAAAATCCTGTTCCGGGATCGGGAGCGGCGGGAATATAGCCGAAAGGAGTTTGCCCGGCTGGCCGCGTTTCTGCCCCAGTCGCGGGACGTTCCCGCCATCCGGGCGGACCGCTTTGTCGCCCATGGCCGGTATCCCCATTTGTCGTTTGGCCGCGACTTGACAGCTGCCGACCGAGAAGCCATCCGCTTGGCAATGAGACGGACCGGCACGGAGGAACTGGCGGAAAAACAGCTTTCAGAGCTTTCCGGGGGCGAACGGCAGCGGGTGTATCTGGCTATGACGCTGGCCCAGGATGCGGAAATCCTGTTTCTGGACGAGCCTACCACTTACCTGGACGTGGGTCAGAAATTTGAAGTGATGGAACTGATCACCCAAATCAAGGCTCTGGGAAAAACCATAGTGATGGTCCTGCATGATCTGCCGCTGGCCTTTGCCTATAGCGACAGCGTAGCCGCCTTTGAAAACGGCGTACTTCGAAACTTCGGCCCCGCGAGGGAGGTCTTTGACAGCGGCGTGCCCGCCAAAATTTTCGGTGTTTCCACCCGCCGGATAGAATTGGACGGCAAAACAGAATACTTTTTTTGCCCCGGTAAAGAGCAAAGCCGCCATCCGTATTGAGATGCTCTTGCAAATACATAAAAGAGACGCTGCCTGCATTAACAGCGTCCCTTTTTTACTTTCTCAAAACTGTGACCGGACCCAAAGTCGTTCTGGCCAAATAACGCAGTTTACTCTTCAACTTGGGCCGTGTAAAGGTGGTAATATTTGCCCTTTTTGTCCAGCAGTTCCTGATGATTCCCCATTTCGCCGATCCCCTTGTCGGAGATGTACAAAATGCGGTCACAGTTTTTAATGGTAGACAGCCGGTGAGCAATGATAAAGGAGGTGCGCCCCTTCAGCAAAGCCTGCAGTCCCTGCTGGAGCAGCCGCTCCGTCTTGGCGTCGATGGAAGAGGTGGCTTCGTCCAGCACCAGTATCCGTGGATCGGAGAGCAGAGTGCGGGCAAACGCCACCAGCTGTTTCTGCCCTTGGGACAGCCGAGAGCCGCGCTCATTGACCTGGGTGTTATAGCCGTCCTCCATCTGACTGATAAACTCGTGGGCGCACACGGTCTTTGCTGCGGCAATCACTTCCTCGTCGGTGGCGTCCAGGCGGCCATAGCGGATGTTGTCCATAATGGTCCCGGAGAAAATAAAGCTGTCCTGCAGCATGATCCCCATCTGTGACCGCAGGGAATGCAGGGTCACTCCGGCAATATCGTGGCCGTCCAGCAGGATCTTACCCTCATTGATATTGTAAAACCGGGAAAGCAGGTTGACCACGGTAGTTTTCCCTGCGCCGGTAGGACCTACCAGGGCAATGTTTTCCCCGGGCCGCACATCCAGCGTAAAGCGCTCCAATACGTTCACTGTACCGTCGTAGGAGAACGTCACGTTGTCAAACTTGACTGCGCCGGTAATGGGGGGAAGTTCCTGGGCATCAGGGGCGTCGTCCACAGTGACAGGTTCGTCCATCATCTCGAAAATGCGTTCCAAATACGCCACCGTATTGATAAAGGTGTTGTACAGGTTGGAAAGGTTCAAAATGGGCTGCCAGAAGCGCCAAGCATAGGAGGAAATGGCGATCAAGGTACCGATCTGCATCCCAGGTCCCACCAGGGTCAGGCCCACCAGGTACATGGCCCCTACCACCCAGGTGGAAATGTTGTCTACGGACACCCAAATCAAATTGGAGGTATACTGGGCCTTCATCCATGTCCGGTAACAGTTTTTGTTAAGCTTGTCATAAATGCCGGCGTTTTCCTCTTCCCGGGTAAACGCCTGGGTGATTTTCATGCCGTCCAGGCTTTCGTGGAGGTATGCGTTCAAATTGGAGCTTTTGTTGGAAACGTCCTGCCAGGCACGACGCTGGGCGGGCTTGACCAGAAACACCACCAGCACCAGCAGGGGAACTCCCGCCAGCACCACCAGGGAAAGGCGGACGTCGCACAGGAACATGAACACCGCAATCAGTACCAGGTTAAAAATTTCCAGCACAAAGTTGATAATGCCATTGGAAAGGGCGTCTGACACGTTGTTGATATAGTTTATGACTCGGGTGAGGATTTTCCCGTGGGGGCGGTCGTCGTAAAACTGGAAGGGAAGCTTTTGTAGGTGTGCAAACAAATCCTTCCGGATGTCGTACACGATTTCCTGGCCCACCTCGATCATGTATTTAGAACGGACTCTGGAAAATAAGATAGATACCAGAATCGCGCAGAGCATGCCGCAGGACAGCAGGATCAGCTCCCGATAGTCCTGATTCGGCACGGACACGTTGATACCACGCTGGACCAGCAGGGGGCCGACCAGCGCGCTTGCCGCGGAAATGGCGGAATACAACAGGGCAAGAACCATCTTTTTCTTGTGCCGGCCAATGTAGGTCCCCGCTCGCAGCAAATGTTTAATGTTAAATGGGGTTTCCAGGTTTTCGTCTACGTCAAATCTGTTTCTTGCCATGATCATTCCACTCCTTTCCGGGAAACTGCAGTCTCTTTCACTGCGGAAGGCGTGTCCTCTTCCATGCCGTTTTGCAGCAGGAACACCTCCCGGTAGTAGCCGGGCCGCTTGGAAAGCTCTTCGTGGGTGCCTGTCTGAGTGATTAGGCCGTCCTCCAGAACTACGATTTTATCCGCCCGCTTGGTGGTGGAAATCCGCTGGGCCACAATGATCTTGGTGCAGGGAAAATCCAAGCCGGTCAGCTGTTTCTGAATGTACTTTTCCGTTTCCAGATCCACCGCGCTGGTGGTATCGTCTAAAATCAGCACCGAAGGTCGCACCGCCAGCGCCCTGGCCAGCGCGATGCGCTGCTTCTGGCCGCCGGACAATCCCGTACCCCTTTCGCCGATCACGGTGTCAAAGCCCTCCGGCAGTTTTTCCGCAAACTCCTCCGCATCGGCCATTTTTGCGTACCGCTTGACATTCTCCTCGGAAAGGGAGGTATCCCCGTAGGCAATGTTGCCGTCCACCGTGTCGGAAAACAGGAACACATCCTGAGTGGCCAGGCCGATTGCCGAGCGCAGGCCCTTCAAATCATATAGGTTAACCGGTATGCCGTCCAAATCTACTTCCCCCTTCGTAGCGTCGGAAAAGCGGGGGATTAGGCTGATCAAAGAGGTTTTACCCGAGCCGGTCGGCCCCATAATGGCAACCGTTTCCCCGGACTTTACCTCCAGGTTGATATGGCGGAGGATCGGGGTGCCGTGCAGGGTCAGGGAAACATCCTTGAACCGGATATCCCCCTTCACCCTGCCCTGTGACTTAACGGCGTCCGGCCGGGTAGCGATGGTGGACTTGGCATAATATAACTCGATGATCTTATTGGAGCTGGCAAAAAAGCGCTGCAGATCGTTCAGATGCATTCCCAGCATTCGCATGGGGTTGGTCAGCGTCCAGGAAAGGGAATTGAACAGCGTAAAGGTGCCGATGGAAATACGGCCTATGATCAAGAATATGCCGCCCACCAGCAGCACCGCAATGGACAGCGACTGGGACAGGCAGTCAATATAGGGGCTGTACTTCAGCCACAACAGAGAAGCCGTTTTATTTGCCTCCTTGTAATCCTGGTTCTTCTCATCAAACCGGCGTATTTCGTAGTCCTCCCGGGCAAAGGCCTTGACCACCCGGTTTCCCGCAATGTTTTCTTGAGCTTGGGTATTCAGCCGGGACAGTTTCTCTCGCAGGTCCACATACAAGGGGTGTACCTTCTTGGAGAACAGGAAGGTAATCAGAAAAATAAAAGGTGTCACCGCAAGCATGCACAGGGCAAAAAGCCAGTCTGTCACCAAAAATGTAATGGATGTAGTTAAGAACAGCACGGTGCAGTCGATCAGCTGGCGAATCACCCAGCAGACCGCATGGCGGATCATGTCCATATCGCCGGTCAGCCGGGTCATCAAATCGCCCGTACGGTTTTTGGAAAAGAACGCCTGGTCCTGTTCCTGCATGTTTTGGTACAAGTCCCGCCGCAGCTCAAAAATCAACTTTTGCGAGCAGGTTTCGTAGGTCATGATGGAAAGATACCCAAACCCGGTGCGGAACAAGGTCCACCCGATCAGAAGGGCCACCAGCATGCCCAGCCGTTGAATGTCCGCCTGGGTCACCGCACCGGTTTCCTGCAAAGGCTTGAACACCGTATCCATAATGTTGGCAGTGATCATGGAGTTCCCCAGCACCGCCACCGCCAGCAGCGCCGTGGAGCATAGGGCAAAAATGTACCGCTTTCGGAAGCTCTCCATCCGCTTCCAAACCCACTTTAATTGAAACATAAGCGACCTCTCTTTCCCATCCTCGCGCATTCCACTCAGTTTCGGCCCACGTCCTTCCACAGCCCGGCAGGGCGATTTCCAAGGCTTTCACTATTATACAAAAAGAGCAAAAAAAGGAAAGAGTTTTTTCAAAAAAACTCTTTGTCGAAACGCTGAATTTGCTTCTATTTCCTTTTCACTTTTTGGCTAGAATTTCCTTTTTGGAACAATAGAAAAGGCGCCCTGCCAAAGGGCGCCCAAATGCACAGTGCAATTTTTTGGGGGCTGATCACGTCTATCGGGTCAATCATCGATCCGGCGCAAGACGCCGTCCACCATTTCGTAGCGGCGGTTGCGGTTGATTTCCATTTTTCGCAGAATCTCCGCTTCCAGATCCACATGGAGGATCTCCGCCAGGCCCAGCAGATAAATGGCCACATCCGCCAATTCTTCCCCCAAATCCGATTTTTTCTTCAAGTAGGCATCGTAGGCCTCCGCCAGCTCTCCGTGGAGCAGGCAGAATTCCTCGCTGATATCCGTCACGTTAAAATGGTGATCCACTTTGTTTTGATATACCTGCCGCTGCAGTTCCTTCCAATCCGACATGTCAGTCCCACACTTCCTTCCGAGTTTCTTACGGGAGCTTTCTCTACAGGATCGCCACAGAAAAGGAGAAGTCCGCCTTTTCTCCGGGAGCCAGGAAGGCCATCCCCTTTTTCTTTTCAAATTCATTTCCTTCGTCCGTGCGGGTAGCGCAGCCGGTCCACGGCTCCAGGCATACATAGGGGCCATCATTTTTTGCGGACCATATCCCCAGCATAGGAAATCGGGAGAAATCCATCTCTACTCCCTTGCCGGTAGTCCTGTTTACCACCTGCACCTTTTTGGAACGCAGGCCCTCAAAAATAAGCGCGTCATGGTAAAAAAGCTCATGCCTTAAAGGGATTTCCGCACTGTTTTCCAGGGTGAAGGACGAAGTCTCCGGGTCGATCAGCCCCTGGCCCTCTACAATGCCGGGACACCGTTGGAATTCCGGCTTCTCGAACCGGATGATGTAATCCTCAAAGGCGGCCGCTTCGTTCACAGGAATGTTGAAGCCCGGGTGACCGCCCACCGCAAAGGGAAGAGACTCCTCACCGGTATTTTCCACGGAGAAAGCGGTGATATAGCCTGTTTCCATCAGGGTATAGGAAACGGTCAGGGAAAAGGAAAAGGGGTACAGCTTTTTTGTTTCCGCGTCCGCGGAAAGCCGCAGAGAAATAGTTTCCGCCGACCGCTCTGCCAGGGAAAACTCCCGGTGGCGGGCAAAGCCGTGCTGGCCCATTTCGAACCATTCCCCGCCGATTGTGGCTTTTCCGTTTCGCAAGGCACCCACAATGGGGAAAAGCACCGGGGCCTGGCCCTTCCAGTAATCCGGATCGCCGGTCCACAGGTATTCAAAGCCGTCCGTCCCCTTTAAGGAAACGAGCTGCGCGCCTAGTGAGTCCACTTTCGCGGAAAACCTGCTGTTTTTCCATTCAAAAATCATGCCGTTTTCTCCCTTCGCCGCTTTTTATCATTATACGCCGACAAGCGCTAAAAGAAAAGAGAAAATTTCCAAGCGGGAGCCTATTTTAAAGAAGCGAAAAATCCTCCGGAAGGAGTAGCTCTAAATCCCGTTGGTCCTCAGGGGTGTTTAAGTTCCGGCGGGAGCAGTTGAGCACCGCTTCCTCCACCTTGTTCCGGGCCATGCGCCCGTTGCCGTTAGTCCGGGGATCGCCTTCCTGCTGCATGGCCTCATAATACGCTTCCAGTGGCTGGCAGCAGGCGGGATCCAGCCGGTAGCCCTTGCCCTTTACGATGCTTTTCGTAATCTCCAAAAGCTCTCCGGCGGTGTAGTCTGGGAACTCGATCACATTGGGGAACCGGGACCGCAGCCCGGAATTGGCGGTGAGGAATTCTTCCATTTCGCGGGAATACCCGGCCAGAACCACCACCAGGTCGTCCCGGTGGTCCTCCATTTCCTTCACCAGAGTATCGATGGCTTCCAGGCCAAAGCTGTCATCCTTTCCCCGGAACAGGGAGTAGGCTTCATCAATAAACAGCACACCACCCAGCGCCGACTGGACGGCTTTCTGGGTCAACGGCGCGGTGTGGCCCACATACCGGCCCACCAGATCCGCCCGGGACACCTCAATCAACTGCCCTCCGGCCAGTACGCCGATGGCCTTCAAATACCGGGAGAAAATGCGCGCCATGGTGGTTTTGCCCGTGCCGGGGTTCCCAGTAAAAATGCAGTGCATTGAGGGGGATTCCGTTTTCAAGCCCTTTTCCCGCCGGAGCTGCTGGATTTTGAAATTGTCCTCCAGAGAAAGAATGTACTCTTTCACTTTCCGCAGGCCTACGATCTCAGAAAGCTCCTGCTTTATGTCTTGAACCGCTTTCTCCCGGACGGCGGCACCGTCCTCGGCGGATTCCAGCACCAAGACATGCCCCGCCTGTTCGCAGCGGGCGACCAGCCTGCCCTGCTCCCCGGAGATCTCGCCGGTCAGATTTTCCAAGCCCTGTTTCAGCTTCGCTTCACTGAATAGTCGGTATAGGCGGTCTGTTTCCTCTGCCAGCGGAAGTACTCCCTGACCGGGGGGACACGCCGCCACCAAAGTCTGCACGGCAGAGGCTTCCCAGGTCACGGAAAAACCAAGCTTGTTTTTTACACGCTGGCACAGTTTCTCCAGAAGCCTTTCCGATACGGCCGCCAAAGCTTCCGGGGCAAAGGGCCGGGTTTCGCACAGGTCGTCCATTGCCGATAAAAACGGCATGCCAAAAGCGTCCGCCAGCTTGGATTCGTCCCGGTCCGTCAGCAGGAAAAGGTATTTTCTCGCCACCGACAGGGTGGACACAGCGCCAGGCACCAGGGCGGAGCCGATCTCCACCAGCATCCCCTTTTGCTCGGCATACCGGCCGGAAAGAGGGGCTTCCCCCTGCCGAAACAAAGCGGAGATCAGCGGCAGGATCGAGGGATGGCATCCTTCATAATTCTCAAATACCAGTCCGCAGACCCCGCTTTTCAGTGCTGCGTATAAGTCTTGGAGGAACAGCTTTTCCGAGCCGGGCTCCCCATATCGGTCCAAGTCAAGGAAGGCTAGCTTGGGGCTTTTCAGCACGCCCTGCCGAGCCAGGGAACCGGCCAAAACCGTCAATGCGGTGTGACGGCCGGTACCGGACTTACCCAGAACCAGACAGCGGCCAAGCGGAACGTTTCCGCCGTTTCCCGCCACAAAAGGGCGTTTGAACGCAATAGTGAGAGCGGAAAGAAATTCTTCCTGTCCCAGCACCTGCTCCCCGGCTTCCTGCCGGGCGCGGGCAAAAGCCGCGTCTAAATCTGCGGCATTGCCGCCGTTGCCCGCTGAACTGCTTTCCATCCCATCCTGCTTCAATTGGTGATCCAGGTCGGCAAGGCTTGCCTGAGTTTCCTTGGTAAGCTGTTCCAGGCTTTTCCCCAAAGAGTCGGAAATCGCATCGCCCGTATAGTCTGCCGCTTTCCCGGCCGTCTCGGCCTTTTTCAAATTCAGCCTGCCGCCACGGAACATGGATTCCAGCAGGCTGTCGATGTCGTTTTTTCCGCTTCCGCTCATTGCGCCGTCTCCTTTTCCCAGGGGTTCAGATCCTCTAAAATAGCTTTCAAATCCTCCGCATTGATCTGTCCCGGCGCGGAGCTGCTTTCCCCTGCCCCAAAGGTCATGCAGGAGCCAAACAGTCCGCCGCTGACCCGGCTCAGCCTGCCCAGGCTTCCCATAGACATAGTGACCACCGGTCCCACGGCGTTTGCGGCCCGCAGGGTGGCGGACAGCAGCGTCAGAACATCTTTCGGTTCCCGGGGCATCACCGCCATTTTCGGCAGATCCGCTCCCAGATCTTTCATACGGACCAGTGTGCGAAATATTTCTTCCTCCGACGGCGTTTTTTCAAAATCGTGGCGGGAAATCACCACGCCGACCCCTCTACACCTGGCCTTATCCACCAGCCGCCGGACCCGACCTTCCCCGCAGGAAAGCTCCACGTCCAGCAGCTGAAATCCGCCGCGATCCAGCAGACCGGATAAAAACACCTCATACCCGTCCGGCGGCAGGTTTCCCTCGCCGCCCTCGGCCTTCGTGCGCATGGTGCAGAGCAGAGGTTTCCCCAAAAGCTCCCGCTCCAGCATATCCAGGGTTTCTGAAAAACTTCCGAAAAAGCTGTCCATCCGCCATTCAAACAAATCCGCAGGCAGGTCCCTGGCCCTTTGGACTTCCCCCAATAGGGCCGGGGCGCTTTCGCCGGTAAGAGGTACACAAATTTTCGGCAGGCCCTCTCCAAATCGAAGCCCCGCGATTTCTATAATTCTCAAAATGATCAACTCCCGTTTCTTACGATTCCCACAGGTTCTAGATCAGTATACCTATATCCTGTGGAAAAGTCAATTTGAGAGAAGCGGGAGCCGCCGGATCCACTATTCACTTTTGCGCGGAGATCAACCTGCCTTTTGGTTTTCCACGCGGGACGCGATGTAATCCTGCACCCGATCCCGGGAAATTTCCAGAGCGGCGGCAAGCTCGCCAAACAGCAGGTCTTCCGCTCGTCTGAGGAAGCGCTCGTCCACCGCGCCAAACTTTCGCTTGCTGTTTAACAGTGCCTGTTTTTTGGCGTAAATAGACATGGTGAGTTCCAGCAGGGAGTCACAACTATGGCTTTTTAAAATGGCCTCGTAGTGCTCGCTCAGTTCCCGGGAAACCCGGCTGTAAAATACCTGAGCGTGGATGTGCGGGATGCGCTCGATGATCCGTTCCGCTTCCTCTCGAGAGATGATGGGCCGCATAAATACCTTGTCAGAATCTACCGGCGTGGAGATCACACAGTCTCCGCTCAATGGTGCCAGCACATAATACAGCCGCTTTTCTCCGGTGGTGGGGAAGCTCTGCTCCTTGATCTCCCGCACCTTGCACACTCCCGTACTGCCATATACGATCAAATCGCCTGTCTGATACATCATGTTACCCCACTTTCTGTCCGGCTCTACCGTTTCCAATTTTCTTGTATAATAATAGTATAGCACTTTTTTGATTCAAATGTAAGTGTGGCACCGGATAATTTTGCAAGATTGGCGTTGAGCGAAATCAAAAACGCGGCCCCTCGGGTGATTCCCGAAGAGCCGTATTTCTTAGGGCGCCGCTATAAACTGCTTTCTCACGGCGCTTTCCGACTGGTTTCCCAGCTTATTTACAGCACCTGCCGCCATCGCCCAGATCGGAAGCCCGGGGCGGAAAAAACTCGTCGGTGGGGAAATCAATCCGCCGGAACAGATCGCATGGATTGTCGCTGGAAGTGACGCACTCCTTTTCCGGCACGCAGAAATCGTAAGCGGGAATCAGCATCTGTACGTTGCGCACGATCTGTACAATGGTGAACAGGCCGATGGTGGCGTATACGTAGTTCCGCTGAGGATGAATCTCAAATTCCCCGCCATACCGCTGGCAGATCCGGTCCGGGATGCGGCAGTACGGCTCGCAGCTGCACAGGGGCCTGTCACACAGCCGAGCGGAAAGAGCCACCGGTTCTGCCGCCTGCACCGTGGCTTTTGGAAGCACACGGCCATCCTGGGTGTCCGCATCATCGGCGCACTGGCCGGAGGTAAACATTTTTACATTTCCCTCGCTGCCGTAGAGGACCACCTTTTTGTTGAACACGGATACACCGCAGACAGGAACCGGGCAGGATGCCGGACCGCCGAACAACTCCACGGTGACGTCGAAGAAGAAGGTCATATCCACGGAGTAAAAGCCCTTGTTGAACGGGATCGGCTGCAGGTCTACATACACCGTAATCACGTCCACATCCTTGATTCGCACATTGGTGGCGCAATCCACCTGCGCCTGCCGTTCCGGCGGGAACAACACCCTTATGTCCTCCAGGCAATCCTTATCGGAGCACGAGTCGTAAATCCTCATGGCGTCGATGCAGACCGCTTCTTTGAAGTAATCCCGACTTTCCATTTCGGGAGCACTTTCATTTTCAGGCATGGAATCTCCTCCTTTGGTTAAAACGGCCAGGATTCCCGCCTCGGCTTCGGCCGCCTTTCAGATTTGCTGAAACCGCACCCCGGGACCAGCGCCGCTTTCTTACCTATTTTATGAAGCTCCGCCGATTCGGTGCATATCCACAAAGCAAAGCTCTGCTGGAACTGGGAAGGAGATGCTTTCCCTCCTGCTCAGACCTTCCCCAGCACCCTGCCTTGGCAGCGGAGATCGTCAAACTCCCGGACGGGGATGGGTTCATAGTCGGGATTTAAGGAAATCAGCTTCCCGTGGCCAAGGCGTTTAATGTACCCTTCGCCGTTTAAGGCGAACACGCCGATTTCCCCTTCCCGAACTGAGCTGTCCAGCCGTTCCACAAACACAATGTCCCCGTCCCGGTAGGCCGGCTCCATGCTGCTCCCATTGACGCGCACACAGTAGTGGGCGTTGTCCGGCACCCGCTCGGTGGGGATTTCCAGCTTGTTAGTATAATAAGTATCGCCCAAAGGCTCACCGGTGCCGGCGGACACGGCCAGGTCGTAACAGTTGATATAGGTAATCCAGCCCTTTTGCTCCCGCTCTACGATATGAGTCATGCGGTCATGTTCCGCGTCCAACACGGCGTCTACAGCCCGCTTGCCGAATACATCCAGCACCCGGTACTTTTTCAAATGATCCAGTTCGGCGCCGCTGACCTCCACGCCGCCTTTAGGTGCCTCTTCCAGATCGGACAGCCGACAGCCCAGTGCCCGGCAGATGGCCTCCAAGGTGGACAGCTTTGGGTTGGTGTTAATTCCCGCGGTAATTTTGTCCAGTGTGCTCTGCGTAACGCCGGAAAGCTTCGACAGGCTGGCGTTGGTCAGCCCCTTTTCCCGTTTTAGGCGATTGATAATTTCCAGGTTCATAAACGATTTCCGCCCCCTGTATACGGTTTTTATCAAAAATATTATACCCGATGCAAAGAAAGAAGTCAATAGATAAACTTCAATAAAATGAAGTTTATTTTTTAAAAATCCCTTGACAATTTCAGTTTAATGATGTAACCTAAAAATAGAACTTCCGCAAAAAGAAGTTTTGCGGGTGTAATTGGAGGCCAGAAAATGAATTGTCAGGAAACACAGATTGGGGGCTGGAGCGCCCCCTGCGAACCCTTTGATTATCGGCGGCTGGAGGAAACCGCGCGCCGGGAATGCCAGCGAGTCCGTGAAAGGCTGGAACTTTTAAAGCAGGAAAAGCCCCGGGACGCAGAACGGGAACTGCTGCGCCGCCGGGAGGTGCGGCTTTTGACAGATATGTATTACGAGCAGAGGAGTAATGCCATCCTGTTTCGGGAGAAAGCGGAACGGCGGGAAGCCGATGCGTT
This sequence comes from uncultured Acutalibacter sp., assembly GCA_964433105.1. Lineage (GTDB taxonomy): Bacteria > Bacillota > Clostridia > Oscillospirales > Acutalibacteraceae > Acutalibacter. The sequence goes on from CAYSQF010000005.1 coordinate 25,779, forward strand.
AAGGAAGGCGTGAGCAAAGTGAAAGACCGTCTTTCTATATACGGCTGCATCCGCGTTATCACGCGGGAATAAAACGGGAGCCGGTGGTTCAAAAAAAATAACCCAACTGGGACACATCCCTTTTGCATAAGCGCGCTACGACAAAAACAGGCGCGCAGCCTGAACCGGACAAAAATGGCCCGCCTGGAAATATTCCAGGCGGGCCGCTTTAATTAGCTCCTGCCAAACTTCTCAAACCGAAGCTGACGGGGAATAAATTTTTTCAGAGCTTCCTGAAATTCTTCATCAGGATCGAACACCACCAGGGTTTTCCCAGTATTTTTCCCCCGGACGATCATGTACCAGGAGCCGCGATGGTCACCAAACTCCGTGGCAAAGATTCGCGTGTCGAAGGAGCGGTTTTTCAAACGCTCCTCATTGCCGGCATAGGGGCCGATATCCTCACAGGAATCGCACTCAAACGCGGTCATTCGCTTGCGGGTGGAGCGGTTCATGATTTTATCAACGGCAACGTAGCCGTTGGTTAGGCTGTACTCATATTCCAGCATGCGCATGCTGATCAGCTTGTAGCCGCCAAACACTGCCGCCGCCGCGATCAGCAGGGTCAGGGTAGGAACGCCGAAAACGAGAAAGCCCAGCACAAAGCCGATGCCGCTCACCACAACGATCCCCAAAAGGATTCCTACGTAAAGCAGAATATCTGAAGTCTCCGTTCTTTTTTTCACCAAGCGTTCCAGAAACACATCGCCCATTTAATTCCATCCTTTCCCAGCCGACAGCGATTTTTAATTATTATAACACACTTTTTCGCCGGGCACAACGGGACCTTTTATAGATTTTTACACAGATGAATTTTAGTATAGAAAGGTTTTGAGTTTTGCGGAAAAGCTCTTGAAAAATGGAGAGAATTGTGATAGAATCAGCAATACACGCTGAGAAGAAAGAAAGTACTCCCGCAGGCCGGTATACAGAGAATCCGCGCCGTTGGCTGGAAGCGCGGACGCAGGGCGCGGGGGGAAGTTCCTTTTGGAGCGGCAGGACTGAAACGCCGAGCTTTTTTAGCTGGACAGAGTAGGCTTTGACGGAGAACGCCACGTTATAGGCGGCAGGATGAGGGAAGGCGGTTGTAAAACCGCTTTCTGAACTTGGGTGGTACCGCGCGGCAGTATGCTTCGCCCCATGGACGGATGGGGCGAATTTTTTTGTCCCATAGAAAACAGGAAAAGAAGGAAGGACCGGACACATGAAGGAAAAAATCGAAACCCTGCAAAAGGCCTTTGAGCGGGAGTTGGAGGAAGCGAAAAGCCGCGACGCCGTGGAAAAGCTGCGGGTGGCTTACCTGGGCAAAAAGGGCTCTGTGACCGAACTGCTCAAAAGCTTGAAGGATGTGAGCGCGGACCAGAAAAAAGAACTGGGCCAGCACATCAACCAATTGAAAAAGCAGGTGGAGGAAAAGATTGCCGAGCAGGTGGAAAGGGTCAGGGCCGCCGAGCAGGAGGCAGTGATCGCTTCTGTGGAGCAGTATGATGTCACTCTGCCATACAACCGCCCGGAAGGGTCTTACCATCCCATCACCATTGTTCAGCGGCAGCTGGAGGAAATCTTCTCCTCCATGGGCTTTACCGTGGAGGATTATCCGGAGATTGTCAGCGACTACGAATGCTTTGAAGCTGTGAACATTCCGAAGGATCACCCCGCCCGGGACATGCAGGACACCTATTATCTGGATAACGGCCAACTGCTGAAAACCCAGACCTCCGCCGCGCAAAACGCCATTTTGAAAAAGTACGGCGCGCCTTTGCGGGCGGTGTTCCCGGGGCGCTGTTTCCGGAATGAAGCCACCGACGCCAGCCACGAAACCACATTCTTCCAGATGGAGGGTATGATGGTGGACAAGAACGTTTCCATTTCCAATTTGATTTACTTTATGAAAACCATGCTGTCTGAAGTGTTCGAGCGGGACGTAAAGGTCCGCCTGCGTCCGGGTTTCTTTCCCTTTGTGGAGCCTGGCTTTGAGCTGGACGTTTCCTGCCTGATCTGCGGCGGCGAGGGGTGCCCGTCCTGTCACCATTCTGGCTGGCTGGAGCTTTGCCCCTGCGGGATGATCCACCCCAATGTTTTGCGGGAAGGCGGCATCGACCCTGAAGAATATACCGGCTTTGCCTTTGGCCTGGGCCTGACTCGGCTGGTGATGATGAAGTACGGCGTCAAGGACATCCGGGACCTAAACAGCGGGAACCTAAAGGCTTTAAGCCAGTTCAAGCACGAATAAAGGGGGTAAATCTACATGTTGATATCAATGAATTGGATCGGCGATTTTGTAGACCTTTCCGGTCTGGATCTGGAAGCCCTGATCCACCGTTTCACCCTTTCCACCGCCGAGGTGGAGGATGTTTATCACATGGGTGGCGGCCTGAAGGATGTGGTAGTTGGAAAAATACTTTCCGTGGAAAAGCACCCCGATTCCCAAAAGCTCCAGCTGCTGAAGGTGGACGGCGGGGACAAGATTTACGACGTTGTCTGCGGTGCGCCCAACGTGAGGGAAGGCCTGTTGGTACCCTTTGTCAAGGAAGGCGGCCGGGTGGGCGGCATGGACATCGGCTGCGCCAAGATTGCCGGGTATGAATCCCACGGCATGTGCTGCTCTGAGAAGGAACTGGGCATTTCCGCCGATCATTCCGGCTTGATGGAACTTCCCGAGGATGCCCCGGTAGGCCGGGATATCACCGAGGTCTACGCCATCCGGGACACGGTGTTCGAGGTGGATAACAAGTCCCTGACCAACCGGCCCGACCTGTGGGGCCATTACGGAATTGCCCGGGAATTCGCGGCCCTCACTGGCCGGGAGCTTCTCCCCCTGGAAACCGTCAATCTGTCCGCTTTTGATACCCTGCCTCCCATTTCTATTCAGGTGGAGGACAAGGAGCACTGCTACCGCTACACCGGCTTAAAAGTGCGGAACATTCAGAAAAAGATCAGCCCGGTGGACATGCGTATCCGTCTGTTTTACTGCGGCAGCCGGGCCATCAACCTGCTGGCCGACCTGACTAACTATCTGATGCTGGAAATGGGCCAGCCCATGCACGCCTTTGACTGCGCGAAGGTGGATTCCATCGAGGTAAAGCGCTTCGACAAGTCCTTTACCTTCCAGACCCTGGACGGCGCTGAGCGGCGGATCGATGAAAACACCCTGATGATCTGCTCCAAGGGGGAGCCTGTGGCCGTGGCCGGGATTATGGGCGGCCTGGCGTCTGAAATTGAGGACAACACCGACAGTCTGCTGCTGGAATCCGCCAATTTCGACGGTGCCTGCATTCGGCGGTCCTCCACCCGGCTGGGCCTGCGCACAGACGCCTCCATGCGCTATGAAAAAACCCTGGATCCGGAAATGACGGTACCTGCCATTGGCCGGTTTATGAAGCTGCTTCTGGAGATCGACCCGGGCGCCCAGGTCATTTCCCGGCTGACAGACATTTCCGTCCGGCAGTACCCCCATGTTTCCCTGTCTTTTGACAAGGCCTATGTAGACCGGTACACCGGCATTGAAATCGGAAACGATCGGATTTTAGCTACCCTGCGTTCCCTGGGCTTTGAGGCTGAGTACGACGGGGAGTTGTTCCGGGTAGAGGTCCCCTCTTGGCGGGCCACCAAGGATGTGACCATCAAGGCGGACATCATCGAGGAGATCACCAGAATCTACGGCTATGACAATTTTGAGATTTCCACCACCTTAAGCCCCCTGTATCCCAGAAAGAAAAGCGCAGCAAATAAATCCGACAATTTTGCAAAGGATATCCTTGTGCAGCGTTACGGCCTGCACGAGGTCCACTCCTATATCTGGTTTGACGCCAAGAAATGCCGAGAGCTGGGGATCGGACTGGAGGAAAATGTAAAGCTTTTAAGTCCCCAATCCCCAGATCTGGAGACTTTGCGGACCAATCTTGGTCCCACACTGCTTTCCTTTGTGCAGGAGAACAAGTCTTACGCCCCGGAATTCGGCATTTTTGAAATCGGCCGGGTCTGTCAGGGCAGGCGGGAAAACGGGGACTGCGACGAGCGTAAGGTCTTGGGCGTGGCGCTATATAGCCGCGCGCAAAGCGAAAAGGAGCTTTATCTCCAGCTGGCGGAAATGGTGCGGACCTTGGGCCGGGAAATCAAGCGGGTAGAATTGGATTTCCAAAACGCTGCCCCCTGCCACAGCTGGCAGCATCCCCGAAATACGGCGGAGATCGCCGCAAACGGTGAAAAGCTGGGGTGGATGTGCACCCTGCACCCCGCCGTGCTGGAAAATCTGGACCGCAAGGCCGCAATCGTCTGCGCCCAGATCGATATGGATGCTTTTGCCGCTATCACCGGTAAGGATCTGGCTTACCGGGAGCCTTCCAAGTTTCCCGGCATTGATATCGACCTTTCCCTTTCTCTGCCGAATGGCGTAAAATATGGTGATCTGACTCCTGCTTGGGAGCAGGTGGAAAGCGGGCTGCTCACCGGCGTAAGCCTGATCGATTCCTTCTCCCAGAACGGCAGGAACAGCCTGACGCTGCGGTTTGCTTTTGCCTCTCAGGAAAAGACACTGTCGAAGGAAGAGGTTCAGCCCGTGGTGGACGGCATTGTGGATCGACTGGGCGCCATTGGAGCGGCCCTGCGGGGCTAAGGCGGCGCTTCTGCGCAATTGTGTGGAGCTGCCGCAAGAAAAAAGCTTGCAATCCACAGAAATATACTGTATGATAAATTGGAAAGAAAGGTAGGTGTTCCACATGGCGGAAGATAACAGCACAATTACGTTTTCCCTAAACGAGGTTCGGGAAGCGGATATGAAGCGCATCCTGTTGACGGTGTACGACGCGCTGAAGGAGAAGGGGTATAATCCCATCAGTCAGATCGTGGGATATCTGCTGAGTGAGGATCCCACCTATATTACCACCCACAACAACGCCCGGAGCTTGATCCGCCGCGTTGACCGCGATGAGCTTTTAAAAGCGATGGTGCGCTCTTATTTGGGTGAATAATATTTTGCGGTTAAATTATGAAAGTACGGTGATTTTTTGAACGAACAAAAAAACACAAAAGGGAAAGAAACCCCGGAAAAGGGAAATTTCCCTACCTATAAGGGGAAGCCTCTGGTGCGCTCCGGCGACACCATCTACTTTGGGAGCATGAAAGACAAATACGTGATCAAGATCGACGTCAAGAGCAAGAAAAAGGTGGGCGATCTGGATGTGGCGGATAAGGTAACAGTGCAGCTGATGTATACGGATCCGGAGATTCGCACCCGGAAGCAGATCGTAAAAACCAGCGAGAAGGAAGGCCTGTATCTGGCGCTGGATATTGCGGATGCCTGGCTTACCCGGGCGCTGGCAGAGTGACCACGACACCCCTTACGTTCCGGTGAAAGGCCTGCGGTTTGGCGGAGCTTGTTCCGGCAATGCAAGGCAAGCATACTTAGCCCGCTGTCGGCTTGACGGCGCAAAACCAATTAAATAAAGGGAAAAGCCTCCGCTGTTTCTGTAAAAACGCGCGGGGGCTTTCTGTTTGCAGCCGTCCCGGAGAAGCCGGGTGTTTTCTTCTTGAAGCACCGTGTCCTTTTTGGTGTGGATACGGCTGGGATACAGGCCGAAATACTTGTTTCGGCGGAAAGCGGCTGCGGCGGTGTAGCAGGGAAAGCCAAGCTGGTCCGAGGGGTATAAGGTCCGGGACGCTTTTGCTGGTAGGACTGTTTTCCTCACCGGGCAGTTTCCCCCAGCAAAGGCCGTCAGCAAGGCGTCCCCCCAAAGGGTGCGGGCGGCTTTGTGCCGCTTCAAAAAGGCGCGGGACCACCAAAGGCCGGACCTCGTTCCACCGCTCTAAAAATTCTTTGGAAAGCTTTGCCACCGGTCATCGCTCCCTTACGGTTTCCAGGCAGCTGATTTCCGTCTTGTAAAGCCGCAGGAAGAAGAGAATGCTTGCCAGCAGGGAAATAGTTTCCGCAATGGGTAAGGCCCACCACACGGCGCCTACGTTACCGGTGGTCCTTGCCAGAATCCAGGCAGCGGGTACCAGCACCACCAGCTGGCGCATCAGGGAAATGATCAAGCTGTAAGTGCCGCGGCCCACAGCCTGGAACATGGTGGAGGACACGATCCCCAAGGCGGCAAACAGAAAGCAGGTGCAGATGGTCCGCAGGGCGGGAACGCCAATCTCCAAAAGCTCGGGAGAGGGATTGAAAATACCCAGTAACTGATTGGGCAGAAGGAGGAATACCAGCATGCCGATGGCCATAATGACCAGCGCGATCATGCAGCCCTGGCGCATGGCGGACATCAGCCGCTTTTTATTCCGGGCGCCGTAGTTGTAGCCCATGATGGGGAGCAGACCTTGGGTCAGCCCATACACGGGCATAAATACAAAGGACTGTAGCTTGAAGTATAGCCCAAACACGGTGTAAGCGGTGGTGGAGAAAGTGGACAAAATACCGTTCATGGCAACGTTCATCACTGTGCCAATGGCCTGCATTACAATGGCTGGCAAACCCACTGCGTAAATGTTCTTTACGGTGTCCCAGCGGAACCGGAACCCCCGCGGGGTGACCTTAATTTCGTGTTCCCGCAAAACAACGACAATAATGCTGATGATCATAGAGGCGATCTGTCCGCCCACCGTGGCAATAGCCGCGCCGGTCACTCCCAGGGCGGGCATACCGAAATATCCGAAAATAAACACCGGGTCCAAAACGATATTGGTCACCGCGCCCACCAGTTGAAAGATCATGGGCCAGATCATGTTGCCGGTGGCCTGGAGGGTCTTTTCCAGCATGACCGATATGAAGCAGCCAAAAGAGAAAATACAGCAGACGGAAATGTACTGGTCGCCCATCCGGATGATCTCCGGGTCGGACTCAAACAGCCGGAAAAACGGCGTGGTGAAAAACGCGCCGTATATGGCAAACACCAGCGAGGTCAGGATACCCAGCACAATTCCGTGAGCGGCGGCGGAGCTGGCTTCCTCCCTGCGCCCCTGGCCCAGCCGTCGGGAGATCAGTGAGGTGACGCCCACAGCGGTGCCTACCGCAAAGGCGATCTGCAGATTTTGAAGGGGAAATGCCAGGGATACGGCAGCCAGAGCCTTTTCGCTGATCTGCGAAACAAAATAGCTGTCCACAACATTATACAGAGCCTGCACCAACATGGAGAACATGGCCGGCAGTGCCATGGAAAAAATCAGGGGCAGCATACGGGCGGTACCCATTTTGTTTTGCTCTGATCTGTTTTCGCTCATAAAAAATCCTCTCCCGTTTCTTTTCTGACAATAAATTTCATTATATCAAAAAAGGCAGCAAATGAAAAGCCCCCTTTGGCGCGGAATGGTGAAACTGTAAAATTCGCTTCCGATCGCAGTGAGTGCAATGCAGCTGCTGTTGCTAAGCAGAGACGGGCTTCCCGACGGTGGATTCCACTCTGAATCAACAATGGTTATTTTCGCTGTTGTTATAACGGGGAGCCGCCTGTCAAGGGCAGTTATAATTATACATCTTTCGCAGACAGAAATTTTCGATAAATTGTGTAATTTTAGTATTAAAAAATCATCTAAAAAGTGCTTCTTCGAGAATTATCTTTCCCTCTTGAGAGAGCGCGGCAATATCGAAAAAAGGGAAATCTATTTTATAAATCGTCAAAAATCTGTTGCAAATTCCTTTTTACATTGATATAATAAATGTGTAATATGTTCGACCGTCGTGTGGTTTTGGCGGGCAGGCGGATCGTGCGATATTTTAACGCATAGCAAACAACATGGCATGCGGATGAAAGGGAGGAGTGTCTATTATGGCGCGTTACACACAGACAAGTATTACAGAGCTAATCGAAAAATTCTATCAGAAAAATAACAGGGCGCCCCGTATGGATGAGATGAACTCTCAGCACGGGTTGCCCACCATGGCCACTTTCAAAAAGCTGACCGGCACCACTCCCGGCCAATATCTCCGGGGGGAACATCCGGAATTGACTGCAAAACGAAACTCCCCCAAGTCCAGCAAACGGAAGGATAAGGAAACAATCGTAGAGGAATACCGCCAATTCTATGAGGAGCATCATCGGATGCCCACCGCGCAGGACTGCAAAGAGAAAAAGCTGGCGTTTCCCCTCACTTTTAAGAGGGCTACCGGCTCTTCCCCCTGGGCCTATTTCCGAGATGAGCAGATTAACGCTTCCAAGGCGGGGAAGAAAGCGGCGTCTCAGGGAAGCGCTTCATTCCCGCTTGAACTTTTAAAGCGGCTGGGGATGTCTGTTAATGATGTGTCTATCCGCACCGGTATTCCCGCTCAAAGGATCCAGGAGCTGCTGAACCAGGAGCCTTCTGAGGAATTTCGGCAGCTTTACGCCATTGCCAGAGCGCTGAATGTGCCGATGGAGGTTTTACAGCGAGGGAAAAAATAGGAAACCATTTTCATGAAATTCCGGAGGATCTTACGATTTTTTCCGGAATTTTCTTTTTTCCCTTTCTTTCCGGGCGCTGTGCTGGTATAATAAAGGCAAAAGCAGGGGAGACCCGGCCCTGCGTGTAAGGGGCCGCCGGGTTAATCAGTGGTCCCATAAATAAAGAGAGGAGTTTTGAACCCTATGGCCAAAATTATCGGAAGACCCGCGCTGCCGAACATGCCCTGGCAGGACAAGCCCGCGGGATATGACAAGCCCGTTTGGCGCTATACCGAGAACCCCATCATCAAGCGGGACGCCATCCCCACCTCCAACAGCATTTTCAACTCCGCCGTGGTGGTTTACGGCGACGCCTACGCCGGTGTGTTCCGCTGCGACAATCGCGGCGTGGAAATGGATATTTTTGCCGGTTTTTCCAAAGACGGCATCCATTGGGAGATTAACCATGACCCCATCGTGTTTGAAGGCGAAAAGGATGTGACGCGCAAGGAATACCGCTATGATCCCCGCGTCTGCTTCATTGAGGACAGATATTACATCACCTGGTGCAACGGTTATCACGGTCCCACTATCGGCGTGGGCTACACCTTTGATTTTAAAAAGTTCTACCAGCTGGAAAACGCTTTTCTTCCCTACAACCGCAACGGCGTACTGTTTCCCAGGAAGATCGGCGGCAACTACGCGATGGTCAGCCGTCCCAGCGATACGGGCCACACTCCCTTTGGGGACGTGTTCTATAGCGAAAGCCCCGATATGATCTATTGGGGCAAGCACCGCTGGCTGTTCGGTACGGCCAACGGCTGGCAGTCTAAGAAAGTCGGCCCTGGCCCTACCCCCATTGAGACGGACGAAGGCTGGCTGATGATCTACCACGGCGTTTTGAATTCCTGCAACGGCTTTGTGTACCGTTTCGGCACGGCCCTGCTGGATATCGACCGGCCCTGGATCGTGAAGGAGCGGGGCAGGTTTTACGTATTTGGACCGGAGGAGCAGTATGAGCTGACCGGCGATGTGCCCAACGTCACCTTCCCCTGCGCCACCCTGACTGACCCGGCCACCGGCCGTATCACCATTTATTATGGTGCGGCGGATACCGTGACCGGCCTGGCATTTACCACGGTGGACGAGCTTCTCTCCTATATGCGGAAATACCCGATGGATGTGGGAGACCAGGAAAACAAGTAAGAAAATAAAAAAGCGCGAGCGTGTCGAAAAACTTCGACACGCTCGCTGGGTTTAATCATTCTCTTTGGCGGCCAGTTGGCCGCAGGCGGCGGAAATGTCTCCGCCAAATTGGGTCCGGGCAGAACAATGTATCCCCGCCTGGTGCAGGGTCTTAAGAAACAATTCCACACTGCCGCGCCCCGGCGGGCGAAACAGCCCCTTGGCGTGATCCGTTTTGTTGTAGGGGATCAAGTCCACATGGTACAAGGGCAGGAAATGGCTATGCCGCCGGAGCAGCTGGCACAAGGCCCTGGCGTGGGCGGGGCTGTCGTTTTGATTCCCCAGCAGGATGTAGGCCAGGAACACCCGCTTGTTTGTTTTGCGGATGTGGGCGTCTAGAGCATCCAGCACCTGCTCTGCGGGCCAGCGGCGCTCCGCGGGCATCAGCTTCAAGCGCAGCTCCGGCGTGGGGGCATGCAAGGAAAACGCCAGATTCACCTGAGGGCGTTCCGCAGTGAGCCTTCGGATCCCGGGGATCACTCCCACTGTGGAAATGGTGATTCGCCGCTGGCTCAGGCCAAACCACTCCGGATCGGTCAGCAGATCCAGCGCCTGGAACAGATGGGGGTTGCCAAACGGTTCGCCCATCCCCATGAAGGAGACGCTGTCCAGTTCCCGTCCCTGCAGGTAAAAATATAAAAGCTGGTCCGCAATCTCCCCGGCAGTCAGGTCCCGCTGCCCTTTCATAGCTCCTGTGGCACAGAATTTGCAGCCAAAGGAGCACCCGCACTGAGAGGAAACGCAAAAGGATTCCCATCCCTGTTTATAGTGGAGCCGTACGGTTTCGATCCGCCCGCCGTTCGGCAGCTGGAACAGGATTTTGTCCGCCTGGCCGGAAAGGCTTTCCCGGACGGGGCGGAGGGTGAGCACCGTGTCCCCCAGGGTCGCGGAAAGCTTTTCCCGCAGGGCTAAGGGTAGGGTGGTCATCTCCGAAAAACGGGGCGTCCGCTGGCGGAACACGGCCTGCAGGACTTGGTGGTATCTGTAATCCGGTTCCCCAAAAGTATGTAATAGGTCTTTCAGTTTTTCCAAATTTGTCATAGGTGTCATAGACCGGTTTCTCCTTTTCTGAAAAGTTCGACCGGTCTCCCGACGGCTAAAGAATTTCGCGCTTCAGCGGTTGGAAGGGCGAATCTGTCCCAGACAGACAAAGGCCGCCGGGAAAACCGGCTTTGCCTGCCGGTCACCGCAAGCGGTGACAATCTGCTTTGTTCTGATCACTAACATGGTCTCCTCCCTCCCCGGAAAATAAAAAACCGTGAGAAGCGGTTTCTCACGGTTTTATCGCCCGCAGCGGAAAGGCGCGCGCCGCTCCAAAGACTGAAACAGCGCATAAAAACAGAGAGAAAAACGCTTCCTTACATAGAAAAAACACGCGCCAAAGACGGCGCGGCGGTTTCTCACAGGTAAGCGAAGTATCGCATCTCTCAGCCCTCAACATTCCGCAAAATTACAGTGTTCCCAAAGCGGCGCAAGGAAATCCGGCTTTGGATACAAAAAATATTTTACCACAGCATTTTGGATTTTGCAAGCCTTTTGGATCGGTTGACGGCGCTGGTGCTTTCATGCTATAGTAAAATCGTATTATTCTATACGGAAGGGGAAGCCGGGTGGAGCGGAAAACTAAAAAACGGCTTGGCCGGGTATGCCTATGGACGGCGGCGCTATGTGTAATTTTTGCGCTGCTTATGCTCCTGCGGCCTTCCTGTCCCATCTTGCACTGGACCGGATTTTACTGCGCGGGCTGCGGGACCAGCAGGATGCTGGAAGCGTTTTTGCGAGGGGATCTGAAAGGAGCTTTCCGGCAAAATCAATTCCTGTTTGTAGGACTGCCCCTTGCAGGCTGTTATCTGCTGGCGGAAGCGGTGCTGTATGTGCGGGGAAAGCCGCCCTTATGGAAGAAAAAGGGGATGGCCGCCGTTTTGCTGGTAGTACTGGCGGCATCGGTCCTGTTTGCCGTGGCCCGGAATCTGCCGGGGTTCGGTTTTCTTCGGCCTGATTCTTAAACCAGCGGAAAAGACCGCCGGATAAGGAGGAAATGCCTTGACAAAGAAACTTTTGGAAAAGCTGGGATGGTTCGGAGAGCGGTTCTGCCTGCTATGTGCGGTGGGCTTTGCCGCAGTGACCCTTTTGCAGACTCTGCTTACCGGTTTCAGCGGTGGAATGTATGTCCTGTGCTTCCTGGGCGGCGTCATCCTGATGGGGGTCCTGCTGGTTCTGGGGCGCCGCCTGCTGATACCTTTTCGGATGTTTCCCGCGGTGTTGTTCGCCTTGCGGTTTTTCCTGGCGCTTGCCGTGATTTTGGTATTCCACACCCAGCCGGTGCAGGACTTCCAGACCATGTACTCCGCCGCCTGCCAAATGGCCAATGGGAGCAGGGAATACCTTTCCGACGCATATTTTTACAACTGGGCCTATCAGACGGGCTTTGTGGCTTACGAAGCGGCGGTGATCCGCCTGTTTGGCACGGGGCTTTTCCCGCTGCAGGTCATGAATGCCCTGTGGATGGGTGGGACCGGCTGCCTTGTTTATGGGATTGGGAAGCGGTTCCTTTCGGAAAAAGGGGCTATGCTGGCAGCGCTGTTTTACGCCTTGTATCCCGGTCCTTATTTTCTTTCCGGCGTGCTGACTAACCAGCATATTGCGGTGTTTTTCTATTATCTTGCCATTTGGCTTCTGGTGCGGGAGGAAAGGCTTTCCCTCTTCCACGCGGGGCTGGCCGGCGCGGCCATTGCCCTGGGGAATGTGATGCGGCCCCTGGGAGTTCTGGTGGTGCTGGCTTTCCTCTGCTGGGGCGCGGTGCGCCTGCTGCTTTGGAAAGGGCCGGGCAGGCTTCGGGAAGCCGGGGCGCTGGTGCTGGTCGCGGCGGTATATTTTGGGCTGTTTGCACTGCTTTCCCGGCTGGTGGCGGTTTCGGGGCTGAATCCCGAGGGGCTTACGAACAATCTGCCTACCTGGAAATTTATGATCGGTCTGAATGCAGGCTCCGGCGGAACCTGGAACCGGGCAGATTACGACCAATTCTACTTCCTGCCGCCCGGTCAGGCGGAAGAAGCCATGCAGGTCGCTGTGCTGGAGCGCCTGGGCGTTGGACCCTGGGGCCTGCTGAAGCTTTTTTGGCAGAAGAACCAAACCTTGTGGGCTTCCTTGGAGGACCTGTACTGGGGATTTGGCCAGTTGAGCGGCACGGGCTGGGAGCGGCCCCTGCGGGCGCTGAATTACGTGGACAGGGGCGTGTTTGCCCTGGCCTTTGGGCTGGCCCTGGCGGCGCTGTGTGTCAAGCTGCGGCGGGGGACCGGCAAAGGCACCAGGGTGGTTTTGCTGCTGGCCTTCCTGCTCTGTGGCTACTGCGCCGTCCATCTGTTGATCGAGGTGCAGTCCCGTTACCGGTATTTCCTGATGCCTGCCGTATTTCTGCTGGCGGGGGCAGGGCTGGAGCTTGATCTTTCCGGCACGCTTTCCCGCTTTCGACGGACGGAAAAAAATAATGCTTGACTTAAAGTACGCTTTAAGCAATATAATTAAGCAAACCCGCACAATATGGTAAAATTCCGCAATTGTGCGGCGTTGAAAATTTT
>CAYSQF010000006.1:0-37127 GCA_964433105.1 uncultured Acutalibacter sp.
ATAGTCCCCCTGCCGAACATAGGTGCCGCCCATTTGTTCAAATACGGTCTTTGTCATAATCGAGCCTCCTTGTTTGGATTATGGCTTTATTGTACCAGCCCCATTTCCAGATTACGAATGTGCCGATTTTTATTCCGCACATTTGCACCCTCAGATATAGAGAGAGCCGAGAAGCGCATTTCTGCACTTCTCAGCTCTTCTTGCCCTCGCAATGCTGTTATTTTGGCCTTTTTGGATAACTGTCTTTAGACCGTCCAGAATTTTCATCCCGCGATTTTTTGTGCTGTCTCAATTCAAATACCAGACGCCCGCGTTTAAATAGGCCGCGAAGGTCACCCACAGCAGATAGGGGATCATCAGCCAGCCCGCCGCTTTTGTCTCTTTGAAAAAGCGGATTGTGGTGAGAAGGATCAGCATCCAGAGAAGCAGAAGCCAAAAAAGGGCAAGCCCATAATTCCGGGCGTTGAAAAAGATCAGGGTCCAAACAAAATTAAACGCCAGCTGGATGCCGTAAAACAGTAGGGCGGCGTTGCGTCCGGTGCTGTCCCGCATCCAAACCAAGTAAGCCGCCGTTCCCATCAGCAGAAAAAGGACCGTCCAGACAATGGGAAACAGCCACCCGGGCGGAGCCAGGAACGGTTGGCGCACGCCCTGGTATACCTGCATGGAATCCATTGTGAGAAAGGCGGACAGCCCACCTACCGCCAAAGGAATCAACAAATTTGTGAGCAGGGGCTTTAGCTTTATCATAGTCTCAAATCCTTTCACGGCCGCCGGATCCGGCGCTCCGTCAGTCTGTAATAGCGTATCACTTGCAGAGGGGATCCAGAAAAATCACTGTAGAAATAATTATGCAGTATTACCTAAAGAAACTACTGATTAACTCGTCAAAACGCAGTAAAGTGCCAAAGGCGTATAGATGCAGTGTTTCCCGAGTATATGCGATAGTATATGCAATTTTTTGATAAAAATACAGCGCGGTCAGATCGGGGAAGCGCGGCAGATTAAAATGCCAATCCCATGAAAAAACAGCCGCTCCCCAACAGGAAATGGCTGTTTTGATTTAAACGATATCAAAGGTAAGGCCGCATATCATCCGCCAGGTGCTGCTCCAGGTCGATCAGCCGCTTGGCGATATCTTTTGACCGCTCGTCCGCCGCTTCGTACTGGTTGAGGTAACGGTTCAAGGATTTTACGCCCATGTTGCATCCATCGGTAACCAGGTCCGCCACGGTATTGTCCTTTTCATCCAACCCCAGTTTTACGTTGGTTTTCATCCAGGACATCGTTTTTGCCATTGGGGTCGGTTCCTTGCCGCTGTCTCCGTACTCGTTTAAGAGAGAGTGGGTGTCGTCCCCAATCTCCCCATGCTTCCTGCGGCTTTCCTCCAAAGAAGCCCTCAAATCGCTGCTCTTTACCTTTGGGAGCACCTCGTCAATGGTGGAAACGCCCATTTTGATTCCCGCGTTGCACTCCCGCAAAAGCTTTACAGTATCTTCCTTGATCACACAAAACACTCCTTTCTGATTTTTATTAGCATTCTCAGAAAGGCTTGGAATATGTGAAAATGGCTAGATGCCGATCACAAATTCCCGGAACCGGGGAAGCATCCCGATTTTGTCCGGAGTGTGGGGTGGCATTTGTAAAATGTCATATCCGGGCAGATTGTTTCCCTCAACGAAAACCGGCCCTTGCTCCGTGACAGCCACGTCCCAGCCCACATAACGCATCTGCGGCACCACCAGGGCGGCTTTTAAGCAAAGCGCCTTAGTTTCCTGCCAATAGGGGATTTGGTACCCCTGAATCTCCACCCCGGTGCGGGGATGGCGGGGGTAAGTGTGCCGCGCTTTATCGTAGGCCGGGTATTGGATCTTCCCGGTATCCAGGTCGATGGGGGAAAACATCCCGCCGGAATGAAGATTGTCCACAGGGCGGTCGCTGTTCCCGATGCGGATGTGGGCGTAAACGATATGCGGTCCCTGCTCGTTTACGATCGTGACCACCCGCAGGGTGTTGATGGAGCTGGGGTTCAGAGCCGCCATAGCCGGATGCTGGACAATGACGTCCTCCACAATGTCCGTACCGCTTTCCCGGAGGGATCGGTAAAGCCCCTGCGGGTCGCTTAAATCCCAGCTTTCAAGCTTTGCCACACCCTTTCCGCCGCTTTCCGAGTTGGGCTTTACCATCACTTCCCGACGGTTTTGGAGAAAGGCCGCAAGCTCTTCCGGCCCAGCGGTTTCCAAATCCAGCCATTCCCGGCCCAAGTAATCCTGGAACGTGGCGTAAAACTCGCTTTTGTTGTCAAAGACATGATAATAACTTTTGTCGTTCAAGAGGGACACCAAAGTGTTATTCACCCGGCGGGTCACATAGGTGGCCCGCTGTTCCTTTGTCAGGTTGTAAAATTCACAGAGAAGATAATCGTTGAAGCCCGCGCCATACCGGAACCCGCAGGCAATGATGTCCCACATGACCCACAGCCTGCTTTTCCCGCTGATCGTGTGGACTTGACTGACGGTCTGAAAGAACTGCCGGTAGTCCATGTGTATAGCCCGTCCCAATACGTAGCCGATCTGTTTGGCCATTCTACCGCCCCTTTTCAAAAGTGTCCCAGTTACAGAAATATCTTGTCCATTTTATAGCAGAAGCTTGGGAAAAGCAAGGTATTTTTGGTGTTGAAACGGTGAAATTCCAGTGATGAAATGAGAATCCGATCCCCCTGACAGGGCCGGGCTGTTAAAAGCGGATTTCTCCCAGGCTTTGAAACACCAGGTCAGGTTTGATATCGCTTTGCTCCAGCATTTCCGGAGTAGTTTCGCCGCTGAGAACCAGAATGGAAAGGACAGGCGTCCCTGCGGCGACGGCAATATCCGTGTACAGGCGATCCCCTACCACTGCCAGCTCTTCCAGCTTCCTGCCGGTATGCTTCAGCAGGTAATGGAGCGTGTGGCGGGAGGGCTTTCCGAAGAATTCGCAGCTTACGCCGGTAGACGCCTTTACCAGGGCGGCAATGGAGCCGCAATCCGGGATAAAACCGTCCTCCACCGGGCAGTTGAAGTCCGGATTCACTCCATACACCGGTTTTCCCTTCCTGATGAAGCCGCAAGCCTTTGAAAGCTTTTCGTAGGTCAGGGTGGTGTCAAAGCCTAAAACCACATAATCGGGATTCCGGCTGTTCAGCGGGATCCCGGCCTTCCGAAAATCCTCGAGCAGCGGCGGAGTGCCAACTACATAGCAGCTCTGGCCCGGGCGGTGCTCCCGGAGCCATTCCAGGATCACGCCGTTTGAAATCAGCATTTTTTCCGGCGGTATCACAATCCCCATGCCTTTCAGCTTTTCCAGGTAGGCCTCCCGGTTTTTGGAGCTGTTGTTGGTGAAAAAGCAAAAATCCCTGCCCGATGCCCGCACCCGGTTTAAAAAGTCCAGGGTGAAGGGGAACAGCTTCTTTCCAAGATAAATGGTGCCGTCCATATCCAGCACAAAGGTTTTTACACGGTCAAGCTTATTTTGCAGTCCCATGATCCCTTTCCTTCCGCTTGTGTTTTATCCATTTTTGAAAGAACTGCCGCGGCCCGCCACAGCGTATTCCAATATTTCTCCCAGCCGCTTTCTTGCCTTTTGCAGGTGGCGGCATACGGTGGGCTTGGAAATCCCCAGGCGGCGGGCGGTTTCCTCTTGGGTAAGCCCCTCGTAATAATAGCAGCGCACACATTCCTTCTGACGGCCCGTCAGCTCCCGGAGCAGCGCGGTCCGCAGAACGCGCTTTGCCGCCTGCAGCTGGTTTTGATTGGTGGAAAGCTCCTCGTCATCCCTTTGACCCAACAGTCCTTCCAGCTTGTCGTAGCTGAGCAGTCGCGTCCGCATATCGCTCACCTCATCGAAAATATGTTCTATTATTATGATACCACGTTCCAAGAGGTTTTGCAAGGATTTCCTGATAAAAATTGGATAGACCCAGTATCACGCAATGTAAACACCCTAAACCGACGCCGAACCCAGTAAAGGCGTATTGGACGCAGGAGCTTTATGCCGGTTTCTTCGGCTTATTGAAGAGACACGCTGCGTGACCATTCCATGTGGTGCTTTACGCAGATGCGGGTTACATGCCTTTTGGAAAGTACTGCCATTTGCGTATTCTTTTCTCTTATTGCAAGGGACAACGCCTCCTTGCAATCCCCGGGAATCGTTAATTTTCTACCTTTTGAGGATTTTGAAGCGCAGAGGTTAAAAGAGAACGTAGCTTCCCTTTAAAAAGAAAAAATTCGCGCACGAAATCATTTGTATAAAAGTATTTACCCCTGCGCAAAATGCAGAAAATTTGGTTTATCGATTAGCTTGGTATACTTTAATGGCGCAGCGCATGAATATCCGCAATCAGTGCGCTTACCGCTTCCTCCCTTGTGGCCCAGCTGGTGCAGATCCGCACGGCGGTGTGGGCAGCGTCCGTCTTTTCCCAGAAGGAAAAGGCGTATTTTTCCTGAAGTTTCCCTAAATCTTCATCGGAAAAGATAAAAAACTGCTGGTTGGTGGGGGATGGGGCATATTCCCGCAGGCCGGTATCCCGGCAGGCGCCAGCGATCCGGTAGGCCTGCTCGTTTGCCTTGCGGCAGATATCCTCATACAACCCACCTTCCAAAAGGGTTTCAAACTGAATGCCCAGCAGCCGCCCCTTTGCCAGCATGCCGCCGTTTTGCTTGATGGCATACCGGAAGTCCCGGTTCATTTCCGGATTGGTAATGACCACAGCTTCGCCAAACAGCGCACCGCACTTTGTACCGCCAATATAAAAGGCATCGGTGAGCCGGGCAAGATCGGGAAGGGATACATCTGTACCATCGGCAGTCAGACCGTAACCCATCCGGGCGCCGTCCACAAACAGATAAAGCCGGTATTTGCCGCAGATCGCCGACAGGGCCTCAAGTTCTGCTTTTGTGTACAGAGTCCCGTTTTCCGTGGGATGGGAAATGTAGACCATTCTGGGCTGGACCGTGTGGCCGTAGGGGGTGGTTTCAGCGTAGTGTTCCACGCACAGTTCCTCCACCTGGGCGGCGGTAAGCTTTCCCTCGGCCCCACAGGGGACAGGCAGGACTTTGTGGCCTGTTGCTTCTACGGCGCCGGTTTCATGTACGTTGATGTGTCCCGTAACGGGGGAAATCACGCCCTGGTGGGACCGAAGGGCGGCGCGGATAACTGTAAAATTGGTCTGGGTGCCGCCCACCAAAAAGTGCACCCCCGCATCCGGTGCGGCACAGGCGGTGCGTATCAGCTTTCGTGCGCGCTCGCAGTGCTCATCCTCGCCATAGCCTACGGTCTGTTCCAAGTTCGTGGCGGCAAGGGCTTCCAGTATTTTCGGGTGGCAGCCTTCTGCGTAATCGCAGTTAAAATAGATCATCTGTATTTCCCCTTTCCTTATTTCTTGTACGGTATGTAATGGGGCCTCTCAGAATGGCTTTCCCAAAATGCTTCGACGCCCTTGTCACATATCTCTTGATTCCCATCAAGCCATTGACGGTACACTTCTTCTTCAAACAGGCCCTTGGGTTGCTGGCAGGGGAATTCACCGCACTCCCCGCAGAAATCCACCCCGTGCCGCCTTGTGCATTCCGGTATAAAGCACCCGCTGATGCAGCAGCCTTTATCCGCCCCGCTGCGGCAGCCCGGGCAGGGACCGGCGCTGTACATCTGAAGCACCCCTTCAAAATTGCCGTAGCTTTCTACGGCGTCGGGAATGTGCTTTTCGTAAAAGCCCTTGATACCGTCAAGGTATTTCAGGAGCGTTTCCGCAGAATCCCGTATCACCCCGTGCTGATAGGCGGTGCAGGTGTGGCACAGCAGCGAGCAGGGCGCGGTCCGTTTCAAAATATCATCCTTATTCATCCTTTTCCCCTTTCCGGCAGTCCCGTTTTGTGGACAGCCATGTGGATATCATAGCACGGCGGCGGGGGAAAGTCCACACTTTTCTTCGCCTATCTTGTGTCCGGCGTCGGCAAAGGCGCATTCCGCAGATATTTTTTTCGGGATTTTATGTTGACAAGAACCGTAAGGTAGTGTATAATGCAAAACGTTGTAAAGAAAAAAGCTTTACAGATAAAGAGATCCAATGACAAGCCTGTGGGGAAAAGCGAGGAAGCGGTTATGGCAAAGAACCTGAAAATTTCCTATCTGCTGGACTTTTATGGTGAAATGCTCACCGGCCCGCAGCGGGAAATGGTGGAAGCCTACTATAACGCGGACCTCTCCCTGGGAGAGATCGCCGAGGACCGGGGCATCACCCGGCAGGGTGTGCGGGACGCAGTGAAGCGGGCGGAACAGCAGCTGTTTGAAATGGAAGACAGGCTGGGCCTGGCTCGGCGCTTCCAGGATATGCGGGAAGCCCTGACAGTCATCTGTGACTGCGCGCTGGCCATTCAAGACTTAAACGGGCAGAACGGCAATGTTCCTGCTATCGATGAAAATGCGGCGAAAATACTGGAATGCGCGGAAGCTATTGCCGAAGAATAAACCAGCGCAGGAAAAGGGAGGCGTCCCGTGGCGTTTGAAGGATTGTCCGACAAGCTTAGCAATGCTTTTAAAAAGCTGAGGAATAAAGGAAAATTGACGGAATCCGATGTGAAAGAAGCTATGCGGGAGGTCCGCCTGGCCCTTTTGGAGGCTGACGTCAATTACAAGGTAGCGAAGGATTTCACCGCCAAAGTTACCGAACGCGCCGTAGGCGAGGAAGTCATGGAAAGCCTTACCCCCGCGCAGATGGTAATCAAAATTGTCAACGAGGAGTTGACTGCCCTGATGGGCGGCAGCCAGGAACGTTTGAAAAGCCCCGCCCACCCCCCTGCCGTGATCATGATGTGCGGCCTGCAGGGCGCCGGCAAGACCACCCACGCCGCCAAACTGGCTTATATGCTCAAAAGCCAGGGGCACCGCCCCCTGCTGGTCGCTGGGGACATCTACCGCCCAGCGGCAATCAAGCAGTTGCAGGTGGTGGCGGAAAAGGCCGGCGCGCCCGTATACGAAAAGGGAACGCAGAACCCGGTGCTTACTGCCCAGGAGGCCGTGAAGCACGCCCGAGATTACGGAAATGATTACGTGATCATTGACACCGCCGGTCGGCTGCAGATCGATGAGGAGCTGATGGAAGAGCTGCGCAGGCTCAAGGAAGCCGTAGAGCCTACGGATATTCTGCTGGTGGTGGACGCCATGACTGGCCAGGAAGCGGTCAATGTGGCCAAATCCTTTAACGACCTTTTGGACATTACCGGCGTGGTTCTTACTAAGCTGGACGGCGACACCAGGGGCGGTGCGGCTCTGTCCGTCAAGGCGGTTACCGGGAAGCCCATCAAGTTCGCGGGCACCGGCGAAAAGCTGGGAGATTTGGAAGCGTTCCATCCGGATCGCATGGCCAGCCGCATTTTGGGCATGGGCGATGTGCTCACTTTAATTGAGGACGCCCAGGCCAAGCTGGATGAAAAAGCCGCCGCGAAAACCGCCGAGCGGCTGATGAACAACAAGCTGGACTTAAACGATATGCTGGAGCAGTTTCAGCAGGTAAAGAAAATGGGTCCCATCAAGGGGATCTTGTCCAAGCTTCCCGGTATGGGAAACAAGTTGGACGATGTGGAGATAGATGACAGAATTATGGATCGCACCGCCGCCATTATCTTGTCCATGACGCCCTACGAGCGGTCCCACCCCGACGCTCTGGATGCGTCCCGGAAACGGCGGATCGCTGCGGGATGCGGCCAGAAGGTTGAGGATGTCAACCGCCTGCTCAACCAGTTCCGGCAGACGCAGAAGTTGATGAAGCAGTTTGGCGGGAGGGGAAAGCGCCGCAGGATGCCTATGATGCCTCCCGGCGGTATGCCGTTTTGAGCGTGAAAGGCCTTTTTGCAGTAGATGCTGGAATGGAAGCATTCCCATAATATACATCTAAGGGCAGCACAGCGCTTGCAGTGCTGCCGCCAATAATACCGGCCGGCTGCGGCCGAAAAAAAGGAGAAAAATAGTATGGCAGTAAAAATCAGATTGAGAAGAATGGGCGCGAAGAAGTCCCCCTTCTACCGCATTGTGGTAGCGGATTCCCGTTTTCCCCGGGACGGCCGTTTCATTGAAGAAATCGGCTATTATAATCCGATGGAGGAGCCAAGCGTGGTAAAGGTGGATCCGGAAAAGGCCAAAAAGTGGATGGCCAACGGCGCTCAGCCCACCGACACGGTAAAAGCTCTGTTTAAGAAGCACGGCGTAATCGAATAAGCGCCTGGTTCTAAAGAAAGGAAAGAAAAAACATGGATATGCAGGCATTGCTGAAGGCGATCGCTTCCGGCCTGGTGGAAAAACCCGACCAGGTAAATGTGACCGCCGAGGAATCCGAAACCGGTACCACAGTGTACCATCTTCATGTGGCGGAGGACGACATGGGTCGGGTAATTGGCAAACAGGGCAGGATTGCCAAAGCGATCCGGGTCGTTATGCGCGCTGCCGCCGCCCGGGAGGATAAGAAGATCATGGTGGAGATCGATTGATTTCTGCGCAGGCGCGGCGTTTGCCGCGCTTTTTTCATTGGGGGTGACGCGGGTTGCTGAAACGGTATCTTGAAGCGGGGAAACTGGTGAATACCCACGGCGTCCGGGGAGAACTGGTCTTGGAGCCGTGGGCTGATTCCCCGGAATTCCTGCGGGGCGTGAAGCGTTTTTGGTTTGACGAGGGGAAAACCGATGCCGGGCTGTGCGGATCCCGGATCCACAAAGGCCGCTTGCTTTTAAAGCTGCGGGGGGTTGGCACGGTGGAGCAGGCCGAGGCCCTTCGGGGAAAGGTATTGTATCTCTGCCGGGATGACGTGGCCCTGGAGCCGGGCGCCCACTTCCTGCAGGATCTGCTGGGCTTGCGGGCGGTGGACGGAAACACGGGCCAGGAATACGGCGTCCTGCGGGAAGTGATCCCTACCGGCGCCAACGATGTGTACCGCATTGTGGACAAGGACGGCGGGGAGTACCTGTTCCCGGCGGTTCCACACATGATCCGGCGTATTGCCCCGGAAGAGGGGGTCATCGAATTGCTGCCAATCCCGGGAATTTTTGACGGCGATGGGGAGGAAGCATAACGGCCGCCGGAGAAATGTGCGGGCATTCTCGTCGCATTTAGATTTTCCCATCATTTTTATGAAGCGGAAATATAAGGAAAGGAGCGGTACTTTGGAAGCTGTGTACCGCAGGTATCAACATGCGCATTGACATTTTTACTTTGTTTCCCGAAATGTTTCCTCCAACGCTGGATTACAGCATTGTGGGCCGCGCCCGGAAAAAGGGGCTGCTGCAGATCTGCTTCCATCAGCTTCGGGATTTTTCCCCTGACCAGCGGGGACACCGGGTGGACGATACCGTGTTTGGCGGCGGTAAGGGCATGCTGCTGACGGCAGAGCCGTTTGCCCGGGGAATTGACGCTCTTGCAGAACATTTGGGGAAGCGACCGCATATACTTTATATGTCCCCCCGGGGGAAGGTGCTCACCCAGGAACACGCCCGGGAGCTGGCCGCTTTGGACGGCCTTGTCGTGCTCTGCGGCCACTATGAGGGCGTGGACGAACGCCTGCTGGAGGAGTATGAAGCGGAAGAGGTCTCCATTGGGGATTATGTGCTCACCGGCGGGGAACTGCCCGCGATGATCCTGGCGGACGCGGTCAGCCGTATGCTGCCGGGCGTGCTGTCGGATGAAGTGTGTTTTACAGAGGAAAGCCATTTTTCCGGGCTGCTGGAATATCCTCAGTATACCCGGCCGCAAGTGTGGCGGGGTAGGGCGGTGCCTCCGGTGCTGCTCAGCGGCCACCATGAAAACATCCGGAAGTGGAGGCGGGAGGAAGCTTTGGCGGTTACCGCGAAAAACCGCCCGGACATGTTGGAAAAATGGAAACGGGAAACCCATGCATAATTTTCACGGAAATGCCTATGCTGTTTTTAAAGGAATGTAGTTGTCTCTGTGGCACTTTTCAGCAAATTTTACTGGGCCGAATGCTGTTCCTGTTTCTAGCGTTCCGATTTTTTTCAGACACAGAATGTGGCGGCGGCGCTGTTTTTGGGACAACAAAGTAGGCAAAAAGTTTTCAACATAGTGAGCAAATTGCACAAATGCTGAGCCTTAAATTTTTCGGGGTCTGTTCAGGAATCCAAAAATAGTTTTTTTGTATTGACGACAGCCAAAAATATGCTATAATTTGCTTAAATTCCCGGTGCTAACCGCTTATCAAGCGGCTTTTAGTCGTTTGAAAGCAGATCCTTTGAAATTATGTAGGAGAGTGAAGTATCATGTGCGCGAAGGAAGTTTTGGTCCAGAATCAGGTCGGTCTCCACGCTCGTCCCGCCACTTTTTTTATTCAGAAAGCCAATGAGTTCAAGGCTTCTATTTGGGTGGAGAAAGAGGAGAGAAGAGTCAACGCCAAAAGCCTGTTGGGCGTGCTGTCTTTGGGCATTGTCGGCGGCGTGACTATCCGCATTATTGCCGATGGCTCCGATGAGCAGCAGGCAGTGGACGCTCTGGTGGAGCTGGTAAATTCCGGATTTGCCGAATAAGGCAGTTTCACTTTTGGTTCAAACAAAGCACCGCGCCTGCGGTGCTTTTATCATTTGCCGCTGTTTCAATAATAAACGGGAAGCGGCGTGCGGACATTCCGAAGAAAAGGGGGCCTTCCGGTGGAACAGGATGAAAAAAAGCGGGAGCTGCGAAAAAAAGCCATGAAGCTTCCCCTTTTGCCCGGCGTTTATTTGATGCACAACAAGGCTGGGGAGATCATTTACATCGGCAAGGCAAAAGCCTTGAAAAACCGGGTCAGCCAATATTTCGGCTCGGATAAGAACCACGACAACAAGGTTCGACGGATGGTTTCCAACGTAGATTGGTTCGAGTATATTGTCACCGACAGTGAATTTGAAGCCCTGGTGCTGGAAAGCAGCCTGATTAAGCAAAACCAGCCGAAATACAATATCCTGCTAAAGGACGACAAAGGCTATAGCTATGTCCGGGTAAGCTCCGGCCCCTGGCCCCGCATCTCCGAGGTCAAGAAGGTCGAGGACGACGGAGCAAAATACATTGGACCTTACATGAGTTCCTGGTCCATCAAGCAGACTATTGACTCTGCCTTGAAAATATTTAAGCTTCCGTCCTGCAGCCGCAAATTCCCCCAGGATTTCGGCAAGGACCGGCCGTGCTTGAATTATTACATCAAGCAGTGCTGCGCCCCCTGCCGGGGAAAAGTCCGGGAGGAGGATTACAATGAAGCTTTCCAGGAAGCGTTGGACTTTATCCGGGGCGGAAGCTCCACCTCGGTCAAGGCCCTGTCGGAAAAGATGGAGGAAGCTTCCAAAAACCTGGAATTTGAGCTGGCGGCCAGGCTGCGCGACAGGATCGGTGCCATCAATAAAATGAAGGACCGCCAGAAGGTGGTGGCCAGCAAGGTGGAGGAGCAGGATGTGTTTGCCTTGGCCCAAGGGGAGACCCATACCGCCTTTGAGGTGTTCCGCTTTATGGGCGGGAAGCTGTACGACCGCGAAAGCTTTTTCAGCGAGGGCTGTCAGCCCGATCCGGAAGCGCGTTCCGAATTTCTGCGGCAGTATTACGCTATCCGGGACAGAATCCCACCGGTGGTCACCGTAGACGGCCCGGTGGACGATGAGGAACTGGTGGCCCGGTGGCTGTCAGAAAAACGCGGTAAGGCCGTGAAACTGCAGATTCCCCAGCGGGGCGAGCAGTTCCAGCTGGTGCGGATGTGCCGGAGCAACGCGGCGGAAAATATAGCCCGCCACATGGGAAATTCCGGACACGACGCCTCGGCCCTGGACGAGCTTCGCCGCCTGCTGGGGCTGGAAAAGGCGCCGGCCTATATCGAGTCCTACGATATTTCCAACCAGCAGGGCGCCGACAATGTGGCGGGCATGGTGGTGTTTGAAAATGGCAGGCCCTTAAAATCCGCCTATCGGAAATTTCGGATCAAGACTGTTTCCGGCCAGGACGATTACGGTTCCATGCGGGAAGTGATCCGCCGCCGGTTCGAGGAATATAAAGCGGGACGGGAAGCCGGAAAAACGGAGGGCTTTGCCCGCCTGCCGGACCTGATTCTGCTGGACGGCGGCAAGGGCCATGTGGCGGCGGTCCAGCCTGTACTGGACGAAATGGGGATAGACGTTCCTCTGTTCGGCATGGTAAAGGACGACAAGCACCGCACCAGGGCCATTGCTCTGTCAGGCGGCGAGATTGCCATCAATTCCAACCGCCGGGCCTTTACCCTGGTGTCCTCGATCCAGGATGAAGTCCACCGCTTTGCGATCGGCTATCACCGGCAGAGCAGAAAAAGGTCCTCGATTTCCTCTACTTTGACGTCTATTGAGGGAATCGGAGACGCCCGGGCAAAGGCGCTGCTGCGGCATTTCAAAACGGTTTCCGCTGTCAGCGAAGCGGATTTGAAGGAGCTGGAAGAAGCTCCTGGCATGACCAAGCCTGCCGCCCTGCAGGTCTATCGATATTTCCATGGCGGCGAGGTGCCGGAAACCGCTGTTCCGGAAGAGAATTCTGGAGAAATTTCTCGGAACGGTTGACAGATTGTCCGAAAAATGGGATAATAAGCGGTAGGTTCCGGAAAACCCCGGCACCGGAAAGATTCAAAAAGTGTCCGCAGGCCGTGCCTGTCTGGAGAAATGGAGCAAGTATGCGGATCATTTCAGGCTCTAAAAGAGGGAAGAAGTTATTTGCTCTTGAAGGGGTTGAAGTGCGCCCCACTTCGGACCGGGTTAAAGAGTCTCTGTTCGACATTCTTCAGTTTTCCATTGAAGGGAAGCGGTTTCTGGACCTGTTTGCCGGTTCGGGCCAGGTGGGGCTGGAAGCATTGAGCCGCGGGACGTCCCAGGCCGTAATGGTGGACGTTTCCCGGGATTCTTTGAAAATCGTAGAAAAGAATACGGCGGCCACCGGCTTTACAGACAGGGCGAAGATCGTGCAGGCGGATTTTGCCGCTTTCCTCCGTGGGGAGCGGGGCGTTTTCGATATTGCCTTTCTTGATCCCCCGTACCGCAAAGGCCTGCTGCAGCAGGCACTGCCCCTGACAGCGGAGCGCATGGCTCCCGGCGGCGTTATTGTCTGTGAGCATCCGCGGGAGGAAGAGCTTCCGGAAAGCGCCGGCCGCTTTTTGAAGGCAAGAACCTATTGTTACGGCAAGGTTGCCCTTTCGGTATACCGGGAAGGTGAAAAGGGCTGAGCCTGCCGGCAGGGAGGGATTGATATGGCTCAGATCGCAATCTGCCCCGGCAGCTTCGACCCTGTAACGCTGGGACATTTGGATATCATCAGCCGGGCCAGCTGCATCTTTGACAAGATTATTGTGGCGGTGCCGGTAAACCCGGAGAAGCATACCAGCTTTTCCGTGGAGGAACGTATGGAGCTTTTGCGGGTCGTGTGCGCCGAAGAAGGCTTTCAAAATGTAGAGGTAGACCGGGTCACGGGCCTGCTGGCGGATTACGCCAGGGAAAAGGGTGCCATGACCATTATCAAGGGGCTTCGGGCTGTAACGGATTTCGAGTACGAATTCCAGCAGGCCTTGACCAATAAACGGCTGAATCCTGAATTGGAGACCATGTTTATGGCCACCAGCGCGGAAAATATGTTTTTAAGCTCCAGTGTGGTAAAACAGGTGGCGGGCTTTGGCGGGGACATCTCCCATTTTGTGCCGTCCTGCATCCTGCAAACCATCAAGGATCGGCTGTGCAAAAATGGCTGAAAAATACCGGGCGCCGGCCCTGGAAGTATTCGGCGCCCAAAGCGAAAGGAAGGAATGGGTTTAAAGTATGAGCAACAATCAGGCTACCATTGAAGATCTCATCGAGGAAATGTATGATATACTCGATAAGGGCTGGAAAATGCCCCTTTCCGCCGGCAAGGTGTTCATAGACGGGGAAGAGGTACGCCAGATTCTGGACGAGATCAAGGAAGAAATTCCCACCGAGGTGCGTAAGGCAAAGGCGATTGTGGCGGATCGGGCACAGATCATCGAAGACGCCCACCGGGAGGCGGATACCATTCTCCGCGTGGCCCAGGAAAAAGCTCAGACTTTGGTGGAACAGGACGAAATCTGCCGCCAGGCCCAGGCTAAAGCCAATGAGCTGCTGGCCCAGGCCCAGGCGAAATTCAAGGAAATGCGGAAAGCCAGTAACGACTATGTAGAGGATTTGATGCGCAGGACAGACGAGTCTATGTCGGAATATCTTGCGGAACTTCGAAAAACGCGGCAAAATATCAAGAACTCTCAGCGAAACTCCCAAATGTAATTTGCAATTTTTGTTAGAAATACACATTTTATACCCAATAAAGAAATTCCCCTCACAAGATCTTGTGAGGGGAATTTTTGTTCCCGCAAAATATCTTCGAACATAGTTTCTAAGCGGTTTTTCGCTATTTTTTTTCAAATTTCCCTGTTGATTTTGAAAGCGCAATGGACTATAATAATGCTACAAGGTGGTGGAAAGTGGGGAAAAGTTCCAAAAAGTGGACTAAAAAACCTAAAATTTCTCTTTTTTGGAACGAAATCCCCTTTTCCAGCTTTGAAACAAATCCCCGCAGAAAGGACAAGCCGTTATGTTGATGGGCGAATATCAGCATAATATGGACCTGAAGGGCCGCGTAACGATCCCTTCTAAGTTCCGTGAGGACCTGGGCGACAAGTTTTATGTCAGCAAGGGCCTGGACGGCTGTCTTTTTGTTCTTTCCTGCATCCAGTGGGAGCGGCTGGTGGAGAAGGTTTCCTCCATTCCTATGGCTCAGGGCAAGGGCATTCAGCGCTATTTCTTTTCCGGCGCCGCCGAGGTGGAACCGGACAAACAGGGGCGCATCCTGATCCCCCAGAACCTGCGGGATCACGCGGGGCTGGAAAAGGATGTCACCGTCATCGGCGCGGCGACCCGGGCGGAAATTTGGGATACTGCCCGCTGGAACGCCTACAATGACAGCCAGACCGATGAAAATGTGGAAGCCGCTATGAATCTGCTGGACTTTTAAAGATACGGTGAAGCCATGGAATTCGATCACAAGCCGGTGTTGTTTCCGGAAACTATAGATTCCCTGCAAATCCGCCCGGACGGCTTGTATATAGACGGCACGGCGGGGGGCGGGGGGCACTCGGAAGCCATCCTTCAAAGGCTGACCACCGGGAAGCTCCTTTCCATCGACCAGGACCCGGACGCCGTTAAGGCGGCGGGGGAGCGGCTGAAAAAGTATCCCAATTCCGTGGTGGTCCGGGGCAATTTCTGCCGGATGGACCAGCTGGCCCGGAAGCAGGGCATGGAACAGGTGGACGGCATCCTGCTGGATATCGGGGTGTCCTCTTACCAGCTGGACACGCCGGAACGGGGCTTTTCTTATCACCACGACGCCCCACTTGACATGCGGATGAGCCAGGAGGGCCAGACTGCCGGGGATCTGGTGAACAGCCTGTCCCAGAAGGAACTGGCGGGGATCATCTTCCGCTATGGGGAGGACAAAAACGCAAACAGGATTGCCAGCGGCATCTGCCGGGCCAGGGAGAAAGCTCCCATTGAAACCACAGGGCAGCTTGCCGAGATCATAAAGGAATCGGTACCTGCAGCTGTCAGGCGGGAGCAGGGGCATCCGGCCCGGAAAACCTTCCAGGCGCTGCGCATCGCCGTCAATGGTGAGCTGGACAGGCTGCGGGAAGGGCTGGAAACAGGGTTTTCCATTTTGAAGCCTGGTGGAAGATTGGCAGTCATCACCTTCCATTCTCTGGAGGATCGGATTGTCAAGAGACAGATGAACGATTGGTGCCAGGGCTGCATTTGCCCCAAGGATTTTCCGGTGTGCGTCTGCGGCAGGAAACCCCAGGGAAAGCTGGTGTTTAAAAAAGGGCTGGTCCCTTCGCCGGAAGAAGTAGCGGAGAACCCCCGGTCCAGAAGCGCCAGGCTGCGGGTGATCCAAAAGCTGGAAACAGAGTGATTCGATCCTCCGGGCGGGCGGAGCAGCGGCGGAAGCCGCAGCAGCCGGGCAGCGCCGGGCCGCCTCCCGGGGATCAAGGAAATGATAGTTTTGGATGGGCCTGCAGGCCCAGAAAGAAAAGGGGGAAACCGTCATGCCGTATCGGGAAGAAGCTTACGATTTTTCACTGTTCGAGCCGCATTATGACAATACGGTTCCTGCGCCGCGAAGAGAACACCGGGGAAAAACGCATAGCAATGTTGTGGAGCTTCCCAAAAAGGAGCTGGAGAAAAATGCCAGGCCCAAGCGTCATCCGATCCGGGCAGTGGCGGCAGTTCTGGGATTTGCGGTGGCAATTTCCATCGCGACGGCGATGGTGTACAGCCAGGAACAGCTGGCCATGCTGACCGTGGAGATTAACGAAGCCACCCAGACCTTGAAGGAAAGCGAAAGCTTGGAAGTTCAGCTGAATATGCAGGCGGCCCAGAAAATGGACAGCTCCCAGGTGGAAGAGTATGCCGCCAGCGAATTGGGAATGAGTAAGGTTAGCAGTGGGCAGATCACCTACGTAAACGTGGCCCAGCAAGACAAGGGCACGGTAGTGCAGAGCGCGGACGGCGGTTCAATCCTGGACAGGATTCTGGCAAAGCTCCGCTCCTGGCTCGCTGAATGAAAAAGGCAATTTGAGGATGCGAACGTGGGAATTTCCCGCTTTCAAGGTTTTTCAAGCGGGACGTAGAGAGGAGGCGCCAGTGAAGTATGAAAAAGACAAAGAGACTAGTGATTGTGTTAGTGGCGGCGCTGGTGTTGATTTCCGGCGCGGTAACGGTGTATGCTATGTCCGCCGAGGGGGAGGGGACGCAGTCTGCTCAGAAGGCGGAGGTTCTGGAGGATTACGCCGCAGAGGAAATGGCGGTGGGAGCCTATTATGAGAACTGGACGCCCGAACCTGCCGAGGAAGCCTTATAACAGCCGGTTTACTTTTTGGCGGGAAAGCGGTATAATGTTGTCAGTCCGTTTGAAGATGCTTTTGGAAAGCTTTTCGCGCATCGGAAAATCTGATTTCCCGGCATATAAAGGGTTTTGCCGCAGGCCCCAAATCAGTTATAATCATTTTGTTGAAAGAATATGATGAAGCGTAGGACGCTTTTCGGGCAAGCATCCCGGCGTATGTTTGGGAAGAAAGAGAGCGATGCAAGAAACCCAACCTGCCGATAACCCTCTAATGTACGGTTTCGGAAGGAGGGAGAACTGCGAGAGGGGACTATCAGAGTCCCCTTTCGTTTTTCAATCACGGCATATTGCGTAAATCTCCGATTTGCACGATATGCCTGGACGTGTTAAAGAATTTTTTAGCACGCTCGGAGAACCATCAGGGTTCTCTTTTGCTGTTCAAGAACAGTATTTTTGGAAACCGCGGTTTCAACAGTGCTGTACGAAGCGGAAGCATTTTCGCCGGTTGGCGTTTTGAAAGCGGAGATCTGCAGAAGGAGGTGCCGCAGTGGCAAAGGGAACGACAGAGAGAATGACTTTTCGGGCAAAGCTTCTTACCGGGGCGCTGATCTTTTTCGGGTTTGGCCTGGTAGTGGTCAGTCTGTTCCGCTGGCAGGTAATCCACGGGGAAGAATTGAGCGCCAAAGCCATTGACCAAAGCCTGCAAAGCACGACTGTCCCCGCGATGCGCGGCACCATTTACGACTCCACCGGCACAAAGGTCCTGGCCCAAAGCGCCGATGTGTGGACAGTGGTGCTGGAGCCAAACTATTTGAACGGTGCAGAAGAGGGCGGGGAAGAGCTGCGGCGCACAGTGGCGAAGGGCCTTTCCAAGATTTTGGATATAGACGAGGAAACCATCTATGAAAAGACCGGGGAAAATTCATATTTTTCTTACCTCAAGCGGCAGATTGAATCCGACACCCGGGACGAAATCAACGCTTTTCTGGAAGAGAACGAGATCGGCAGCGGCGTGCGGCTGATTGCCGATTATAAACGGTATTATCCTTACGGTACCGTGGCTTCCAACATTTTAGGCTTTACCGGTTACGATTCTCAGGGCCTGGACGGCCTGGAGCTGTATTACGACGAGGAACTGCGGGGCACGGCGGGCAGGCTGGTGGCTGCAAAAAATGCCAGAGGAACGGATATGCCATTTGAATACGAGCAATACAATGGTGCGCAGAATGGCAACGATCTGGTGCTCACCATCAACGAGACCGTGCAGAGCATTTTGGAAAAATACCTGGCAGAGGGAATCGAAAAATATAAAGTGAAAAACGGTGCGGTGGCTATTATGATGAATGTAAACACCGGCGCTATTGTCGGTTTAGCCACGAATCCCAATTATGACCCTAACGACCCTTATACCGTGCAGGACGAGAATATTCTGGCGGAGATACAGGCCCTGCCCGAGGATCAGCAGGAGGACGCCACCACCGCCGCATGGTATAAACAGTGGCGGAATAAGGCTGTCAGTGACACTTACTATCCCGGCTCCGTGTTCAAAATGTGTACCGCTTCCATGGGCTTAGAGGAAGGTATTGTCACCGAGTCCAGCACTTACACCTGTACCGGAAATATCGCCGTGGAAGGCGTTTCTGACGGCATCAGCTGCTGGAAACACGAGGGCCATGGCACAGAAACATTTGCCGCCGGCTTGTACAATTCCTGCAATCCCTGGTTCATCCACTTGGGAAATGAGCTTGGTGCGGAAACCTTTTGTAAATACCGGGAAGCCTTTGGCTTTACGGAGCTGACAGGTATCGACCTTCCCGGCGAATCCGGCAGCTTGTACCACGAGCTGGACGATATGGGGCCTGCTGAGTTGGCCACAGAAGCCTTTGGCCAGAACTTTTCCATTACACCTGTGCAGATGATCACCGCCTGCGCGGCGGTGGCAAACGGCGGATATTTGGTCACCCCTCACGTGGTGGATCGGATTGTGGACAGCGAGGGGAATATTGTCAAGACCGCCGATACCGGATACCGCCGGCAGGTGATCTCGAAAGAGACATCTGAGACCATTACATCCATTTTGCAGTACAATGCGGAAAAGGGCACTGCCAACGGCGGTTATGTGGCCGGTTACCGGGTGTGCGGCAAAACCGGCACTTCGGAAAAGGTGGCCCAGTATTGGGAGGATCCCACAAAGCCCATGGAGTACATTGCGTCCTACTGCGGCTATGCCCCGGCGGAAGATCCGCAGTATGCCCTTTTAGTGTTGTTTGATGAACCTGATGGGGATTCCAATGGAGGCCTGACCGGCGGCAACGCAGTGGCCGGCCCCATATTTTCCAAGATCATGAGCGAGGTTCTGCCCTATCTGGGTGTGGAAGCCAAGTACACCGAAGAAGAGTACGAAAACCTGGATATGCTTGCCCCGTCTGTAGTTGGCTTGACCCTGGAAGAAGCCTATGACCAGCTGGATAACCTGGGCCTTTCCTACAGTGTGATCGGCGTTGAAGACGAGGGGAACGCCGTGGTGACCCAGCAGATCCCCGAAAGCGGCTCATCTATGCCAAAGGGCGGCAAAGTGGTGCTTTATACCGAAGACTACAGCGAAGAGGAAACGCTAGTAGAGGTGCCGGATTTCACCGGTATGGACCTGGCTAACGCCAGCTACCTGGCGGGCATCAACCAGGTGCAGATCAGCGCTGCGGGAGCGGTGTCCGATTCCGCTATGGTGAGCATGCAGGATATCCCGGCAGGCGAAAAGGTGCCACAGGGTACTGTGATCACTGTGACCTTTGTCAACAATGTGGAAACAGAAACCTATGTGCACCTGGGCTGATTGCACTTGGACGCGGGAAGCTTTCAGGAAGTAAGAGGAGGACAGTCAATCAAATGGAGCGGAACATTTTATTCATTGCGGTATCGGTTTTAGCCTTTGGCGTTACGGCGCTTTTGGGGAAATGGTTGATTCCCTTCCTTCACAAGCTCCACTTTGGCCAGACGATCCGAGAGGTCGGTCCCAGCTGGCACAAGGGCAAACAGGGTACCCCCACCATGGGCGGCCTGATGTTCATCATCGGTATCGCCGTGGCGGTATGCGCCTGCGTCCCCGCGTTTTACCACCTGGTCATGGACGAAACCTTTCTGATGAAAGTAAAGGTGTTCGGAGGCTTGGGAATGGCGGTCGCCCTTGGAGTCATCGGCGACTATATCAGCGTAATCAAAAAGCGGAACCTGGGCCTGACGGAATGGCAGAAGCTGGTCCTGCAATTTGCCGTGGCTGCGGCGTATCTGGGGTCTGTGGCCCTAGCCGGCGGAGGTACCGAGACCATTATCCCCTTTGTGGGAAAGGTGGATTTGGGGATTTCCTACTACCTTCTTGCGGCGGTGCTGATTGTGGGCCTTGTAAACGCTGTGAATTTTACCGACGGCATTGACGGCCTGAATTCCACCGTTTCCTTCTTTGTGTTTTTAGCGTTGTCCATCTGTGCGGGGCTGAATGCCAGGATTGGCATTTCTGCCATGGCCTTGGCTTCCGCCGCAGCCTGCATTGGCTTTTTGATATGGAATTTCCACCCGGCTAAGGTGTTTATGGGGGATACAGGTTCCCTGTTTTTAGGCGGCATGGTGGCAGCGCTGGCCTTTGGGCTGGACCTTCCCATTCTCCTGCTGCCTCTGGGCCTGATCTATTGGGCGGAGATCCTTTCCGTGGTACTGCAGGTCACGTATTTCAAAGCGACCCACGGGAAACGGCTGTTTAAAATGTCGCCCATCCACCACCATTTTGAAATGTGCGGCTGGAGCGAGGTAAAAATCTGCGCGGTCTTTGGGGCGGTCACCCTGATAGGCGGCGTGTTGGCCGTTCTCTGCGAGATTTTTGGAATTTAATCGAGTCGCGCCGGTTGATGACTGCTGGGCAGATAAATGCACAAACTATCTATTGAACCTTTAAAGAAATTTTACGAAAAGGGGGAATCTACATGGCTTTCGCAGATAGGACGGCAAGCCGGGGTGTTACTGCTTCCGGCGGGGAAGGCCGCACCGCCCGTGGGCTTCGCCGGATCCCGCGGTATGTCCCGCCGGAGGACGAACGGGAAAAGTCCCGTCCTACGCCGGAAGAACGGAAAAAACGGCGGCGGATCAAGCATAGCTTGTTTTCTCTAGGATACGGCCTGGATATGCCCCTTTTTATCTTTATCCTCGTTTTGCTTTCGGTGGGGCTTGTCATGCTTTTTTCCGCCAGCTACGCCTATAGCTACTACAATGAGGGCGGGAACAGCTACTATTATATCCAACGGCAGGGCATTTTCGCCATTGTGGGCGTTACAGCCATGCTGTTGATTTCTACCTTCGACTACCACCGGTTCCACCACCTGGCGTTTCCGATTTATGGCATCGCGGTTCTTTTGTTGGCGGCGGTGGTGCTGTTTGGAAAGATTTTGAAAATCGATTCCATTGCCCCGGCAGAGGGTGATGCCGTCCGCTGGTTAAATATCGGGGGAGTGCAGTTTCAGCCCTCAGAGGTGGCGAAATTTGCGGTGATTACCCTGTGCGCCCATTATATTTCCCAGCATGTGGAGGAAATGGGCACTCTGCGGTATGGCGTGTTGCCCTTTTTGGTGATTGTTGGTCTGCCTGCCGGGCTGGTTATGCTGGAGAATCACTTGTCCGGCACCATCATCCTGCTGGGGCTGGGCGTGATCCTCATGTTCCTGGGCGGCACCAAGCTGCGGTACTTTGTGGTGGGCGGCGCCTTGGTGGTAGGCGCCCTGCTGTTCTTGGTGGTTGCAAAAGGCGGCTATCAAATGGATCGCATTACCGTTTGGCTGAACCCCTTTGGGGAAGAGGTAGACCGGGATTTGGCCTGGCAGACGCGCCAATCCCTGTATGCCATTGGCTCCGGAGGCTTGCTGGGCGTGGGCCTGGGGCAGTCCCGGCAGAAATATTTGTACCTGCCGGAGCCGCAGAACGACTTCATTTTCGCCATTGTCTGTGAAGAGCTTGGCATGGTGGGTGCTTTGGTGGTAATCATCCTGTTCAGCCTGCTGATCTGGCGGGGTATGTACGTTTCCCTGCACGCAAAGGACAAATTCGGCATGCTGCTGGGATTGGGTATCACCTTTCAGGTGGGAATCCAGGCGGTACTGAATATCTGTGTGGTGACCAACACCGTGCCAAACACCGGTATCAGCCTGCCGTTTTTCAGCTATGGCGGCACAGCCCTGCTGATGCTGCTTGGCGAAATGGGAATCCTGCTGAATATTTCCCGCAGCGCGTCTGTGGAAAAAACGTAATTTTTAGAGAAAGCGAAGTGGCAGTTCCATGAAAGTGCTGTTCACCGGCGGTGGGACGGCGGGGCACATCAATCCCGCCTTGGCAGCGGCCGGGTATTTGAAGGGAAAAGAGCCGGATACCGAGATCCTCTACGTAGGCAATCAAGGCGGCATGGAGGAGCGGCTTGTGGCAAACGCGGGTTACCCCATGAAAACCATCCATATCTCTGGCTTCCAGCGAAAGCTCACACCAAAAAATCTGGCACGCAATGCGCAAACGGTCGTGCGGGTGTTCACCGCCACCGCCGAGGCAAAAAGGATCCTAAAGGAGTTCCAACCTGACGTCTGCGTAGGCACCGGCGGCTATGTCAGCGGCCCGGTGATCCGGGAAGCTGCAAAGCTGGGAATCCCCTGCGTGATCCACGAATCCAACGCGTATCCCGGCGTCACCACGAAAATGCTGGCAAAATCCGTCAAAACCGTGATGCTGGCCGTGCCGGACGCCCGAAAATATTTTGATACGTCCGTCAATTGCACCGTCACCGGGAACCCGGTGCGGGGAGAAGTACTGGCAGCGGAGCGGGAGTCGTCGCGGAAAGCTCTGGGCCTGGACGACAGGCCGGTGGTGCTTTCCTTTGGGGGCAGTCTGGGAGCTTCGGCCCTGAACCGGGCGGCAGCTTACATGCTGGCGGAAAGCGCAAAGGAAAAGAAATACCAGCACATCCACGGCTACGGCCAGCACGACGAGAAGTTTTTGGAAGAGCTTCGGGAATTCGGCTTTAATCCGGAGGAAAATCCGCAGATCAGGCTGCTGGAATACATTGACAACATGCCGCAGTGTCTGTCCGCTGCCGATCTGGTCATTGGCCGGGCCGGCGCCATGACCTTGACAGAGATCGAAGCCAAATCCAAAGCATCTGTGCTGATCCCGTCTCCCAACGTGGCGGAAAACCACCAGTATCACAACGCGATGGCCTTGGTAAACCGGGGTGCAGCGGAGATCATCGAAGAAAAGAACTTGACCGGGGAAGCACTGTGGAAGAAAGTCAACAAGATCCTGAACGACCCGGCCCGGCTTGTCTCCCTTGGGGAAAACGCGGGAAAAATGGAGATTTTAGACGCCAACGAACGTATCTACCGAGTGATCAAAAGCGCAGCGCGGTAAAACTGGCTTTCACCGATTTCGGAACACCTCATAAGATAAGTAGAGACCGGTTTTGAAGCCGGCGAAACGGATTGCAGAGGTGTTCCCCATGATCATCATTGACGGCCCTGCCGAGCTGGGCGGGGAGATCGACATTCAGGGGGCGAAAAACAGTACGCTCCCCCTGCTGGCGGCGACGGTTCTGTGTAAGGGCCAGACCGTACTGCACAATTGCCCGAGACTGACGGATGTGGACACGGCGTTGCGCATTCTGGAATACCTAGGATGCCGCTGCGAATGGGAGGGCAGCACACTTCTGGTGGACAGCGCTGTTTCCCGCTGTGAGGTCCCACCCGACCTGATGCGGGGCATGCGCTCGTCTATTGTGTTCCTGGGGGCCGTGGTGTCCCGGTGCGGGGAGGCACGGCTCTGCTTTCCCGGTGGGTGCGAGCTGGGTCCCCGGCCCATTGATCTGCACCTGGCAGCATTGGAAAAGCTGGGCGTAGAGATCACGGAATCCGGCGGCTGTTTGAACTGCCGGGCGCCAAAGGGGATTCGCGGCGCATACATTTCCTTGTCCTTCCCCAGCGTGGGAGCGACAGAAAATGTAATGTTGGCCGCCGCCTGCTCTGAGGGCACCACCATCATCGCCAACGCTGCCCGAGAGCCGGAGATCAGCGACCTGGCCGCCTATCTGAACCGCTGCGGGGCCAGAATCTACGGGGCGGGGGAAAGCTGTGTAATCATCGACGGCGTCCGGGAACTGTACGGCAGCGAGCACCGGGTCATGCCGGATCGGATTGTTTCCGCCACTTACATGGCAGCGGCGGCGGTCACCGGCGGAAGCGTCACGCTGCGGGATGTGGACAATACCCATATTTTACCTATGCTGGCCCCCTTTGAAGAGTCCGGGTGCGAGATCCGGCAGCTGGGCAGCGCTCTGAACATCATGGCGCCCCGGCAGCTGAACGCTGTGAAACATATCCGAACCATGCCCTATCCCGGCTTTCCAACCGACGCCCAGCCTGTGGTGATGAGCATGGCAGCGGTGGGAAAGGGTACCAGCGTTTTCGTTGAAAACATATTCGAAAACCGCTATAAACATGCCTTTGAACTTCAGCGATTGGGGGCAAAGATCAAGGTGGAAGGCAAAGTCGCCGTTGTGGAAGGCGTGGAGCGGCTGACCGGCGCACCGGTACAGGCTGCAGACCTCCGGGGCGGCGCGGCCCTAGTGGTGGCGGGACTGGCCGCCCATGGCAGGACAGAAATCGGCGGAGCAGAATACATCCGCCGGGGTTATGAGGATATCGCCGGAAATTTGGCGGACCTGGGCGCCCGGATCATTGAGATTGGCGACACCGGAAACTAAAAGCAAAGGAACGCAAAGGAAAGGAGGGCATCAGAAATGGCGGACCGCAAAAAAAAGAGAAGCGTCTGGGAAGATGAATTCCAGGATATCAGCTCTTTCAGCGGAAACGGGCCTGTCGACCGCCGTTTCGGGGATCGGTCCGCTGGTGACAGCATCCGTTCCCGCCGCTCCAGCAGTGAGCGGCGCTCCGAAAGAGATGAGCCGCCCATGAGATTGTGGGAGGACGATTTCCCGCCGGAGAGCCTGGAGAAAAGGCCTTCGCGGAATCGTTCTTCCGCCCGGCGGCGCCGGCAGGATCCGGAATGGGAGGTCCCCCAGTGGGAGGTTTCAGAAAGGGTCCGCCGCCCGGACGCCGGACGGACAAGCCCTCCGCCCCGGGATAGGGAAAGGCCCAGCCGCCGTCCTGTCCAGCCGGAAAGGCATCCCAGAAAGCCCATGAGCGGCCATGCCAAAGGGATGCTGCTTGCAGGCACAATCCTACTGATGGCGGTTGTCACCGCCCTGCTGGTGATTTTCCTGCTGTTCAAGGTGTCGGATATCCAAATCACCGGGGATCCCATTGAAGGCGTGCAGAACGAGGATATTTTAGCGGTGTGCGGCTATCAGGCCGGGGATAACCTATTCTTTCTTTCCACCGGCCGGGAAGAGGCGGAATTGGAAAAAAGCTTTCCTTACGTGGGAAAAGCCGAGATACTCCGCCATTTTCCCAGCACGGTAGAAATACGGCTCACCGCTGCCCAAGTTACCGCCTGTGTGTCCGCCGGGGATCAATGGCTTTTCGTCAACGAGGTGGGGAAAATCCTGGAAGTCGGAAGCACCCCCCGGGACAGCGTGCTCCAGATCCTGGGACTTTCCCCTCAGGAGCCGGAGCCTGGGAAAATTCTCCAATTGGGGGACGAGAACGCTCAAACTGCCTGCAAGACCATTTTGACAGCCCTGGCGGAGCTGCGGTCCTCCCAGGATTTCTCGGATATGGATCTTGACAGCTTTACCATTTTGGACCTTTCCGATCTTTCCCATATCCGGCTGTTTTATGGGGATCAGGTGGAGTTTCAGCTGGGAAACGTCTTAGACCTGGAATATAAGATCGGGCTGGGATGCGTCTCCCTGCAGAAAATGCAGACAGAGGGCATGAATGCCGCGGGCGTAATGGACCTCAGCGATGCCGGCAGCACGAAAAAGGCGATTTTCACTGACGGGCAGATCACGCTGCCGCAGACCCAGTTGCCTTCAGCTTCCGGATCGGAAGAGTCTCAGCCGTCGGCCTCTGCGTCCTCTACACCGGAAACGTCTTCTGAGTCCCCCAGGGATGAGGGAATTCCCGACGCCCCTTACACCGGCGGTTCCGGAGACGATTGAACAGCCCGATATCGGTGGGAAAAGTGACAAATGGGGCCGATTGAAGAAGTTTTTTTGCATATCCGGCTTAAAAAATGCGATTTCTTTCAATTTCTACACGGTTTTTTTAAGAAATTCCTTGAAATTTTCCCTGAAAAGTGATAGATTATCTTTATATAGTGTGCCTAAAGCATGAAATGCGGCGGAACGCTTCTGGTATTTCGGCAAAGGAAGCCGGAGAACGCAAGGAGGAAATGACATGCCTTTTGAAGTTGACAATTTGCTTAACGATACGCCTCAGACAATAAAAGTGGTCGGTGTAGGCGGCGGCGGCGGAAACGCCGTGAACCGCATTGCCAGCGCCGGTGTGCGCAGCGTAGAGCTTGTTTCCATGAATACGGACAAGCAGGCGCTTCAGCGCTCCCAGGCTTCCGTAAAGGTACAGCTGGGGGAAAAGCTGACCCAAGGCCGGGGCGCGGGGTCCAAGCCGGAAATTGGTGAAAAAGCGGCGGAAGAGAGCCACGAACTGATCGCGAATACCTTAAAGGATGCGGATATGGTGTTTATCACCGCTGGTATGGGCGGCGGCACTGGTACCGGCGCTGCGCCCAAGGTGGCACAGATCGCCCGGGAACAGGGCGCCCTTACGGTTGGCATTGTGACCAAGCCTTTTGCCTTTGAGGGCCGCCGTCGTATGGAACAGGCCGAAGCCGGTATTGCGGCCCTGAGGGAGCATGTGGATTCTCTGGTGGTGATTCCCAACGAGCGCTTGAAGCTGGTTAGTGACGAACGCATTACCCTGGCCAACGCCTTTATGGTGGCGGACGATGTGTTGCGCCAGGGCGTGCAGAGCATTTCCGATTTGATCCAACTGCCCGGCATTGTCAACCTGGACTTTGAGGATGTGAAGTCCGTTATGCAGAACGCCGGCTATGCCCATATGGGTGTGGGACATGCCAGCGGCAAGGACAAGGCGGAGCAGGCCGCGATGGCCGCTGTTTCCAGCCCGCTGCTGGAAACCAAGATCGCCGGGGCCAAGGGCGTGATCATCAATATCACCTCATCGCCGGATATCGCTTTGGACGAGATCGACACCGCCTCTCAGATCGTCACTGAGCGCGCCCACGAGGATGCCAATATCATTTGGGGTGCCACCTTCGATGAGACTATGGACGACGAAATGACGGTTACCGTCATTGCCACCGGCTTTGAGGGAATGAACGGCGAAAAGGTCCGGAGTGCGCTGGATATGGATTTGGACGAC
This sequence comes from uncultured Acutalibacter sp., assembly GCA_964433105.1. GTDB lineage: Bacteria > Bacillota > Clostridia > Oscillospirales > Acutalibacteraceae > Acutalibacter. The sequence goes on from CAYSQF010000006.1 coordinate 27,291, forward strand.
GATTTCCTTACGTCTGCCACGTCTGCTCCTTCCACGTCCACCTCTTCTGCGGCACGGAGCGAGGAACCCCGCGTAGACCCCGCTGTGATCGATGACGACGATACGTTTACGGACATCATGTCCATTTTCAATCGCAAATAATTTGTTCCATTGCCGAAAGGGACGCCTAACGGCGTCCCTTTTTACACAATTCCGAATTATTTATTAAAGGGAGCATATATTTATGGGAAAGAAAATCCAAGGAGTCCACCACATTGCCATTAGGCCCACTGAGGAGCAGTACCGAAAGACCGTGGATTTCTATACCCGCTTGCTGGGGATGGAAGTAATCAACAGTTGGGGAGATCCCGAATGCCCCTGCATGATGGTTTCCTGCGGGGACAATTCCTGCATTGAAATTTTAAACGGAGAAACCGTGCCGGCAGCGCCTGGCCCGCTCTGCCATCTGGCCCTCGCCACCGATCGGGTGGATGAAATTATTGAAGAGGTCCGGGCAGCGGGTTATCAGATCAAGGCCGAGCCAAGGGACGGAAACCTGGGCGGCCAGGAAATCCGCGTTGCTTTCTTCTACGGACCCGTGGGGGAAGAGATCGAACTGTTTTGGGTAAAGTAATCATTTAAGAAAGGACGGCCCTCAGCGCGGACGGCTTTCCGCGCGGTGGGGATCGTGGTCAGTCAAAAATGGAAGAGATTCGGCTGGATACCTGCGAACTGGAAGAAAAGGCCGCGTCCTTGCGGGCGGGCCAGCGGGTACTGCTTTCCGGCGTCGCTTATACCTCCCGGGACGCCGCCCATAAGCGAATCGCCGGGCTGTTGGACAGAGGGGAACCTGTCCCGTATCCACTTCAGGGCGCGGCAATTTATTATGCTGGCCCCACTCCGGCGCCGAAAGGCCTGCCTATCGGATCCTGTGGACCTACCACCAGCGGCAGGATGGACGCCTATACACCCAGACTGCTCGATTTAGGCCTGAAATGCATGATCGGCAAAGGCAAGCGCAGTCCCGAGGTGGTAGAAGCCATTAAGCGGAACGGAGCCGTGTACCTTTGCGCCATTGGCGGTGCTGGAGCTTTGGCTGCTCAATGCATTGTCAGCGCGGAGGTCATTGCGTTTGAGGATTTGGGGTGTGAATCGGTTAAGCGCCTGACTCTTCGGGATTTTCCGCTGATCGTGGCCATCGACAGTGGTGGAAACAGTATTTTGCGATAAAATGAATGGCAGGGCACAAGCCGACGCCCTGCTATTTTTCGTTAGGAGTGGATTTCTTTGTCCCATGCTCTCATGCGGATTTTTGTCAAGGATTATGACCATCCCGAGCGGCCTGCGGTCCGGGGAAAGAGCGGCCGTGTGGCGGGACTGGTGGGAATCGCCACCAATTTTTTGCTGTTTCTGATCAAGCTTTTCGCCGGCCTTGTGTCCAACAGCGTGGCGATTTTGGCCGATGCCGTCAACAACCTGACGGATTCCGGTTCCTCCATCATCATGCTGGTCGGCTTTAAATTGGCGGGAAAGCCCGCCGATGAAAAGCATCCCTTTGGCCATGCCAGGCTGGAATATCTGTCCGGAGTGCTGGTGTCCTTTATTGTGCTCTTTTTGGGGCTGGAATTGGGGAAGACCTCGGTTGAGAAAATTTTCCGGCCCGAAACAGCCGATTTCAGCGCTTTGGCCTTAGGTGTTTTGGTAGTTTCCATCCTGGTGAAGCTGTGGCAGTTTTTCTTTTACCGAAGCGTGGGGAAGTGGATCGGCTCCCCGTCTGTTGCGGCTACTTCCAGCGACAGCCGCAACGATGTGATCGCCACCTCTGTGGTGCTGCTTGGCGCTGTCATCACCCGATTTTCCGGTTTGAATCTGGATGGCTGGCTGGGCCTTGCCGTGGCGGTTTTCATCGTGGTGTCCGGCGTGAAGCTGGTTATAGAAACCGGTGATCCTCTGCTGGGTGTGGCACCGGACCCGGAGCTGGTCCAAGCCATTTACGAAAAGGTACTGTCCTACGACGGCGTGATCGGCCTGCATGATTTGACGGTCCACAACTATGGCGCGGGCCGGTGCTTTGCGTCGGTGCATTGTGAGGTACCCGCCGAGGAAGACATTTTGAAAAGCCACGATATCATCGATAATATCGAGCGGGATTTTTTGGAGCGGGAAAACATCCACCTGGTGATCCACTTGGATCCCATTGTCACAGAGGACCCGCGCACCAACAAGCTGCAGGAACAGATTAAGGCCCGCGCCGCCCAGGTGTACCCGCAGGCTTCCCTTCACGATTTCCGGGTGGTCTGGGGCGTGACCCATTCCAATGTGGTATTCGATGTGGCGGTCCCGTTTTCCCTCAAGGACACTGACCGGGAGATCCGGGAGAAGCTGGCCCACGAGATACAGCAGCTGGATCCTTCCTACCGTACCGTGATTACCGTGGATCGGGAGAGCGTGGTCAATCGGCTGGAGAGCTGACAGCCAGCAGGGTTCGGTGCCAGACGTCGACCTCCTCAGGGGCCGGCGGCTGGAAAAGGGAAGCGCATTTTTCCACCAGGTTCCGGTCTACCAAGTATGTTCCGGTGGGGCGCTGCCTGTTCCGTTTTTGAATGCATTCCCGCCAAGCGTCATCGGAGATCTCCACATAGTGCCATTCCGTATCAAAGCCCCGATCCCGGAAATAAGCTTCCGCTTCCCGACGGCTTTCGACGGTCCAAAAGCCCCATTCCAAAATGACGTTAACAGAAAGAGCCAACAATTCGGCGGCTCTTTGAAACAAATACTGGTGGACGCGCCAGGTGATCACCTCATGCCGGTCTCCCAACCGTTCCGGAAACAGGGAAAGGGTCAGGTCGTCGCAGGAAAGCACCGCCGCTCGGCGTTCCCGGCGCAGTTTTTCCGCGTAAGTGCTTTTCCCGCTGCAAATTTTCCCACAGATCAAAATCGCTTTTGCGGCGCTCATGCTTGATCTTCCAAATAGGCCAGCAGGGCCGCCATGTGTTTTTCGCATTCCGCTCGGCCTTCATCATACAGGGCCTGGAGCTTGTCGGTGTCCTTTTCCATCCGGGAAACCGTTACCGGCTTGGGCGGGCGGATCACAAAAAGTCTCCCCTGGGCTTCCAGGTGTTCAATTTCGCTCAACTCCCTGGCGTACCTCCGGGGCGTTTCCAGCAGGGTGCGGATTAGCTGGGGATACTTCCGGTAGTACCGGCTGTATAGCCGGGCGGTGGCGCGGCCCACCTGGGGCTTTTGATAGCCGTGTTCCCGGGTAGTGACCACCAGAATTTTGTCGTATCCCTCTTCTATGGCCTGCCTGTAGGGGATGGACACAGAGCACCCGCCGTCCAGGCAGGGGACACCCTCCACCTTGACCATTGGGGCCAAAAGGGGCATGCTGGCGCTGGCCCGGATGGCAGCGTAAATGTCAGAGCAGCTGTTCTTTTCACTATACACAGGCTGCCCGGTCAGGCAGCTTGTGGACACCGCGGTAAACCGACAGGGAGAGTTTAAAAAGGTCTGCCGATCCAAGGGGAGCAGCGTATCGCTGATCTCGCCAAACAGGAAGTCAAAATTAAAAATGCTGTGGTGCAAAAGCAGGTTTCGCACGCCAAGATAGCGTTTGTCGTTTACAAAATCCAAATTTACCCTGGCGGTGCGGCCGGGCTGCCCGGACACGAAATTGACCCCGGTCAACGCGCCGGCGGATACGCCGAACACGCCGTCGAAGGCCTGCCCCCGCTCCAGAAGCACATCGGCAACGCCTGCGGAAAACATGCAGCGCAGGGACCCGCCTTCCAGTACAAGAGCTTTACGCCCCATATTGATCACACTCCAATCTGGTTTATTTTACACCGAAGAATTTTCTTCCGCAAGGGGCAGCTCTTGAAAATTGTCGGAAAACACCGTTTCTTTAAAAGGCCGCATAACCGCGATCATGCTTTTCCCTTTGGAAACATCGACCCCAACAGAGTTCATAAGCAGTCCTCCCATACAATGATCCGCAACTGGAATCCATCTTTTTTCCCGCTGCCGATTCAATCTATTGGGTAACACGAACTCTGGGGGATCCCCGTGGCTCAACCTGCGCAAATCGAACGCTGCAACAAGAGGATAGCTGACAGTCTTTCACACGGACATTTAAACACCAGGAGAAATTCGTCAGCCTGCTATTCCCCTCATTGCAGCTTAGGCTTGAAATGGACAAACCCTATGCTGGCGCCTGGGGTTCCAACAAAAATTATTGTAATAGGAGAATTTACATGAAAAAAGACGAAGTGGCTTTAACCCCGCCTATGGGGTGGAACAGCTGGGACTGCTATGGAAACGCGGTCACTGAGGAACAGCTTTTGGGAAACGCCGCATATATGGCGGAGCATCTGAAACAATACGGCTGGGAGTACGTGGTGTGTGATATACAGTGGTCCGAGCCGAACGCTGGAAAGGAAAGTCCGGAATATGTCCCATTTGCCTGGCTGGAGCTGGATAAATACGGCAGACAGCTGCCGGCCGTATCCCGTTTCCCTTCGGCGGCGGAAGGCAGGGGCTTTGGTCCCATCGCTGAAAAAATCCACAGTATGGGGCTGAAATTTGGGATTCATATCATGCGGGGTGTGCCTCGGCTTGCGGTGCATCAGCATCTGCCGGTAAAGGGAACGAAAACCACCTGTGACAAGATCGCCCTGAGCAATTCCGTTTCCCGGTGGAATACGGATATGTACGGCATAGATGCCGGGAAAGAGGGTGCGCAGGCCTATTACGATTCCATTTTCGAGCTGTATGCGTCCTGGGGCGTGGACTTTGTCAAGGTGGATGATATCTGCAACACCAACGCCTATCCCAACGACCCCTATTCGGCGGAAAAGGAAGTGGAAATGATCCGCAAAGCCATCGATCGTTCCGGCAGAGACATGGTGCTGAGCCTGTCTCCTGGGCCGGCGGTGATCGAAAAGGCGTGGCACCTGCGAAAGAACGCCAACATGTGGCGGATCACCGATGATTTTTGGGATCAGTGGGATCTTCTGCGAAATATGTTTGAGCGCTGTGAGGTTTGGGAGCGCCAGGTTTCTCCCGGTTGCTGGCCGGACTGCGACATGCTGCCCCTGGGCCGTATCCGCTGCAATTTGAAGCCCTGGAACGGGCCGGATTGGGACGGGGACTGGACCAAATTCACCAAGGACGAGCAGGTTACCATGATGTCTCTGTGGTGCATTTTCCGCTCCCCACTTATCATGGGCGGGGAAATGCGGGACAACGACGAATTCACCCTGTCTCTTTTGACTAATGAGGAAATTTTGAAAATGCACCGGCAGGGCGAGGAAGCCCATCAGGTGTACCGCAGCGACAGAACCTGCGTTTGGAAAAGCCGGGACTGGGAGGACGGTGCGGTGTACGCGGCGCTGTTTAACCTGACGGATAAGGAGCGCCTGGTCACCGTTAAGTTTGAGGATCTGGAGCTTTCCGGGAAATATGCGGTGCGGGATCTTTGGAGCCGCAAGGATCTGGGCGTGGACAGCGAAGGAATCGAAGCAAAGCTGCCGGCCCACGGCGCGGCGGTGTACCGCCTGCGATGGCAGGATTTCGCCAAATAAGAAGATAAGGCGGCTAGTTTGCCAGCACACCGTGTTCGTTTCGCAGAAGCTGGTAAAGCTGTTCCTCCTGACCAGTTTCCCCATTGAGGTACACCAGGAATTCTTTTTCGGGATCGTCGTTTCCCCGACAGTGGAATTCCCAGCAGAGAACTTCGTCCAGTCCCGGCGTGGGAATCAGCGCCAGAGATGCGCTGTCCCAGGTCAGCAGGGGGCTGAGGTTTTGCGCTGCTTCCGCCGCTGTCAGGGATGGAGCGGAAAGCGTCCTTTCCCGATGGTTCATCAGGAAACCGGTGGCGTCATATTCTACCATGCCGCCCTCGTGCATCTCGACGGTGACCTTAATCAGATCCGGGTAGCAGAGTACTTCCGCTCCGTCCAAGGAAACGGACGCGGCAAAATTCACGGTGCACAGGTTGTCGCTGAGCACATAATAGCTTTCCCGGCAGGGGATGTCCGTCATGCCGCGCAAGGCCTGGGCTGCTCTCTCCAGGGCTTCTGGGCCGGTGAGGGCGGCGGTTTGGATTTTTCCCGCTTTTTTAAAGTAAGCTATTTCACCTCCCTGCCGGGTGATATTTATATGAGAGTCGTCATAGATAAAGGAATAGACGGGAAGCTGGCCCCCGCCCTCTCCCAGATAGGACAGGTCCCGAGGCTGACAGCCAAGAAATTCCGCGGCTTTTTCTGCGGCTTCATCCTTGAGCAGCTCTGGCATCCCTTGTAGATATAGCGGTTCCCGGCGCTGGATATGGTCAGAGAAAGGGCCATCGTACAACAGGGCAGGGAACTGGGAAAAAGCTTCTGCTACCTGGTCGAAATCGTCGTCCAACACGGGGAGAGCGTCCAACTCCTCCACGTTGTTCCAGGCGCTTTTTACCTGGCCGATGGAGACATTTTCCACATTCAGCCGGGCTTGAGCGTTTTGCAGGGCTTCCGATAGTTTCCCGGCGTATTCCGCCAAAACGGAAAGGCTTTTCTGGCGGTCCTCGCTCTGGGGCAGCCCGGCGGCGGAATTTCTGGCCAGAAACAGGGCGTAGTCGCCGGTTTGGGAAAGAAACCGGCTGAGCTTGTCCGATTTGTCACTGGACAGGGGCAGGACGGCTAAAGCCGCCTTTGCCCCGCCGCTTTGCTCCAGCAGCTGGGCGGAAACCTGGCTCTGCATCAGGGCGGTATTGACATAGGGCGCCTTTTCCAGAGCGGAGCGCATGCCGGATACGTAATCTGTCAAATCGTTCAATGCCCGACGGTATGAGTATTCCAACTGGGTCTGGGCGGTGTTGAGGATCGATTGGGAGTTGGCCCACAGGCCGCAGAGGGTGAGAAGGACGGCGGCCAGGAAGGAGACAGCCCTGATTTTTTCCCGCTTTGTCACAGTGTTTCTCTCCTTTTCGCACAGCGTCCGGACAATGCCAGCGCTTTTTGCCTTTAGTGTCTGCTGGCGCGGCGTGAAAATTCACTGGCGGGAAAAATATTGCGGGTAGCCAGCGGGAAAATAATGTGATATACTAGATGTTGGATTTTAGAGGATAGACAAAAGAAAGGGCAAAGGAGGGCGGCGGCTTGCGGATTTTGGGGATCGACCCCGGATACGCCATTGTGGGTTACGGCGTGGTAGAAGCTCAAAGCGGAGTTTACCGTCCAGTGGAATTTGGGGCCGTCACCACCAGGGCCGGAGATGAATTCGGCTTGCGGCTGAAGGAGATCTATGAGGGCATGACGGAGCTTCTGGCCCTTCACAAACCCCAGGCTGCGGCGGTGGAAAAGCTCTACTTTACCAACAATAAGACTACGGGCATTGGCGTGGCGGAGGCGCGGGGTGTTATCTTGCTGGCTCTTTCCCAGGCGGGGGTGCCGCTGTTTGAATACACCCCCATGCAGGTGAAGCAGGCTGTGACCGGCTATGGCAAGGCCTTAAAGCCTCAGGTGCAGGAAATGACTCGGCGGCTTCTGCGGTTGCCGGAAATCCCCAAGCCGGACGACACCGCCGACGCCTTGGCTCTGGCGATCTGCCACGGGCAGGCGGCCGGCAGCCCTTTGCGGCGGAGTCTGCTGGAGCGCAGCCGTGGACCAATTTAATAAAAAGCAAAACACGATGCAAGGAGAATTTTTATGTTTTACAGTTTGACCGGTAAGCTGGCGCATACCGAGCCGGGAATGGCGGTGCTGGACGTCGGCGGCGTGGCCTTCAAATGCTTTACCTCCATGAACACCCTGCGTTCCCTACCGAAGCTGGGGGAAACCGCCACCCTGTACACCCATTTGAACGTGCGGGAGGACGCTTTGGATTTGTTTGGCTTTTTCACGCTTCCGGAACTCAATTGCTTTAAGCTGCTTACCGCCATCAGCGGTGTCGGCCCCAAAGCTGGCCTGGCAATCCTGTCGGAGCTGACTCCGGAAAATGTGGCGATTGCCGCAGCTGCCGGGGATTCCAAGCGCTTCACCAAAGCCAGCGGCGTAGGGCCGAAGCTGGCCCAGCGCATTGTGCTGGAATTAAAGGATAAAGTGAAGGCCCTGTCAAGTGCAGGGCTGAATTTGGACGATATCCAGCCAGGTGGGCCGTCGGCGTCCGGCAATGCTGCCCAGGCGGTGGAAGCCTTAGTGACCCTGGGGTATTCTCCCTCGGACGCTGCTGCCGCCGTAGGCAGGCTGGATTCCACCCTGCCCCCGGAGGAACTGATCCGGCAGGCGTTGAAAAGCTTTGCGAGAAACTGAGAAATTCCGCCCTGCGGCGGGTCTAAATACGGCTGTGCCGTTTGGAGGAGAGGTGGAAGCCTGTGATCGAAAAGAAAAGCCCGGCGCCTTATGGCGGGGACTGGGAAAACAGCGGATCTGCGGACGACCTGGATCTGGAAAACCGCCTGACAGAAACCGGCTATACGCCTGAGGACCGGGAAGTGGAAAACCCTCTGCGTCCCCGGACATTTTCCGATTATATCGGGCAGGATAAGGTAAAGGAAAATTTAAAGATATTCATCGAAGCGGCTAAAAGCCGGAAAGAGACTCTGGATCATGTGCTGTTGTACGGTCCGCCCGGCTTGGGGAAAACTACTCTGGCGGGGATCGTGGCAAACGAACTGGGGGTGAATCTGCGGATCACCAGCGGACCTGCCATTGAAAAGCCTGGGGATCTGGCCGCCCTGCTTACCAATCTCAGCCCCGGGGATGTGCTGTTTATCGACGAGGTTCACCGCCTGCCTCGGACGGTAGAGGAAATCCTCTACCCCGCTATGGAGGACTATGCCCTGGACATCATCACCGGCAAGGGCCAGATGGCGGCATCCTATCACTTGCCCCTGCCCCGGTTTACACTGGTGGGGGCCACCACTAGGGCCGGCCAGCTTTCCGCCCCGCTCCGGGATCGGTTTGGAGTGGTGCTTCGGCTCGAGCTATATTCCCCCCAGGAGCTTTCAAAAATCGTCCTGCGCAGCGCGGGAATTTTAGGCGCGGAGATTCAGGCGGACGCGGCGCTGGAAATCGCTTCCCGCTCCAGGGGTACGCCCCGGATTGCCAATCGCCTTTTGAAGCGGGTGCGGGATTTCGCGGAAGTCATGAGCAAGGGGGTTATCACCTTAAACACCGCCCGTATCGGATTGGACAGGATGGAGATCGATGAGCTGGGCCTGGATCGCAGCGACCGGAACATGCTTTCCGCTATTATCCAGAATTACGGCGGCGGACCGGTGGGGCTGGAAACCTTAGCTGCGGCCATTGGCGAGGAAGCGGTGACCATCGAGGACGTAAACGAGCCGTATCTGATGCAGATCGGTTTTTTGGCCAGAACCCCCCGGGGCCGGTGCGTGACGGCCGCGGCCTATCTGCACCTGGGACTTCCCGTGCCTGCTGCTTTGCGGGGGAATACCGCCCCGGTCGAGCAAATGAAGCTGGAGGAATAGAAAATGATGCTGGAAACAAAAGATCTGGTCTTGCGGACTGTGAACAGCGGGGATCTGAAGGAAGTCGTTCGGATGTGGGACTTTGAAAAGGGTTCTATCTCTTTGGAGAAAGCAGAGCAGGTGATAGACTTCATGAAGGCCAATCATGAAAAGAACCAGCGCGGCCACATTTATCATTTGTGCCTTGCCATTTTTGAAAAAGGCAAAAAACATATTATTGGTTGGTGTGGTTTGGATGGGAAGAATAGAAGAAAGTTAAATATTTTCTATTCTATTGACCCTGCCTATCGCAATAGAGGATACGCCACCCAATGTGCCCGAAGGGTGCTGCGGTACGCGTTTGAAGAAGCAAAAGTCCCCATTGTCAATGGCGGGTGTTATAAAGA
>CAYSQF010000007.1:0-37124 GCA_964433105.1 uncultured Acutalibacter sp.
TCAATCCTGTATGCTCCAGCACATGCGTCTTGATCTGCGGATAGGTTGCCTTCTCCTGAAATCTGACATATCCATATCCTCCAAAGAGAACTCAACCCAAATCTTTTTTTGAGTCGATTCCTCCCTTGGAAAGCAAGACAACCGTCTCGACATGCCTGGTATGTGGGAACATGTCCACCGGCTGGATTTTTTCCACGTGGTAGTGGTTGGCGCGAAGGATGGAAAGGTCGCGGCTGAGAGTTTCCGGATTGCAGGAAATGTACACCACCCGCTGGGGGGTCAGCGCACACAGGGCCGACAGAAATGCCTGGCTGGCTCCGGCGCGGGGTGGGTCCAGAAAGACAATGTCAAACTTTTCCCCGCGCAAGGCGGCTTCTTCCATAAATTTCCCTGCGTCGCCGCATGCAAAAAAGCAGTTTTTCACTCCATTTTCTCGGGCATTTTGAATAGCGTCCCGCACCGCATCTCGGTTCCGTTCTATCCCCAGCACGCTGCCGGCGCCCAGCTTTGCCGCCACAATGCCGATGGTACCGATCCCGCAGTAGGCATCCAGTATCCGCTCTTTCCCGGTAAAACCGCCGCCCTGTCCGGCAAATTCCATTGCCTTGCCGTATAAGACCTCCGTTTGCACTGAGTTGATCTGGTAAAAGGATTTTGCGGAGATTCGAAATCTGCATCCACACAAGAGATCGGTGATAGTTCCCGGGCCGTAAAGAATCTTTTCGTTTTGCCCCAGGACCATGGAGGTTCGGCCATCGTTTACGTTCTGCACCACCGTAGTGATCTCCGGATGCAACTTCAAAAGCTCCTCCACAAAATGTTTTCGGGCGGTGAACACCGGAGTGCCCGTCACCAACACCACCATGATTTCCCCGGTGCCAAAGCCACGTTTTACCAACACATGGCGGAGCAGTCCACGGCCGGTGTCCTCGTCGTAGGGCCTGAGCTTAAAAGCCTTTAACAGCTTCCGGACCGACACGATGATTTCATCGGCTTTTTGATCCTCAGTCAGACAGGAATCTACCGGCACGACCCAATGGGTGCCGGCCTGGTACACGCCGGAAATGATCCGCCCTCCCCGCCGGTCCCAGGCAAAAGCGGCCTGAACCTTATTCCGATAGTGATAGGGGAAGGCCATGCCTAAAATTGGCTCTACCTTCCCAAAGCTTCCCAGCAGCTTGCGGCAGCGATCCTGCTTCCATTGCAGCTGCCGCTCATAGCTCATATTTTGCAGCTGGCAGCCGCCGCATTTTCGATAGACGGGGCATTTCTCTCCGGGGAACTTAAGCTGTCCGGTGGGATGGGAACCGGTTACGGCGTAATCCATTTCAAAAACTCCTCCGGTGTGGTGGTGCTTTTCACGTAAAAACGGCCCATGCGCTCCAACGACGTGGGGCGGCCCCGAACCAGCACCGCTTTTTTGGACTGGATGGTCATAGTCGCCTTGACCCCCATATCCCTCAGTATCTGCTGGCTCAGCGTGGAAACAGCGCCGCCGGGGTAAGACAAAATATTGACCTCGCGGCCCGTAGCGGCTTCAATTTCCGAACGAGACCGGGTAAAATCCGCCTGGAGGAATTCTGTATAGGCTTCAGTGGATTCCCCGGGCAGCTGGAGGATATTTCGGCGGATATTGTCCCCGGTTTCATAGGCCGCCCACTGGTGCATGTCGTAGGTGTGGCTTTGAATGGAGATGATACCGGAATTCGCCATTTCCGCAGCCTGTTCGTAGGAAAAATGGGGAGTAATGGGATACTGAGTGTCCTTGTAATACTCCGTACAGCCCACGCTGGAGCCGACTACAAAAAAGGTGGCTTTCATATTGTATTCCTGCAAAATAGGGAAAGCAATTTCGTAATTGCTAAGGTAGCCGTCGTCAAAGGTAAGGCACACAGGACGTTCCGGCAGGGGGATCCCCCGTTCCACGAAATTGATCATCTGCTGGAAGGTCACGGCGGTACAGCCCTGCGCCTTTAAGATGTCCAGTTCCGCGCGAAACTGGCTTTCGTAAATGGTACTGGAGCTGATGGAGGTTTCCGTATCCCGCGCCAAATTATGGAAAAGCAAAATGGGAACCGTCTTTTGCTCTCCGGTCTCCTGCAGGGGATTTTTGGCCGGGGCCGCCGATGTTTTCACCGCCGATACCCCCTGGTTTGTGGGCTGCTTTGCCGCCGCCAGCGCCTGGTTCCCAACGGCTGCCATACCGGAAAAGCCCGCGGCGCACTGGGTTGTCAAAAGCAGGGTCGGCAGGCATAGGGAAAACAGCCTTTTCGATTTTTTTGCCAGTTTATTCCACAGACTTTTCAATTTCATGGAAAATTGCCTCCTGACAGCCCATCTGCGGGCGTGATCGCGGTTCCTAAAACGCTCGGAACCGCTCATAACGCCGCTTTAACAGCTCCTCTGCCGGCAGGGCTTCCAGCTGCGGCAGGGTTTCCAGCAAAGCGGACTTAATCTCATCGTAAACCAAGTCGAAGTCCTTCCCTTCCGGGATGACCTTTTCCACCACGCCCAGTTCTTCCATATCCTGGGCGGTAAGCCGCAGATGTTCAGCGGCGTCTTTTACTCGTTTGGCATCCTTCCATAGGATGCTGGCGCAGCCCTCGGGGGAGATTACCGAGTATACGGCATTTTCCAAAATCCACACTTGATCCGCCACTGCCAGGGCCAGGGCGCCGCCGCTGCCGCCTTCCCCGATCAAGATGGAAACGACCGGCGTTTCCAAGCCCGCCATCGCAGTGAGGTTTTCCGCAATGGCCTGGCCCTGGCCCCGCTCCTCGGCGCCCAGGCCCGGGGCCGCGCCGGAGGTGTCTACAAAGCACACCACGGGCCGGTGGAATTTTTCCGCCTGCTTCATCAGCCGCAGGGCCTTACGGTAACCCTCGGGATTGGGAGAACCAAAATTTCTACGGACCTTTTCCCGCATATCCCCGCCCTTTTCCATGGCAATGACCGTGACAGGACAGCCCTCCAAAAGGGCCAATCCTCCCACAATGGCGGGATCGTCGGCAAACCGACGGTCACCGTGAAGCTCTATAAAATCCTCAAAAATATGTTCAATGTAAGAAAGCCCAGTAGGACGTCCCTTCGCCCGGGCAAGCAATACCTTTTCATAAGCGCTCACAGGGTGTTACCTCCTTCTGGCGGCAGTGCAGGCACAGAAGCTTTCCGATGGTTTCCTTCTGCTGTACCCGAGGGACGATCAAGTCTACAAAGCCGTGTTCCAGTAAAAACTCGGCCTTTTGAAAGCCCTGGGGCAACTTTTTTCTGATGGTCTGTTCAATGACCCTGGCTCCGGCAAAGCCTACCGTCGCGCCCGGCTCCGCCATGATCACGTCGCCGTCCATGGCAAAGCTGGCGGTGACCCCGCCAGTGGTGGGATCGGTAAGCACGGTCAGGTAAAAATTCCCAGCTTCGCTGTGCCGTTTCAAGGCACAGCTGGTTTTCGCCATCTGCATTAGGGAAAGGATGCCCTCCTGCATTCTGGCACCGCCGGAAACGGTATAACCCACCACGGGCAGGCTGCGCTCTGTGGCGTACTCAAACAGCCGGGTGATCTTTTCCCCGACCACCGTACCCATGCTGCCCATCATGAAGTTGGGATCCATCAGGAACAGGGCGCAGGGCAGACCTTCAATTTCCGCTGTGCCGCAAAGGACTCCCTCTTTTTCCCGGGAAGCCAGCCGGGCGTTGCGCAGCTTTTGGTCATAACCGGGGAAATCCAGGATGTCCCGGCTTTTTAAATCGCCGAACAATTCGATGAAACTTCCCTCATCGGTCAGGTAATCCACCCGCTCCCTGGGGCTGATCCGAAAATGATAGCCGCAGGAAGTGCACACATTCAAATTTTCCTGCTGTTCCGAAAGGGGGAGCAGTACGCCGCATTTCGGGCAGGCGTTGCGGATGCCGGAGTCTTCCGCTTCAGTGCCGCCCTTTTCCAGCTCGTTCTGCGGAGAACGAAACAGACCCTTTAAATTCATAGGCGCCTCCTATTTACTGATCCTTCTTGAAATTTTGGAGAAAATTGGTATAATACTCGCCCCTTTTGAACCGCTCGTCCCGAACGATGTCGATCTGTTCCTCCACGTTATTCCGCGGGCCGTCCACAATCAGCTCGCACAGGGCAGCCTGCATTTTCCGGATCGCTTCCCCCCGGGTGGAGGAATACACGATCATCTTACCCAGCATGGAGTCGTAATAGGGCGGGATCTCATATCCCTGGTACAAAAAGGTGTCAAACCGCACCCACGGTCCGCCGGGAATGTGAAGGAACTCCACCGTTCCCGGGCTTAGGGCGTTAACCCGGCACTCGATGGCCGCGCCCTGTATCTTGATGTCCTTCTGGGTAAAGTCCAGCGGTACCCCCGCCGCAATGCGAATCTGCCATTTTACGATATCCACGCCTGTGACCAGCTCGGAAACAGGATGTTCCACCTGCAGGCGCGTATTCATTTCCATAAAGTAAAATTTCCCGCTTTTATCCAGTAAAAATTCCACTGTGCCGGCGTTTACGTAATGGGCGGCCTTTGCTGCCGCCGCCGCAGTGCGGGTCAGCTTTTCCCGAAGCTGGGGCGTTACCCCGGGAGAGGGGGATTCCTCAATAAGCTTTTGGTTGTTGCACTGGATGGAGCATTCCCGCTCCCCCAAGCACACAGTGTTTCCCGCTTCGTCCGCCAGAAGCTGGACCTCGATATGCTTTACGGGGTCCAGGTATTTTTCCAAATAGACCCGGCCGTCCCCAAAGGCTTTTTCCGCTTCTTCCGAAGCGGTTTCGAAGGCCCGCTCTATGTCCTTCGGAGCCTTGACCAGCCGGATGCCTTTGCCGCCGCCGCCGGCGCTTGCCTTAATCAGCACCGGGTAGCCCATTTGCTCCGCCGCTTCCCGGGCTTCCCGCCAATCTCGCAACAGGCCCGTGCCCGGGGTGGTAGGGATGCCGTTTTCCCGCATCAGCTGCCGGGCGGCGTTTTTGTCTCCCATTTTGGAGAGAACCTCCGCCGGCGGACCGATAAAAATCAGCCCATACTGCCGGCACAGGCTGGCAAACTCCGGGTTTTCCGCCAAAAAGCCGTACCCCGGATGGATGGCCTGGGCGCCGGTGGCCAGGGCGGCGCTGACGATCCGCTTGGCATCCAGATAGCTTTCCTCCGCCTTTGGGCCGCCAATGCAGACAGCCTGATCCGCCAGGGCGGCATGCAGAGAATCCCGGTCCGCCTGGGAATATACGGCTACAGTGCTGATGCCCATCTCTTTACAGGCCCGGATCACCCGAATGGCGATCTCTCCCCGGTTGGCAATGAGAATCTTTGTAAACAATGGAATTGCACCCTTTCAAAACCGTGCGGCCTTTTTAACGATCGATCGACAGATGTGCCTTAGATCAGGACCTAAGGCATATTTGTTCAGCGATCGCCAAGCCGCGCTATTTTAGCAGCTTTTTGTCAATCCACCAGCGCGAAGGAAAACTCGGCGGAAACGCATAGTTTCCCATTGACCTTTCCCACGCCTTTGGCAAAGTAAAAGGCGCCCCGCTGCCTGGTGATTTCACACTCGGTCTCCAGGATGTCCCCGGGCTTTATCTGCTCCCGGAATTTTACCTTATCCAGGCCTGTGAACAGGGGGGTCTTTCCGGCGGCGGAACCGGCCAGAAGCACGCAGGCGGACTGGGCCAGCATTTCACACTGAATAACCCCTGGCACTACGGGATTCCCGGGAAAATGGCCCTGCAGGAAAAACTCGTCTCCCCGGATACGGCATTTGCCGTGTGCTTTCCCATCCACCAGCTCCACCTCGTCCACCAACAACATGGGCTTCCGGTGAGGCAGGATTTTCATGATCTCTTCCTGGTTCATTTTGACACCTTACTCCTTTCCAAAACGGTTCAGATTTTCTTACACGATCCGGAACAGGGGCTGGTTGTATTCCACCACCTGGCCGTTGCTGGCGCAGATTTCCGCTACCGTACCGTCCAGCTCGGCAGGGATCTCGTTCATCAGCTTCATGGCTTCGATAATGCACAGCACGTCGCCCTTTTTTACCTTGTCACCAACCTTGACAAACGGCTCGCTTTCCGGGGAAGGGGCGGTGTAGAACACGCCCACCGTGGGGGAAGCCACCAGCGTACCGAGAGTTTGCGTTCCCGTCTCGGAGCCGTCTACCCCCGCCCTGGTAAAGGGGGCGGCAGATTTTTGTGCAGATTCGTTTCCGAGCAGCTCCGCTGTCAGCAGAGCGCCGGCCGGGGCCTGCCGTTCCAACCGGACGGACACACCATCTTCGCTAATCTCCAGCCGGGTCAGCTGGCTTTCTTTCATAATCCGGGCCAATTCTTCAATGTTTTTGATTTCCATTTCGGTATCTCCCTTTGCCGTTTATTCCGCTTTCCGAAACGCCAGGTAAGCGTTGTGCCCGCCAAAGCCGAGAGAGGCGGACAACGCCAGGTCTACAGGGGCTTTCCGCGCCTGGTTCGGCACATAGTCCAAATCGCAGGCTGGATCCGGCTCCTGATAGCCAATGGTGGGCGGTACAAGGTCTTCCCGTACTGCCAGGACGCAAGCAATTGCCTCCACTGCCCCCGCCGCACCCAGCATATGGCCGGTCATGGATTTGGTGGAACTTACCATGCATCTTCTCGCCGCTTCTTCGCCCAGGCCTTTTTTGATGGCCAGAGTCTCGCAGGAGTCATTTAGGGGCGTGCTGGTGCCATGAGCGTTTACGTAGAGCCGGGAAGGGTCCGCACAGCCGCCGGCTTCCTCATAAGCTATTTTCAAGGCCCTGGCTCCGCCGGTAGCCTCCGGGTCGGGAGCGGTGATGTGGTGGGCGTCACAGGTGACGCCGTAGCCGCAAATCTCGCCGTAGATCGTGGCGCCCCGGGCCTTGGCGTGCTCATATTCTTCCAGCAGCAGCGCTCCGGCACCCTCGCCCATGACAAAGCCGTTGCGCCGGGCGTCAAAGGGCACGCAGGCGGACAGAGGATCTGTCGTGGTGGAAAGGGCCTTCATATTGGAAAACCCCGCCAGGCCCGAAGGCACAATGGCAGCTTCCGCGCCGCCGGCCAGCACCGCGTCCAAATATCCGTGCTTAATGGCACGGTAGGCCTCTCCAATGGCGTTGTTGCCGGTGGCACAAGCGGTCACCGAGGGCAGGGACGCCCCCTGAAAGTGATACTTGATAGAGATTAGCCCGCCCGCCATATTGATGATCAAAGCAGGGATAAAGAAGGGGGATACCCGCCGGGGGCCTTTTTCCAACAGCTCCTTGTGCTGCTCTTCAAAAGTACCGATGCCGCCGATACCGGAACCGAAATAGGTACCGATCCGCTCCGGGGGTAGGGTGCCTAAAACGCCGCTTTCTTCCACAGCCTGCTGCGCCGCCGCCAGGGCATATTGGCAGAACAGGTCGTATTTGCGCACGTCCCCCTTTTCCATGTACCGCAGGGGGTCGAAATTCTTGACTTCTCCCGCCACGTGTACCTTATATTCCGCCGTGTCAAATCTGGTAATAGGCCCTATGCCGCACCTGCCGGCCTTCAGGCTTTCCCAAAAGGACGTTACATCGTTGCCAACAGGGGTTACCGCCCCCATGCCGGTAATCACTACTCGGTTCAAAAAAAGCCCTTCTTTCAAAACGCAAAGCTCAAAACCAAATCTAAAAAACAATATCCGAATAACCAAAACCTAAATTGCAAGCCCACCGTCCACCCGGATAGTTTCCCCGGTGATGTAATCGGATTCAGGGGACGCCAGAAACAGGGCAACGTTGGCCACATCCTCCGGAGACCCCATCCGCTTCATAGGCACCTGCGCCAAAAGGGGGTTATCCGCCTTGATGTCCTTCGTCATAGCCGTGGCGATAAAGCCGGGAGCAATGCAGTTGCAGCAGATTCCCCTGCTTCCAAGCTCTTTTGCCACAGACTTGGAAAGCCCAATCAGGCCGGCCTTTGAGGCGGCATAATTGACCTGCCCCACATTGCCGACCAGTCCAGCGATGGAGCTGATATTGATGATTTTTCCCGCCTTTTTCCGCATGAAATCGCGATAGCAGGCGCGGATCATGTGGAACGCACCCTTTAGGTTGATGTCCAACACCATGTCGTAATCCGGGTCCTTCATTCCAACCATCAGACCGTCCCGGGTGACCCCGGCGTTGTTGACCAGGATGTCCACCTTTCCCAGATCAACGGCAGTGGCCTTTACGGTTTCCTCCACCGCCTGTTCGTCCCGCACATCGCAGACGTAGGCTTTTACCCGGCGCCCCAGAGCTTCAATCTCCCGGCAAGTTTCCTGAGCTGGCGCTTCCGGGCCCACATAGGCGATGGCGATATCCGCCCCGTTTTCCGCCAGCTTTAGGGCAATGGCTTTCCCCAGCCCCTGCGAACCACCTGTGATCAAAGCGATTTTTCCTTCCAGTTTCATTTGCATCACCTTGCGGCGCGGGCGTGTTTCCCGTCCGCCGCTTCCTTTCTCCGTAGTTTATCCGTGCAGAACGGCCTGTATGGCCGCCTCGAGAGTTTCAGCGTCCTCCACCCGAAACACCTTCGCGGTTTTCACCGTCTTTTTTACCAGCCCGCACAGGGTCTTGCCCGCGCCGCACTCCAAAAAGACGTCCACACCCTGAGCTGCCAGAGCTTCCACCGTTTCCTGCCAGCGCACAGGATGATTTACTTGGCTGGCCAGTAGTATCCGCAAATCTCCCTCGTAAGGAGCGGCGGTGTAATTGGCATATATCGGGAGCTTTGGCTCTTTTAGATCGATCTCCGACAAAATGGCCCGCAGCTCTTCTGCCGCGCTGTCCATCAGCGGGGAATGGAATCCGCCACTGACTGCCAGCGGCACTGCCCGGCCGCCGGCTTCGGCAACTCTGGCGCAGAAGGCGTCCAGCTCCTCCCTTTTTCCGGCCACCGCCACCTGTCCGGGGCAGTTGTAATTCACCGGCCAGACATGCTCAAATTCGGTACAGAGCTTTTCCACGTCACAGCTGGAAAGCTTCAGCGCTGCCGCCATCGCGCCGGGATTTTTCTCTCCCGCCGCCTGCATGGCCGCCGCCCGCTGGCACACAAAGGAAAAGCCGTCCCCGTCGGAAAAGGTGCCGGCAAAGGTCAAAGCTGCTACTTCCCCCAGGGAAAAGCCCGCCGCGAAATCCGCGTGGACGCCGGCTTCCTCCAGCGCCCTGGCCGCCGCCAGATCTACGCAGAATAGGCAGGGCTGGGTGTTTTTCGTAATCGAAAGCTCCTCGGCCGTTCCCTCAAAGCACTGCTTCGACGTGCCGGGACGAATGGCGTCGGCGGCTTCAAACACCTGCCTTGCGGCGGGGCTTACCTCGCAGAGGGACCGGCCCATACCGCTGTATTGGGCGCCTTGCCCAGAAAATAGAAACGCGATTTTACCCATTTTTTCTTCCTTCTTTATTTATATCGGTGTGGGCTTCCTTGACCCCGGCCCTCACGGCCCATTTGATGACAAAATAGAGAATCACAAAGCCCAGAAACGCACAAAGGATACTGATAACGGCATATCCCATACAGATAACTTTCTCACTTTTGGTTTTCAGAGAAAATGCGAACCCGCGCAGCGAAGATTCAGCTCAGCCAGCGCCCGGCGTTTTTCAGCACCTGTTCCGCCTCCGTAAACATCTCCCGGATGATCTCGGCGGCGGGCTGTTCCCGGTTTACCATACCGGAAATCTGCCCGGCCAGGAAATCCCCGGTCTTTTCATCGCCCTCTACGGCGGCGCGGTACAACGCTCCCCGGCCCAAGGCTTCCAACTCCTCGTCGCTGATCTGGCTGTACTCGGCTTTGGCGTAGTCCTTCGCAAACTGGTTTTTGATCTGCCGTACCGGATGCCCCAGCCGCTTGCCGGTGACCATGGTGGCAATATCGTTTGCTTTCAGCACTTTTTTCTTGTAATTGGGATGGACTCCACATTCCTCCGCTACCAGGAACCGGGTGCCTACCTGCACGCCTACGGCCCCCAACTGGAACGCCGCCGCAATGCCTCGGCCGTCCCCAATGCCGCCGGCGGCCAGCACCGGCAGATTTGTGGCGTCGCATACCTGGGGCACCAACACCATGGTGGTCAAATCGCCCACATGGCCACCGGATTCCCCGCCCTCGGCAATAATGGCGCAGGCGCCCGCCTTTGTCACCAGCCGGGCCATACTGACAGACGCCACCACGGGAACCACCTTTACCCCCGCTTCCTGCCACATGGGCATATAGCGGGAGGGGTTCCCAGCCCCGGTGGTCACCACGGCCACCTTTTCCTCAGCCGCCAGCTTGGCAACCTCGTCGGCAAACGGGGACATGAGCATAATGTTTACGCCGAAAGGCTTTTTTGTCAGGTTTCGGGCAATGTCGATCTCCTGCTTCAAGTGCTCCGCATTGGCGTTCATGGCAGAAATGATGCCCAACCCGCCGCCGTTGGAAACGGCCGCCGCCAGCTTTCCATCGGAGATCCAGGCCATGCCGCCCTGGAAAATGGGGTATTCTATCCCCAGCAGGCTACAAAGTGGTGTTTTTATCATACAAAAGTTCCTTTCTAACGATTAATAACCGAGCTAATAGCCAATAACTAACCCAAAACCAATAACTAAAATCTAATGACGCTGGCCGCGCTGGAAAGCCCACCGCCAAAGGCGGAAAGGATCACCAGATCGCCGGGCCGCAGAATGCCCGCCCGGTTTACCTCGTCCAAAAGGATCGGCTCGCTGGCGGAGGAAGTGTTGCCATATTTTTCAATGTTGACGAAAAATTTTTCCGGGGCGATTTCCGGTAGCCTGCGCCGGGCTTCATTGATAATGCGGTAGTTGGCCTGATGAGGAATGACCGCCCGCACTTGCTCCCCAGTGATCCCCGCCTTTTCCATGACCGAACGGATGTCGTTCACCATGGAGGTCACGGCAAATTTATAAGTTTCCTGGCCGGCCATGTTCACTTTATTTTTTGGCAGCTCGTTCCGGTAGAAAGGGGAATTGTTCCACCAGGTAGGAATAGAAATGATGTCGTCCCCTCCCTGGGTATGCAGCTCGCTGGCCAGGTAGTTATCTCCCTCGCCCAGCACGGCCGCGCCGGCGCCATCGCCAAAAATGCAGCAAGTGCTCCGGTCCGTCCAATCCAAAAGGCCACTCATCCGTTCCGCGCTGACCACCAACACCTTTTTGACCGCCTTCCGGGCGAAAAAGCCAGCGGCCACATCCAGGCCGAACAGAAATCCGGGGCAGGCCGCATTCATGTCAAAAGCAGGACAGCGGGCACCCAAACGATTTTGCACCATGCCTCCCAGGCCGGGGGAAATGGTGTCCGCGCTGATGGTGGTCGCAATGATCAGATCCAGCTCCTCCGGCCGGATCCCGGCGCTTTCCATAGCCAGACGCGCAGCTTCCGCCCCCAGGTCTGTCACCGTTTCTGTAGTGCAGACGCGGCGTTGTTTTACGCCTACCCGTTTGGTAATCCACTCATCCGAGGTTTCCACCATATGGGAAAGATCGTCATTTGTGACGATTTTTTCCGGCAAGAAGCTGCCAGTGCCTAAAATCCGAAAGCTCATGGTACGCGCCCCAATCAAATTACTTGTATTTTTCGATCTGGCCGGCCTACCCTCCGCCGCTTTTTCGGAAAAGGGGCAGGGCAAACCATAACTCATTTATTTTATAGGAAAAGGAGCGGTTTGTCAATTCATACTGCCTGAGGAAACGCTAATCGTTTTTAAAAAATACTTTTTTCTGCGGGGAACGCGAATGGAAGCCAAATCTGTTTTGTATTGATCCGCCGAAAAAGGGCCCGTCCCGGAATGCTCCGGGACGGGCTCGTTTTACAAAAACTTCCGGCGGGCATACCGCCGGTTTCAGATCATGAACAGCTTACAACAGAGATTTGTACAACTCGGCGATCTCCTCCACACTGGTGTCACGGGGATTGCCGGGGCGGCAGGCATCATCGTAGGCAGACTGGGCCAGGAAGGGGATGTCCTCGGGCTTTACGATCTCCTTCAAATCAGCGGGGATGCCGACGTCCTTGGAAAGCTGGCTCACCGCGTCAATGGCGGCCTGGCGGTACTCCTCCTGGGACATGCCGTCTACGCCCCGCACTCCCATGGCCCGGGCAATCTCCCGATATTTTTCCCCGGTGGCTGGAGCGTTATATTTCATCACGGTAGGCAGGATGATAGCGTTGGCCACGCCGTGAGGGGTGTCATATAGGGCGCCCAAGGGGTGAGCCATAGAGTGGACGATACCCAAGCCCACGTTGGAGAAGCCCATGCCGGCCACATACTGGCCCAGGGCCATGCCTTCCCTGCCTTCGGGGGTATTTTCCACCGCGTCCCGGAGAGAGCGGGAAATAATCTCAATGGCCTTCAGGTGGAACATATCGGAAAGCTCCCAGGCGGCCTTTGTGATGTATCCCTCAATGGCGTGTGTCAATGCGTCCATGCCGGTGGCGGCAGTAAGACCCTTTGGCATGGTGCTCATCATGTCGGGGTCGATAATGGCGACCACCGGAATGTCGTGGGGGTCAACGCACACCATTTTCCGGTTCTTCTCCACATCGGTGATCACATAGTTGATGGTGACCTCGGCGGCGGTGCCGGCGGTGGTGGGAACGGCAATGATGGGTTTGGAAGGCTGCTTGGTGTCCGCCACGCCCTCCAAGCTGCGGACGTCGGCAAATTCCGGGTTGGCGGCAATAATGCCGATAGCCTTCGCGGTGTCCATCGAGGAGCCGCCGCCAATGGCGATCAGATAATCCGCGCCGGATTTTTCAAAAGCCGCCACGCCGGTCTGCACGTTCTCGATAGTGGGGTTGGGCTTGATGTTGGAGTAGATCTCATAGGTAAGGCCGGCCCCATCCAGCACGTCGGTGACCTTCTTTGTCACGCCGAATTTCAGCAGATCGGGGTCGGAGCAGATAAAGGCCTTGTGAAAGCCCCTGCCTTTGGCTTCCCCCGCAATTTCCTGGATCGCGCCCTTGCCGTGATAGGACCGCTCGTTCAAAACAAATCTGTTTACCATCTAAAAAACCTCCTGTATTTTGGGTGTTCCCAATTCTTAATCCCTACTGTATCCCTTTTTGGAAAGAAAATCAAGGGGAAGCTTGCGTCCGGCCATTTCCGCTCCCTTTTTACGCTTTTTCCGCAATGTCATAGAGCAGCTTTTCCGTGTCCGCCCAGCCCAAGCAGGGGTCAGTGATAGACTTACCGTACACCCGGTCGCAGTCGATGGGCTGGTTTCCTTCTTCCAGGTAGCTTTCGATCATCACACCCTTGATCAGCTTTTTTAGGGCCGGGTTGTAATTCCTGCTGTGCAGTACCTCGCTGATAATGCGGATCTGCTCCTTATACTGCTTGTCCGAATTGGAATGGTTGGCGTCCACAATGGCCGCGGGATTTTTCAAGTCCCGTTTTTCGTACAGGTTTCCCAGGCGGGTCAACTCTTCATAGTGGTAGTTTGGTACGCAGGTGCCGTATTTGTCCACGCCTCCCCGCAAGATCGCATGAGCTAGCGGGTTGCCCGAGGTGGTTACGTCCCAGCCGCGGTACAGGAAGGTGTGGCTGGCCTGGGCTGCCTGGATAGAGTTGAGCATAACGGCCAGGTCGCCGCTGGTAGGGTTCTTCATGCCCACGGGGATATCCATGCCGCTTGCCACCAGCCGGTGCTGCTGGTTTTCCACAGACCGGGCGCCCACTGCCTCATAGGAAAGCACATCGTCCAGGTAGCTGCGGTTTTCCGGATACAGCATTTCGTCTGCGGAAGTCAGACCGGTTTCCTCCATGACCCGAATGTGCATCTGCCGGATGGCGATAATGCCGGCCAGCATGTCGGGAGCCCGGTCAGGCGATGGCTGGTGAAGCATGCCCTTGTAGCCTTCCCCAGTAGTCCGGGGCTTATTGGTGTACACCCGGGGGATAAGCAGCAGCTTGTCCGCCACCTTTTCGCTGAGCTTTGCCAGCCGGTGCACGTACTCCAGCACTGCGTCCTGATTGTCCGCCGAACAGGGGCCGACGATCACCAGAAATTTGTCGGACCGCCCTTCAAATATATCCTTGATCTCCCGATCCCGCCGGGACTTTAGATCCTTTATCCCCTGGGACAGTGGATATTCCGCCTTTAAGTCAGCGGGAAGGGGCAGTTCCCTGTTCAGTTTCATTCCCATTTTTAAAAACCTCCATTTTTAATGTTTTAAGCAACGCGGCGCCGCTTTAATTCGGTTCTTTTTCCGTATTTCCCAAAAGCAGCCGTTCTATGCCGTCCTGGGTGTAGGAAAGCAGTTTTCCGTACCGCCGGGCGATCTCCTCCCGATGGGAACCGTAAGTCCCGGCGGCCAGTGCGGCCGCCTTTTCCGCTTTCAGATCCAGGTATTCCCGGATCGCGGCGTCCTCCCAATAGAAGAGAACGTTATATTTCCCCCGGTTGAGGGACAAGGGGAACAGGTCGGTTAAAAGCGGCTGGTTCTCCACATACATTTTTACACCATATTTTTCGCAGAGCGCTTCAAATTCCGGCAAAAAACAATCCCGCTCAGTCTTTGTGCCGCAGGGATGGGACAGCGCCAGGCGCTTTACTCCGGCCCGGACCATTTCGCAGAAACAATCCGCGGCTCCAAGCTGATAGGAAAAACTGTCAATTTTCATGTTCATGACACTTCCTTTTTCATCTCTTCAACAATCTCCCAATCGGGAGAGCCAAAAGCCAGACCCGTGGAATCAAGGCCGTCATCGTGACTGACAAACGTTACCTCCGCCCCGCACGCCCGGAAACCGTTCTGCAAATCGCCAATGGTTTTCGGCAGCCTTTCCCAGCCTTCTGGATTGCCCGCTGTTAGGCTTTGCTGTACACCCGCTATCAATAAGAGAGCACTTGACGTAGGCCCCCTACACTACCTGAAACAGGTAAAATTTCAAATAGTCCGTTTCCGGCACGTTCCACAGCACCGGGTGATCCGGCCCCTGCTGCCGGGCCTCAATCAGCCGCAGCTCCACTTGGGCGTCGTCCGCCGCGCTTTTCAGCATTTTGCGAAAGCGGTCGTCCGTCATAAAATGGGAGCAGGAGCAGGTGGCGAGCAGCCCGCCCCGGGGCAGAGCCTTCATGGCCCGGTAGTTGATCTCCTTATATCCGCGTTCTGCGTTGTTCACCGTCTTTCCGGATTTTGTAAAAGCGGGGGGATCTAAAATGATATAATCGTACTGGCCCCGGGGCAGGATGGGAAGCAGATCAAACACGTTTGCCGTTTCGTAGTCCACAATTTCGGATAGTCCGTTCCGGCGGCAGTTCCGCTCCGCGCAGGCAAGAGCGGATTCGGAAATATCCACGGAATGAACATGCTTTGCCCCGGCTTTGGCGCAGTTTAGGCCAAAGGAGCCGGTATGGGTAAAGCAGTCCAGCACGTTCCGGCCGGGGGCCAGATGCGCGGCGGCGGCGCGGTTGTACTTTTGATCCAGAAAAAAGCCGGTTTTCTGGCCGTTTTCAAAATCCACCTCATAAAAGATACCATTTTCACAGATTTCCGTCACCGTAGAAGCTGGAGCGCCTTTTCCTGGCAGGGGGAACCAGCCCTTGTTTTGGGTCAGGCCTTCCAGCTCCCGAATCTTCACATCGTTGCGTTCGAAAACGCCGGCCACACGCTGTCCGTCCTCCTCTAAAATTTCTGCCAGCAGGGGAAACAGCAGCCCTTTTAGCTGTTCGATCCCCAGGGAAAGCGTCTGGGTCACCAGAATGTCACCGAATTTGTCCACAGTCAAGCCGGGAAAGTGGTCGGCTTCCCCAAAGATAACCCGGCAGGTGGAGAGATCCGGCCCCATCACGGCTTTTCGGTAATCCCAGGCGTATTGTAGGCGCCGGCGGTAAAAGTCGGCGCCGAAACCGTCATTGGTGTTCCGGGAAAGAATACGCACCCGTATTTTTGAGTGGCTGTTGAAAAAGCCTGTCCCCAGGTAACGGCCTTTCGGGCTGACCACATCGCACAGTGACCCGTCCTCGGGAGCACCGGTTTCCCGCGTTATTTCGTTGTCGAACACCCAGGGGTGTCCGCCCTGGATGCGCTTTGCCCCCCGGGCATCAACCGTGACAGCAGGGTATCCGCGTTCCATTTTCATAAAAACTCACATTCATTTCAAAATCAAAATAAAGGGCCGAGCCGCGGCGCGATCAGCTGAACACCTTACGGTCGTTGCCGATCTTGAGAAACAGGGAAAGCAGCAGACCGACAACGGCGGCCCCCGCCATGCCCAGGTATAGCGTGGAAATGTTGGAATGATCCGCTACTACGCCGCCCAGGTTCTGCAGCAGGATGGTCCCCAGATTGTTTAGGGAATTTACCACGGAAAGGCCGGTGGTGGTAAGCTCGGGGGCCACCAGGTTCCGAACGATTTTTAAAATGAGCATCATCATCAAGGTGGAGGCCATTGCCTTCAGCAGGATCATAGCGGGCACGACCACCCAGGGAGAAGAGAAAAATCCATAGAACAGATACTGCAAAATGAAGATGCCGAAATTTACAAGCAGCAGGGTCTTGCTGGAAAAGCGGTCCATAAATTTATTGGAAAACAAAATGAGCGGGATCTCCGTCAGCGTGCTGAAAAAAAGCACGGTTCCCACCAGGCTGGTGGAAACACCCAGCTCGTTTAAGATCATGGGGGCATACGTCATATTGACTCCGGAACAACCCGCGCACAAGAAGGAAATCACCAAGTACAACAGGAACTGCCGGTTTTTCAAAAACGAGGAAAGCTTTACCCGTTCCGCCTTTTCTTCCCGCTGGTCGTCAGAGTCGGGAAGAGGATCCTCCGCCCAGGCAAAGCCCAGCGCCGCCAGCAAGGCGGAAACCAACACTAGGGAAAACAACACCATCGGCGGGAAATTCTGGATTGCCACGCCCGCCGCCTGCACGCCCACCGCATAGCCAAAGGTGCCCCAAACCCGTAAAATACCGTAACGGAATTTT
Source organism: uncultured Acutalibacter sp. (assembly GCA_964433105.1). Lineage (GTDB taxonomy): Bacteria > Bacillota > Clostridia > Oscillospirales > Acutalibacteraceae > Acutalibacter. The sequence continues at coordinate 16,929 of CAYSQF010000007.1, forward strand.
GAAGAGGATGCCAGCCGCTCGGACACTGGCATGACAGAATTTAAACAGGACATGATCAGCCCGTTGAGCAAAAACAGAGCCCACACCTGACGGCATTGGGCAAAGACCAGCGCCATCAGGCCCATGCCTGCGAGCAGGATGCCGCTGATCCACCGCGGGTGGCCGGTGCGGTCGCAAAGGTACCCAACCGCTGGAGTCATGGCAAAGGAAAAAAGACCGGAGGCAGAAACGATAAAGGACATTTCCGTGGCGGATTTCCCTATCCCCGTCAGATATACCGACAGCACGGCGCTGAAGGCGGACATGGCAAAATAGGCGAAGAAGTAGATCATCACATAGCTCAAGTAGCTGCCTTTCAGACGGTTTACTCCGGATTTCACAGGCAAATTCCCTCCCAGCAAAATTCAATTTCCGGACCTCCCCGGGTTTACTGCACGATGAAGCCGCTTTCTGAATCTTACCCCGTAACGCTCGGCAGGTCAAGAGGGGAAAAAGAAAAATATTTTAAAAAAGTGGAAAAAGCCCTTGAAAAATTATGGAAGTATGCTAAAATAATGCTGTAAATTACAGAATGTTGTATTTGCGGATTTCATGTCAACCGGTTTTTAAAGGGCCCGCTGTGTATAGTTGGAATTGGTGGGTTGCCTATGGGGTATGAAGCAAAGCGCGCTTCGGAAAAGGGCGGCGCCGGATGTTGACGCGGTGAAAAGTAGCACCACACAGTATGTCATGCCCGGCATGAGGGGCACTGTTCCTATTCAGCTCAGAGCCGTGGATTCCGTCATGGGCATCCAACCTTGTTTGGAAATGGCTCTACAATTATGATTTAGGACAAAGTGACGAGTGACATTGAAGGATACGTCACAAGCTCTGAATGATACGATTCTTAGGACGACAACGATGCTAATGATAGCGGGGAAGAAGCGGGCTGTAAAATTACCATTACGCTGACGCCATAAATAAGGGAGAAGATCTTGGCACCCGGTTTCTTTCTGTGCCAAACGAAAAAATGCAAGAAGATGACGATGACATAAGCCGATGGGAACGCCCCCGGCGAAGGGTACCAATCGGCCCTTTGCCGAGGGTTTTATTTTGAAACGCGGAAGGGGGAACCGGGGCTAAAGCAGGATAAAAAACAGCGGCGGGGAAATTACCCCTTTCCTTTCCGGCCGGGTGCTGCGCGTAAGCGGGAACCCTTGACGGATCCCCCACGCCCACTCCCAAGCCTTTTGGCGTTTCAGTGTGAAAATCGGTGTGAGCTGGAGTCAGGATTCCTTTATCGATTTGTTCTCCCATCGAACCGACAGGATGATATGGGCAGGTGCAGCAGGCGCATGGCTCTGTAAAGGACATTCCGGTCATTTCCCCGGTCCTGCCGGCTATTACGACTTTCAGCAGAAAAATAATGCGGATTACGATATCCGCTTTGTGCTAAAGGTTTCGGAGGGTTCTTTTCACCTGCCGATCTTGTATTCGGTGCGGGATTTGCAAACCAATTACCTGTACCAGGGTGGGAGCATGGTGAATTCGGACGGTTCCGCCATTAGCACTGATTATATTCTGCTGCCGGCCCATTCCCAAAAGGAATACCGGCTGGGCTGGGAATTGCAGTTTGAGGACAGGCTACTCCCCCAGAAAGACGCGGTAAATGCAGTGCCGTCCTTCTGAATTCAGCAAAAAAGGAGGGAAAGCTTTATGAAAGCCGCGATCAAAGTTTTGCGGGGAGCTATTACGGTTCTGCTGCTTGTGACGGTGGGGATTAACCTTTGGATGGCGGTTCAGCAGACCGTGCTGAAAAAGGACCCGCCGGAATTTCTGGGTTATTCCCAGCTGGCGGTCACCTCCGGCAGCATGGAGCCGACCCTTGCCGCCGGGGACATGATCATTATTCAGGAAAAGGAATCCTATACTTTAGGGGACGTGGTCACCTTCCGTGATTCTTCCGGCACGCTGGTGACTCACCGGATCGTAGGCTCTACCGATGGGATGTTTATTACCCAGGGAGACGCAAATAACGTCGAGGATCAGGATCTGCTGTCCCCTGAATCCATTGTGGGCGGGGTGATCACCTACATCCCGGCGGTGGGCCGGGTCATGCTGTTTCTGCGCACGCCTGCGGGCCTGCTTTTGCTGCTGGTAGTGGGGATTTTGCTTATAGAACTGCCCCGTCTAGCGGGAACCCTGCGAAAACAGGGAAGGGGGCGACATATCCGTGAAGAACCGTAAAAAGTGAAAGCTGTCCGGTATCTTCTGTACCTTACGCTGGTCACCTTGGTAATCACCTTTGTATCCCTGGCGCAATATACGGCGAAGTCCGGTGGCACCACATCAGCGCCGATTGCGGCGTTGTCACCGACACCACGCTGGCCTTGAAGCTGCCGCTGTCCTTTACCCTGCCGGAAAGCGGCTCCGGTACCATTTTCCTGGATCTTTCCGGGACATCCGAGCTTGCTGAGGACTCTTATCAAATCAAGACGGAGCTTTCCGATATGTCCGGCACCGTAGAGGCCGAGAAACCGCACAATTTCATTTTGGGATAAATTTCCATTACAAAAACCGTTTTCGAAACGCTGGATTTCCGGCTTCGGAAGCGGTTTTTTGCATATTAAAGGGTTATCCGGTTCAAACTACAGATATGCACAATGATTTTATCATTTGAATCCGAGAAAGAAAGGTAGTTTGCATTATGAACGGAAAACGCTTTTCAGAAAACAAAGCCCGAAAAAACGGTTTCTATCTGGCCTTGGCCGTGTGCCTGGTGGCGGTAGGGATCGCCGCATGGAGCACCTATGATGCGGTGCAAAGCTATGTACAGGCGGAGGACCCCGGAATCACCGTTTCGCTGTCGTCTGCTGTATCCCGGCAGGAGAAGCCTGCCAGCGCTTCTTCTCAGGCGGCTTCCCAGACAGACACAGAGGATCCGGAAGCGCCTACAAATCCGACCACGTCCCGCCAGACTGCCGGCACGGTGACCAGCAAGCCGACTGCATCCACAGCCAGCAAGCCGACAGTTTCGGAGCAGGCGGCCAGCGAGGTAGAAAGCGAGCCGGAAGAAAGCTTCCAGCAGGAAACCCAGATCCCGGTAAACGCTCCGCTGTACGAGCGCAGCAGCCAAATGCTGTACCCCTTGACTTCCAAAGAGATACTCAAGGCATATAGCGCCGGCGCCCCCGTGTATTCCGAAACCATGAAGGACTGGCGGGTGCACGTGGGAACGGATGTGGAAGCCCAGGCAGGAGAAGAGGTGCGCGCCTGCGCCAACGGTCAGGTGAAGCAGGCCTACACCGACAGTATGCTGGGGAACGTGCTTCTCATCGAACATGGCGATTATGAATTTTCCTACTGCGGCCTGGGAGAGAAATTTTTGGTGCAGGAAGGAGATATTGTCACAAAAGGCCAGGTGATCGGCACAATAACCGCCGTCCCTTCTGAATCCGCCGACCAACCCCATCTCCATCTGGAGGTTCGCCGGGACGGAGTGTATCTCGATCCCCAAACGGTTTTAGACGGCAACTAAGAAACAGGCTCATTTTTGCAAGCGCGGTTTCCGGAAACCGCTGCGGAAACGATGCGCTTTTGCCGGATCAAAGAAACGGGTGGAAGCAAGGGCCTTACCAACGGCCTGCTCCCGCCCGTTTCTTTCTTTTAAAACAGATCCAGAATATGGCAGGGCTTTTTATAAAACACGCCACTGTAGTCCGCCTGAGGATCACTAACCGCGACGCCCTGCATCCAAGGCAGTTCTCCCGCATCCTTTACCCCGCAAAGCAGGGTGGAAAGGTCCCCGATGCCTAAAGCAATCTGCGGGGCTTCCTTGACTCGCTCCACCAGGTTTTCTCTGCCGGAGGCAAAAGTGAGCCGGAACGTGTCGTTGTTTTCCGGCAGAAGAGGGTCGGTCACCGCCAATACCACGCTGCCTTCCCCTTTGCATTTGCAAAGCTTCAAGCCCCTTTCCGCGTCGACCAGCCGGAGCATGGATCCGTTTAGGGAAATCCTTCCCTCCCTGGCGTTTCCCACTTCCGGCAGGATGGTGCGTATATCCAGGAATCCCGGTACGCTGAACCGGATGGTTTCAAAGTTGGCGATAAACGCCTGATGAACGAAAGCGAGAAGCGCCCGCAGGGCTTTCCCGTCCCGGAACAGCAGGGCGTTGCGCTGACCAAACTCCGTCTGGCAGTTCAGCATGTCCCCGTCCGGAGTGCCAATCAAACAGCCGGCGGGGGTGCCGGTTTCGTCCTCCCACAGGAAAACCGACCTGCGCTTTTCAAAGAAATTTTCCTTTTCCAGACCTTTGTCAAATTCCCGGCGATCCACCGAAAGGTTTACGCCGCCGTACATCCGGTTGTATGCCGTCAGCAGAGGGGAAAGGTCATCCCCCGGGAACAACTGGGTGATTTTCCCGCCTGCGGAGGGCAACCGCAGATCCGGCAAGGCAATGTCCCAGCAAATGGAATACTCACCCACCTCATAGCCGAATTTCCGGTAATAGGCGCTGTTGAAAGGGTACAGGGCAGAAAACAGGACGCCCCGGTCATACAGGTCGCGAAAGGCGGCTTTCATGCATTCCCGTATGGCGCCGCCCCTCCGGTTTTCCGGCAGGGAAGCCACACCGCCCACGCCGCCCATCTGTACCCGATGGCCGTCAAACCGGACGATGTAGTGGTTCATGACGAGACTGGCGGCGGGGTATTTTTCCCCTTCCGGGAAAGCTCCCCAGTGATCCGCTGTTGGGTCCGCTTCCTCGGTCTTGGATTTTTCCCGCTCCTGCTCCATATCAAAAAAACCGGAAAAAGCAACGGCCATGTTCAGCCGTGAGCGCCAAACCTCTTCCGGCCTCAGTTTTCTGGCGATCATAAATTACCTCCGTCTTTGAAGCACTTGAAAACAAATGGGCCCGCCGCCTATACGTTGAACCGGAACAGCACGATATCCCCGTCCTGCATGACATAATCCTTGCCCTCGGAGCGGACCAAACCTTTTTCCTTTGCTGCAGCCATACTGCCGCAGGCCATCAGTTCGTCAAAGCCGATTACCTCTGCCCGGATAAAGCCCCGCTCAAAATCGGTATGGATCTTTCCCGCAGCCTGAGGGGCCTTTGTCCCCTTTTTAATGGTCCAGGCACGCACCTCGGGTTTCCCGGCAGTCAGGTAGGACATCAGCCCCAGCAGGGAGTAGCAGGCGGTAATCAGCCTGTCCAAGCCGGACTCCTGCAGGCCCAGGTCGCTTAAAAACAAAGTTTTTTCCTCGGGGTCCAGGGAGGCGATCTCCGCCTCCAGCTCCGCGCAGATTGGCAGCACAGCGGCGTTTTCCTTTTCGGCGTATTCCCGCACGGTCTGCAAGAATTTATTGTTTTCCACGCCGGCTTTAAAGTCATCCTCGCTCATGTTAGCGGCAAAAATAATGGGCTTATTAGTCAGCAGGGAAACGGTGGAAAGCAATTCCTGCTCCTCTTCGGTGCAATCCACGCTGCGGGCGGACTGGCCTGTCTCCATCGCGGCGCGGACCCGCTCAAAAAAGTCCAGCTCCGCCTGGTATTTTTTGTCGGCCTTCAGCATTTTCTTTGTCTTATCAATGCGGCGATCCAGCACTTCAATATCGGAAAGAATTAGTTCCAAGTCGATGGTTTCAATGTCCCGGCCCGGATCGATAGACCCTTCCACGTGTACGATGTCATCATTTTCAAAGCATCTCACCACGTGGACAATGGCGTCTACTTCCCGAATGTTGGAGAGGAATTTATTCCCCAGGCCCTCCCCTTGGGAAGCGCCCTTCACCAGTCCGGCAATGTCCACAAACTCAATGGTGGCAGGGGTGAATTTTTCCGGCTCGTACATTTCCGCCAGCCTGTCCAGCCGCTTGTCCGGTACGGTGACCATACCAATGTTTGGCTCGATGGTACAGAACGGGTAGTTAGCGGACTGCGCCCCCGCGTTGGTGATGGCATTAAACAATGTGCTCTTCCCCACATTTGGCAGCCCTACGATTCCTAATTTCATTTTTCTCTATACCTCCAGTGTTCATGCGGTTTCCCGCGCTGCATAGCATCCTTTCAAAATTTGATAAGCTCGATGTGTCAGCGGGATAAGGTCTCCCATTGGAAATATTCATGCCGCCCAAGGCAGGCTGAACATTTTGATGATTAGATGAGCGGGACGGATGGTCCCGCTCGTTTTTCTATTTTCATCAAAATACTTATGAAAATATTATAGCAGAAAGTTATGAAGAAAGATAGACTTAATTTCATCATTATCCCTAAATATTTAGGAGTTTTTTCTTCGATGTGGGGAGTTCCATCTGACTGGATCCGTACAACGTTAAGGTGAGATTCCCTGCTTTTGGTACATCACCTGAGAAAACCGGGAGACAGCGGCGCGTCTTTAGCAGCGCTCCGTTGTGTTGAAAAAGTCTTTCACATTGAAAGATTTCCGGATTTATCCCTTGACAAAGGCTGGACAGGTATGGTATCCTTAAGATACCTCGAAATGGGGGTTCTTTTTTTGTACCCGCATTTTGGGCGGATCCCGGTCTGCCGGCGGCCGCCCGTGAGGGAGGCAGGGACGAACCGTCCCGACAAATTTATCCGAGCAACGGAGGTGCCGAAACAATGAGAGTGAAGGTCGTGTTGGCCTGCACCGAGTGCAAGCAGAGAAACTACAACACAAAGAAGGAAAAGAAAAACAATCCCGACAGGCTGGAAATGCAGAAGTACTGCAGGTTCTGCCGGAAGCACACCCTGCATAGGGAAACCAAGTAAGGAGTAGGAAAAAGCATGGCTGACAACGAAAAGAAAAAGGATAACAAGCCCAATGCCTTTGTCCGCTTCTTTAAAAGAATTGGAAAATTCTGCCGCGACTGCAAAGGCGAACTTAAAAAGATCGTGTGGCCCACACCCAAGTCGGTGTTCAAAAGCACTGGCGTTGTGTTGGTGACCATCATTGTTTTGGGCCTGTTCGTCTTTCTCCTGGACACAGGTTTCATGAATCTGCTGGGCCTGGTGATGGACGTTGCGAAGGTGTAAGAGGTAACAGATGGCAGACGAAGCAAAATGGTATGTGGTGCACACCTACTCGGGCTATGAGAACAAGGTGGCTTCTAACCTGGAGAAAACGGTGGAAAACCGCCAGATGCAGGAATTGATCCAGGAGATCCGCGTGCCTACGGAGACGGTGACGGAAATCACCGAAGCGGGTAAGCACAAGGAAGTGGAGCGCAAAATTTTCCCCGGCTATGTCATCGTGAAGATGATCCTGACGGACGAATCTTGGTATGCCGTGCGGAACATCCGCGGCTGCACCGGATTTGTCGGCCCTTCTTCCAAACCGATTCCATTGACGGACGAGGAAGTCGCGCGCCTGGGCATTGAAAAGCGCTCGGTAGAGGTAAGCTATCAGGTGGGAGATTCGGTGAACATCATAGACGGCCCCCTGGAAGGCTTTATCGGCACTGTAGAAGAAATGGATGTGGATAAAAACCGCGTCCGGGTCGTGGTTTCCATGTTTGGGCGGGATACCCCCGTGGAGCTGGAACTGGACCAGGCCGAGCCTGTGTAAGGTCGGCTGTTGTTATCAGGCACTGAGCGGAGCGATCCGCTTTTGTGAGGGACAAGGTCCCTGTGGGAGGCAAAAACGAAATTTATTTTTGAAACGTTTTTGCCGTTAAGTGGCTTAAGGGCAAGTTTTTCCTGCCCGACGGCTGCTGGGATACCACGAATTTTGGAGGTGCAAAATCATGGCACAGAAGGTCACGGGCTTTATTAAGCTCCAGATCCCCGCCGGGAAAGCGACCCCGGCACCGCCTGTCGGTCCCGCTTTGGGTCAGCATGGCGTAAACATCATGGCATTTACAAAGGAATTCAACGAGCGCACCAAGAACGACGCGGGCCTGATTATTCCTGTCGTCATCACGGTGTACGCCGACCGTTCCTTTACGTTCATCACCAAGACGCCCCCTGCCGCCGTTCTGATCAAGAAGGCCTGCGGCATTGAGACGGCCTCCGGTGAGCCAAACAAAAAGAAAGTTGCCAAGATCACCCGTGAGCAGGTACAGAAAATTGCCGAACAGAAAATGCCCGACTTGAACGCCGCTTCCGTTGAAACGGCCATGAGCATGATCGCCGGCACTGCCCGCAGCATGGGCATCGAGGTTGTAGACTGACCCTCTCGTGTGGGAGGAAATCAAGAATCCGATATTTACCACTGGAGGAAACGACAATGAAACACGGAAAAAAGTATGTGGACGGCGCAAAGCTGGTTGACCGTTCCAAGCTGTATGAATCCGGCGAGGCCTTGGGTATCTGCGTAAAGACCGGCACCGCCAAATTTGATGAGACTGTTGAACTGCATGTAAAACTGGGTGTTGACGGCCGTCACGCCGACCAGCAGGTCCGCGGCGCTATCGTGCTCCCCAACGGCACGGGCAAGAATGTGCGTGTACTGGCAATCTGCAAGGGCGACAATATTGAAGCCGCTCAGTCCGCCGGCGCCGACTATGTGGGCGCTGAGGAAATGGTGCAGAAGATCCAGTCCGAGGGTTGGATGGACTTCGACGTGCTGATCACTACCCCCGACATGATGGGCTTGGTAGGCCGTCTTGGTAAGATCCTTGGTCCCCGTGGCTTGATGCCTAACCCCAAGGCCGGCACTGTGGCCCCCGACATTGCCCGGGCTGTGCAGGAAGCCAAGGCCGGCAAGATTGAGTACCGCCTGGACAAGACCAACATTATCCACTGCCCCATCGGCAAGGTTTCCTTTGGCACTGAAAAGCTCCAGGAAAACTTTGACACCCTGATGGACGCTATTGTGAAGGCAAAACCTGCCGCTGCAAAGGGTCAGTATGTCCGATCCTGTGTGGTCAGCTCCACCATGGGTCCCGGCGTGAAAATCAATCCCGCCAAGTTTATTTAACAGTTTTGAAGCAAATAGCATTTGCCCGCCGAGACGTTTTGCCCCGGCGGGTTTTCTTTTGTGCTCTACGTAATTTATCCAGCGATACCTTATCCCCTCACTGCTTTCCAGTGATTAAGCCTTGAGCGCTGCTCTTCAAAGCGTGTGCGCGCCTGATCTGAGGATCAGCTTCCATTGAATGTGTGTCATCAGCTTTCTTGTGGGTGGGCTAATCACCGCTTATCTGCCGATTTAACCGCGCATCCACCCGGTAAATTCTGGCAAACGGCGTATTTCCAAAAAGTTTACATTTTACCCCTTGCGGCTTTTGCAACACTTCTCTATAATGGAATAATTACTATCTACGCCATTTTTTGGAGAAAGGAGCCGCTTATGTCCATCTATTCTGAAATCAAACCGGAGATCCTCAAGCTTGCTGGGCTGTGTGAGGAAAGCAGCCGAATCGACCCTGCGCTTTACGCGAAATACGACGTAAAACGAGGCTTGCGGGACCTAAACGGGAAGGGCGTCCTCACTGGCCTGACCAACATTTCCGAGATCATTTCCAGCAAAATCGTAGACGGTAAAAGCGTCCCCTGCGACGGCGAACTGTACTACCGGGGTTATAACGTAGAGGAGCTGATCCGCCGCCAGCCCAAAGGGGACAATTTCGGCTACGAGCGCATCGCCTATCTTCTGCTGTTCGGCAGCCTGCCCACAGACGCCGACCTGCGGGAATTCTGCGGGCTTTTGTCCTTTTACCGCACGCTGCCCACCAGCTTTGTGCGGGACATCATTATGAAAGCTCCCAGCGGGGACATGATGAACACCCTGGCGCGAAGCGTGCTCACCCTGTACTCTTACGACGATGCCGCCGAGGATATTTCCATTCCCAACGTATTGCGGCAGTGTATGCAGCTAATTGCCCTGTTCCCCTTGCTGTCCGTTTACGGCTATCAGGCCTACCGCCATTACCACGACGGCCAGAGCCTTTATATCCATCAGCCCGACCCCCAGCTTTCCACAGCGGAAAATATCCTGCGCATTTTGCGTCCGGATTGCTCCTACACCGAACTGGAAGCCAAGGTGCTGGACATCGCTTTGATCCTGCACGCGGACCACGGCGGCGGCAACAATTCCACCTTTACCACCCATGTGGTGACGTCCTCCGGCACGGATACCTACTCCGTCATCGCCGCCGCACTCGGTTCTCTGAAGGGGCCGAAGCACGGCGGGGCCAACATCAAGGTGGCAAAAATGTTCGAGGATATCAAAGCCCAGGTGAAGGATTGGAACGACGAGGACGAAATTTCCGCATACCTCAGGAAGCTCCTGCACAAGGAAGCCTTTGATCGCTCCGGCCTGATCTACGGCATGGGCCACGCGGTGTACTCCATTTCCGATCCCAGGGCTAAGATCTTGTCCCGGTTTGTAGAGAGCCTGTCCCGGGAAAAAGGGCGGGTTGACGAATACCGGCTATATTCCAATGTGGAACGGCTGGCAGTGAAGCTCATTGCCGAGGAGCGGAAAATTTACAAGGGCGTTTCCGCCAACGTGGATTTCTACTCTGGCTTTATTTACAGCATGCTGGAGCTGCCTATAGAGCTTTACACCCCCATTTTTGCCATCTCCCGCATTGCGGGCTGGAGCGCCCACCGCATTGAAGAGCTGGTCGACGGGGGGAAGATTATCCGCCCGGCCTATATGGCCGTACAGCCCCATCGTGAACTGGATGCCTGACTCCGGCCTTTACTCTCCCCGCGTAGTGGAAACTTAAGTTTGCATACAAAAAAGAGATACGGAAGGGTCCATATCTCTTTTTTGTATGGTGATTACCTCAACTCAGCTTCTATTTGTTAGTTAAGCTCCAACGTGTAAGTCCCCGTGATTTCAGGATCGATTTCATCGTCAGATTTCCCTAAATATTCATCCAGGTACTTTATCGCTTGGAAGGTCAAGGTGGAGGTTTCAGTTTCCGGTGCCGATAAGAAAACGGTGATAGCTTTCTTGCCGTTTCCCGCATGCTCCATCCCGGTCTGGACGCTGTCGGGCGAAACGATTTCCCCACGGTCATCTAAGGGATGGAGTACGCTTCTGTTATTCCAGTCCTCCGGCATGATATAGGTGCACTCTAAGGCAGCGTCTCCCAATACCACCTTACTCAAGATAATGCCGCCAAATTCCGCGTTAGGCGTGTATGTGCGAAAAGTGGGTTCTACTTCCAGTGAGAAGGATGTTTTCCAATCCATTTTTTGTGAGGATATTTCCGCGTCGCCGGGGGAGCTTTCCATAGTTGCTTTGTCGGGGGTGGTATCTATCCGCAAACTGGGAATACAGCATTGGATGTCCAGATTCTTTTCACCCCGCAGTTCCTCTGGGAGCGTACAGGCAACAATGCCGGTATAAACACCGGGCGTTTCGCTGGGGGTAAAGACGGGCCAGTAGCAGAAGCTTGACGTCAATTTCACACCGTTGGCGGTAACTTGGAATTCTTCACTTTCGCTGCGTGCTTCACTAATCTGAGTGTATTTGTTGTTCCATTCCGCGTTACTGCAAGCGATGGAAAAAGCTAAGTTCAGCGACATACCGTCGCAGCTTGCCTCTTGCAGGGTGATTTCCAGCGGGCAGTTTTCTGGCGTTTCATCGGCGCTTGCTGTGGGTTCCACAGTGGGTTCAATAACGACGGCTCGTTCAACGACCTTTTCTGTAATGCTGGGCGGCAGGTCTTCCCCAGTCTTTTCGTTAAATTGCGCGAATATGCCGCCGATTAAGGGCAGCTCCGCCGCCAGGGCGGGATTGACCACGCTGATTCCTAGCAGGATCAGGAATGCGGCGGCAAGGCCCCCCGCCGTGCTTCCCAAGATCTTCATGGCCCGGATCAGCGGCCGCTTTTTCCGGAATTTTTCTTTTTCCTCGAAACCTTCCGTGTTTTCCTGCTCCTCCAGCATACGGTAGGCTTCCCGCATCCGCCTGTCCACCAGCTGGGAGGACTGCGCTCCGCCGAATTCCGCCCGCACCGCTTCCCGCAGTTCCTTTTCATTCATTGACAACGTCCCCTTTCTCATATCTGTTTTTGAAATGGCGTTTTGCCCGAGCAAGTCTTTGCTTGACTGCGTTTTCGCTGATGTCCATCGCCTGCCCAATCTGCTTCTGGCTCAGATCCTCCACATAGAATAAGATCAGGATCAGCCTGTCCCCCGCGCTCAGATCTTCCAAAGCGTCCCGGACATCCAGGGCACGATCCCAGCCGCTTTCCGCCCCAGCCTGGAAAAAGGCCGGATCCTCCAGAAGATAATCCTCCAGCGGGATTGTCTCTTTCTGCCGCAAAATTTCGTAGCAGCTATTGATCAGGATCCTTGTGAGCCACGTTTTACAATTTTGCGGCTTTTTCAGGTTTTCGATGCCCCGGAAGGCCTTGAGCACTGTGTTCTGCATAGCGTCGGCCACGTCCTCCTCGTTTTTCAAGAGGGAACGGGCCACTCCCAGCAGGGAAGGCTTGCAAGCTTCCATCAGGGCCACAAAGGCTTCCCGATCCCCATTTTTGGCCAGCCGCGCCAAATGTTCCAGCTCCGGCATTGCCTCATCCCCTTTCCTTTACATCCATTAGACGCTCCCGACTCCAACAAGGTGACGTGGGAATATAAAAAAAGCAGGCCCCGCCGGAGCCTGCTTTTTTTGCAGTATGGTTTTATTCCCTTTCGCCCAGCCTGCGCTTGGCCAGGTCCTCCCGGGCCAGCAGGCAGAGATAGGGCCTGCCGTATTCCTCTTCGTATCCCGAGTAATCGTCTATGCCCAAGTTCGTCTGGAAATAGTTTTTGATATCCTCGTCAGAGATCTTTACGCCCATATCCTCGCACAGCGCCTGCATGATCAGGCTGGCTTTGGCGTTTATATCAAGCTGTTCCTGGTTTTTCTCCACCAGCTCGTCCATATCCGCCACCTGCAGGCTTTGGGTAAGAAAATCCGTCAGTTCCATGCCGTACTGCTGGGCCAAGGCGGCGTAATAGTTGGTCATAGTGGAAACCTGGTAGTCAAACAAGGCGTCCGGCACTTCGCTGACCTCCGCCTGGTCCTGGATCTCCTGCCACAAGTAATTGGCCACAGCCGTGGTTCGCAATTCCTTGCGCACTCCTTCTTTCGCTTCTTCCACAGTGGACCAGCCCTCGGACTCCTCCCAATTTCCCGCAACAAAGGCATCGGTCAGTTCCGGCAGGCTTTCTTCTTCGATATAGTTGATGGTGGTGACGAACACCGCGTCCTTGCCGCTCAAATCCGTGTTGTTCTCATAGGGATCGGGAAAAGTCACGTTCACATCGAAAGTTTCGCCGGGCTTGTGGCCGATGAGCTGCTCCAGGAAATCGTCGATATAAGAGGTAACGCCGATGATGACGGTGGTTCCGTCGCCGCCGGTATTGCCCCCTTCAAATTCCACGCCGTCCACGCTGCCGACATAGTCGATGTTCACCGTGTCTCCGTCCTCCACTGCTCGGTCTTTCACCTGTTCGGTGGTGGCAAATTCCTGCATGCGGCTATCCATCTCATCCTGCAGATCCTCATCGGAAACGGTGGAGACGTCCTCCGGAATCTCCATGGTCTTATAATCGGGCAGCTTCACGTAATCCAGCCCGGTAATATTTTCAAAATATCCGTCCTCTGTCAGGCCCTTGCCATAATCCGCCGTTTCTGTCGCCGAAGCGGCGGAAGAAGTCTCTGCAGCTGTTGAAGATGCTGAAGACACCTCTGAGGACACCGCAGAAGAACCCTCTGCGGAGGAAGTCACCTCCGAGGTTTCCCCACCGTTGGAGCAACCTGCCAGCACACTTGTTATCAGCGCCAGCGCCAGAAGCGCCGCCGCCCATTTTTTTCCAATTTGAAACTGCATATCTTTTCCCTCCATATTTCATGATCGTACATGTCTCCGGCTTTGCCGCTGGAAAAATATTATACGCCCACCGGGTGTATTTCTCGTGAAGATTTTGTTACAAAAGCTTCATTTTTGCCCGTAGTAGGCATTTTTCCCATGCTTTCTCAGATAATGCCGGTCCAAAAGCTCCTGCTGCATGGCGGGCAGGCCCGGTTCCAGCAGCATGGCATGCCAGGCCATAAAGCACACTTCTTCCAGCACCACCGCGTTATGCACGGCATTTTGAGGGTCTGTGCCCCAGGCAAAAGGCCCATGGCTGTGTACCAACACCGCGGGGATGCCGTCCGGATTTTTCCCGGCAAAGGTTTCCACAATGACCCGACCCGTTTCCAGCTCGTATTCCCCGGCAATCTCCTCAGCTGTCATTTTCCGGGTGCAGGGAATCTCCCCGTAAAAATAATCCCCGTGGGTGGTCCCCAAGGGCGGCACGCTCCGGCCAGCCTGGCTGAACGACGTTGCCCAGCGGCTGTGGGTATGCACCACTCCGCCAATATTGGGAAAGCTGCGATACAGCTCACAGTGGGTGGCCGTATCGGAAGAGGGGTTTTTCTCCCCCTCTTCCTTTTTCCCGGTGCTCACGTCCACCAGCACCATGTCCTCCAGCGTCAGTTCCTCGTAAGGCACACCGCTGGGCTTAATGGCCATCAGGCCGCTTTCCCGATCGATCCCGCTGACATTCCCCCAGGTGAAGGTCACCAGCTGATATTTCGGCAGCAACAGATTGGCCCGCCAAACTTCTTTCTTCAACTGCTCCAGCACGGTTATTTCCCTCCCAGCTTCCGAAGGCGCTCCATGGCTTCCTTCGTCTTGTCCGCATCTCCAAAAGCGGTGAGCCGGAACCAGCCCTCGCCGTTTTTGCCAAAGCCTTCGCCGGGAGTACCGACGATTTCCGCCCGGTTCAGAAGGTAGTCAAAGTATTCCCAACTCCCCATGCCCACCGGGCACTTCATCCAAAGGTAGGGGGAATGGACGCCGCCGGTATATTTGATTTTCATTCCCTCCAGGGCGCTTGCCATCACACGAGCATTGCCCCGGTAATAATCGATAGTTTCCCGAATCTGCCGCTGGCCCTGGGGCGTAAACACAGCTTCTGCCGCCCGCTGAGTGACGTAGCTCACGCCGTTGAACTTGCAGCCCTGCCGGCGCTCCCACAACTCGGAAACCTTCACGCCGCCGAATTCCAGCTCTTTCCGGATCACGGTGTAGCCGCAGCGCATACCGGTAAAACCAGCGGTCTTGGAAAGGGAGCAAAACTCGATGGCGCATCTTTCCGCCCCAGGAATCTCAAAAATGCTGTGGGGCAGGCTGTCCCCGGTGATAAACGCTTCATAGGCCGCGTCAAACAGAATCACGGCCTTCTGAGCTAGGGCATAGTCCACCCAAGCTTTCAGCTGTTCCCGGTCATACACCGCGCCGGTGGGATTATTGGGGGAACAGAGATAGATGATATCCACCGGATGGTTCTCCTTCGGCATGGGTAAAAAGCCGTTTTCTTCGGTGCCGTCCATGTAGACGACCCTCCTGCCGGAAATGATGTTGGTATCCACGTACACCGGATACACCGGGTCCGGCACCAGCACCGTGTTGTCCACATCGAACAGATCCACAATGTTGCCCACGTCGCTTTTCGCCCCATCACCGACAAAAACTTCGGAAGGATCTATCTTCACGCCAAAATTATTATAATAGGCCGCAATGGCCTCCCGCAGGAAGGGATAGCCGTTGCTGTCCGGGGAATAGCCCCGGAAGGTTTCCTTGCGGGACATCTCATCGGAGGCCCGGTGCATGGCTTCGATCACAACGGGGGCCAGCGGCATGGTCACGTCGCCGATCCCCATCCGGATGATCTTGTTTTCCGGGTGGGCCTGGGTATACGCCGCAACCCGCTTGGCAATGGTGACAAACAGGTAGCTTTGCTGCAGGTTTTGAAAATTGGAATTCAGCTTCATAAGCAAAATGTTCCTTTCCGCGTAAATTTATTTAGGAAAAAGCTTTTCCCTCATGCCCTCTCTTCCAGAAATTTTACCGCCGCGGCAACAAATCCGTGAAACAGGGGATGGGAACGGTTAGGGCGGGATTTAAATTCGGGATGGAACTGCCCCGCCACAAAGAAGGGATGATCGGGCAGCTCCACGGTTTCTACAATGCGGCCGTCCGGGGAAAAGCCGGAAAGCACCATGCCGTGCTCCTCTACCGTATCCCGGTAGTCGTTGTTGAATTCGTACCGGTGGCGGTGGCGTTCGCTGATCAACTCTTCCCCGTAGCATTCCGCCATTTTTGTACCGGGCTTGATCTTACAGGGATAGCTGCCAAGACGCAGGGTGCCGCCCTTGTTGATTTCCTTGTTTTGTTCGGGCATAAAATCAATGACCTTATTCAAGCCGTACTCGTCAAACTCACCGGAATTGGCGTCGGCGATGCCGCAGACATGCCGGCAGAACTCGATCACCGCCACCTGCATTCCCAGACATATTCCAAGATAGGGGACCTTGTTTTCCCGGGCAAATTTTACCGCTAGGATCATTCCTTCAATCCCCCGTTGGCCAAAGCCGCCAGGGACTAAAATTCCTTCACATTCCCCTAAGCGGGACGCCACATTTTCTTCAGTGAGGGTTTCGGAATCCACCCAGTCAATTTCCACCTTCGCACTGAGATCGTACCCGGCGTGGGCCAGCGCTTCCATCACGGAAAGGTAAGCGTCATGCAGCTTTACATACTTCCCCACCAGGGCGATGCGCACCGTTTTTTTCCGGCTGCGTATTTTTTCCACCATATTGAGCCATTCTCCCATGTCCGGCGCCGGAGTGTCCAGGTGAAGCTCCCGGCACACGATGTCGGAGAAATGGCTTTTTTCCAGCATAATGGGGGCCTCGTACAGCACGGGAATCGTCAGATTTTCAATGACACAGTCCGGCTGGACATTGCCGAACAAAGCGATTTTCTTAAAAATGCCTTGGTCAGTAATCGGCTCATCAGTGCGCAGAACAATGATGTCCGGTTTGATCCCCATAGACTGCAGCTGTTTTACGGAATGCTGGGTAGGCTTTGATTTGTGTTCCCCGGAGCCTTTCAAATAGGGCACCAGCGTCACATGGATAAACAGCGCATTCCCCGGTCCCGCTTCCTGGGCCACCTGCCGGATAGCTTCCAGGAAGGGCTGGCTTTCGATATCGCCCACGGTGCCGCCAATCTCGGTGATCACCACGTCGGCGTTGGAGTGGTTTCCCACATTATAGATAAAGCTGATGATCTCTTCCGTAATGTGAGGGATCACCTGCACGGTCTGACCCAGGTACTCGCCCCGGCGTTCCTTGTTTAAAACGTTCCAGTACACCTTGCCGGTGGTCAGGTTGGAAAACTTGTTCAAGTCCTCATCGATAAACCGCTCATAATGGCCTAGGTCTAAGTCTGTTTCCAGGCCGTCCTCGGTAACGTAAACCTCGCCGTGCTGATAGGGACTCATGGTCCCCGGGTCCACATTGATATAGGGATCCAGCTTTTGGGCCGCCACTTTCAGCCCCCGGGACTTTAAAAGCCGGCCCAGGGACGCAGCCGTAATACCTTTTCCCAAACCGGACACCACGCCGCCGGTCACAAAAATATATTTCGCCATTTCTTCTACTCCTTATTCTCCATTCCATTTTCTGAAAGTTCTATGCTGCCTCGAAACACCTCTACCGCTTCCCCGGTCATCCAAACAGTGTCGTCGGTATAGCGGATTGTCAAATCACCGCCTCGCAGCCGAACCAGGATCTCTTCCCCCTTGGGGCAATATCCGTTCAGCACAGCCGCCACGGCGGCCGCGCAGGCGCCGGTGCCGCAGGCCATCGTTTCCCCGCTGCCCCGCTCCCACACCCGCATTTTCAGGGTATGGGCATCCAGTACCTGAATAAATTCCGTATTCACCTGCTCGGGGAACAGGTGATCGTGCTCAAACCTTGGGCCAATCGTCTCCAGGTCAATCCCGTCCGGGTCCTCTCCAAACACCACGCAATGGGGGTTTCCCATAGACACGCAGGTCAGCGCATAACTGCCGCCCGCCGTCTGCACCGTCTGCCCAATCACGCTTTTCCCGGAAAGCTTTACCGGGATGCGCTCCGGCTCTAAGATCGCCGGCCCCATATCCACGGTGACGGCTGCCGCCTTCCCTTTTTTCGTGTGGATCAGGCAGGTTTTTATGCCGCTGCGCGTCTCTATTTTCAGCTCCGGCCTGCGGGCGATCCCGGTATCGTACACCAGCTTTGCCACACAGCGGATACCATTGCCGCACATTTTTCCTTCGCTGCCATCCAAATTGAACATGCGCATTTTCGCGTCGGCACAGTCCGAGGGACACACCAGGATGACTCCGTCGCCGCCCACGCCCTTGTGCCGGTCAGAAAGCCAAACCGCCAGGGCTTCGGGGTTTTCCACCGGATCCTCAAAACAATTAAAGTAAATGTAGTCGTTTCCGCAGCCGTGCATTTTTGTAAAACGCAGTGTTTTGCCTGCCATCTGGCTTCCCTCCGATCTCAAATAATAAATATGTTGCCGCGCGGGGCGTAGCGTCAAACCTCTACCACCCCATCGTAGACTTTTTCGGCCCGACCGGTCATCAGGACCCGATCGTCGGTGTAGTTGATCCGTAGCTCGCCGCCTTTTAAGATCACACGGATATCCCTGCCCTTTTCGCAGTAGCCGTTCAGGGTGGCAGCCACCACCGCAGCGCAGGTCGCGGTGCCGCAGGCCATGGTCTCGCCGCTGCCGCGTTCCCAAATACGAGCCTTCAGGGTATGTTCGTCAATCACCTCTACAAAGCCCACGTTGACCCGTTCGGGGAACAGGGGGTCGTGCTCGAATTTCGGCCCCAGGGTTTCCAGATCCAGCTTGTCAACCGAGGGGACAAACACCGTGCAGTGGGGGTTCCCCATGGAACAGCAGGTGATCTTATAAACCTCGCCGCCAATGGAAACAGGCCTGCTCACCACCTTTTCCCCCTCGATGCATACCGGCACCCTGCGGGGATCCAACTCCGCTTTTCCCATGTCCACCGTCACTTTAAAGACCAGGCCATTTTTGGTGGTAACCATGCATTCCTTCACGCCGCTGGCGGTGTCGATGTGCAGGATATATCTGCCCTCGCCCACTTTTACGCCCCTGGCAATCCCATTGTCAAACAGGTACTTTGCCACGCAGCGGATACCGTTGCCGCACATCAGACCCTCGCTGCCATCCAGGTTGAACATGACCATCCGGGCGTCGGCCTTGTTTGACGGGCAGATCAGGATGACACCATCGCCGCCTACGCCGTTGTGCCGATCGGAAAGGTAAATGGACAAAAACTCCGGAGATGACACTACATTTTCCGGCTCGAAGCAGTTGATATAGATATAGTCGTTGGAGCAGGCGGACATTTTGGTAAATTCCAGCCGCTGCTTCCTCTCCTTCAATCGGTTGATGTCAATGATTTCCGTATTTTCCGGTGTGTACCGGCTCATCAGGGAATCCGCCAGGGCATTGGCAGTATCCAGCGCCGTCAGGCAGGGAATGCCCAAAAGGCTTGCCTTCCGGCGGATTTTCACGCTGTCCCGGGCTGGGTTCCGGCCTTTGGCAGAGGTGGAAATCACGTAATTCACCTTGCCGCTTTCCAGCAGGGTAATAGTATTGACGGAGCTTTCGTGGATCTTATCCACGATCTTGACGGAAAGCCCCACCTTGGCAAGAACCATCGCCGTGCCGGTGGTGGCATATAGCTCAAAGCCCAGTCGGGAAAATTTCTTGGCGATTTCCCCAATTTCCGGCTTGTCCTGATCCCGCACGGTGATAAACACACCGCCGCCCTTTTTCAGGCTGTGGCCGGATGCAATCAGCCCTTTGTACAGGGCTTCCTCCAAATTGTTCCCAATCCCCAGCACCTCGCCGGTGGATTTCATTTCCGGCCCCAAATGGGTGTCCACATCAGTCAGCTTTTCAAAGGAGAACACCGGTACCTTGACCGCCACATAGGGAGAGGGTTTATAAAGCCCGGTGCCGTAGCCCATGTCGGCCAGCTTTTCCCCCATGCTGGCCCGGGTGGCAAGGTCACACATGGGAACGCCGGTAACCTTGCTGATATAGGGCACGGTGCGGGAAGCCCGGGGATTGACTTCGATCACGTAGATCTCCCCGTCCTTAATGATGTACTGCAGGTTGATCAGGCCGATCCCGTGCAGCTCCCGGCACAGGGTTTCGGTGGTGGTCACGATCCGGTAGCTCATTTCATCGTCAATATCAGAAGCGGGGTACACTGCAATGCTGTCCCCGGAATGGATGCCCGTGCGCTCCACGTGCTCCATAATGCCGGGGATCAGAATATCTTCCCCGTCGCAGATAGCGTCCACCTCGATCTCCATGCCGCTCAGATACTTATCA
>CAYSQF010000008.1:0-8862 GCA_964433105.1 uncultured Acutalibacter sp.
GATCTTTCGACTGCTGAAGGACAACCGCCTGTATAAACTGCTGGAGGGCTGAGCTGACGCCTGCCGCTTTGGTGTCCAAGTCCTGTTTCAAAAATCTTCAAGGGCAGGGCTTGGTATTGCCTTTTTGCTCCTACTTGACCGTTTCGGCACGCTTTTCCTAAGATTTTTCTTCTATCACCCTCTTGACTTCATACCATTGGACTGAAATAGCCGCTTAAAAGCGGCTTGAAAGTTTGCGGTCTTTTCTGCTGTTAGAAGGCGGACGGATCATGGAACAGGTCCGGGTTGTAAAGGGCGTCGAATTGCCCGGCGGAAAGGGGTTTGCCGCATGCCGCTACGAAGCAGTCCAGGGACGCTCCCGTCTTTTCTGCAATGATCCTTTCCGGGCGGAAGGCCGGCAGTACGCCGGCGCCGCCCACAGTTTCAAAGGGGACGAGTCTCAGACCTTCCGTTGGGAGCACGGGGGCTTCCGTGTTGCCGGAATTCAGAAACTCCAGTACTGCCCCAGGGGCAGCGCCTTTTAAACTCTCCGCCTGGCACACCAGCACCGGCAAGCCGGAAAACGGCTCCCGCAGGGTACACCCAGTGTCCGCTTTGGCATAAAGCCGCACTCTTTCTCCCTGATTTTCCACCACCAGCCAGCAGCAGCGCAGGCCTTGAGCGGAGTCTGGCAATAGCCTGCGTACCAGAGAGAAAACAAGATATGCCGCACAGGTGAAACAAAACAGTAGCACCGGGGAAAGATCAAAATAGACCACGTTCCCCAAAACCGCCACGTTTTTGGGGGCGAAAAACCGGAGCAGGAACAGAAAAAAGCCAGCCAGCAGGAGAGAAAACGCCCAGAAGCACAATACCGCCTTGCAGAACATGATCCGGGGAAGGGGAACGAATGCCGCCGCAGCAGTCGCCAGGGCGGTAAATATTCCGAAAACCAGGGAGAACCAAGGCAGCGAGATAGGGAGCAGGGCAGTAAGGGAGCACATGGCACCCACCAGAGCTCCCAGAGCCAGCCGCCGGTTTTTGGCCCGCAGGCCCAGAAATTTTCCTGTACCCCACAGCAGGAAAAAGTCGATGTACAAGTTGACAATCACAAGGATGTCCGCATATAATGTCAATGGCATTCCACCTTTCGGACCAGGGCTTCCAGCTGGAACAGTAATGTAAGTTCATTTTAGCAGGAATCTTTTTTTGAACCTGTCGGAATGTGGGTGCGGCTTTTGACGGAAATTTTTCATGGCCGGCCCCTTTCTTCTGCTAGAAACGAGTTTTTGGGGCAAACTTATAAAATGTAGGGACTTTTGAAAGGAAGAGGAATATGAATCTAAACAAAAGGAAGGTCGTGCTGGTCGGCACCGGTATGGTGGGTATGAGTTTTGCCTATTCCGCATTGAATCGCGGGGTGTGCGATGAACTGGTACTGGTGGATATCGACAAAAGGCGGGCGGAGGGGGAAGCGATGGACTTGAATCACGGCATTGCCTTTGCCGGCTCGAGTATGAAAATTTCCGCCGGGGAGTATAGCGACTGCGCCGACGCTGATATTGTGGTGATCTGCGCGGGAGTCAGCCAAAAGCCGGGAGAATCCAGACTGGATCTGCTCAAGCGCAACGCTGCAGTGTTCCAATCCATTGTGGAGCCGATCGTTCACTCCGGGTTTGGAGGGATTTTTCTGGTGGCGACCAATCCGGTGGACATTATGACCCGGATAACTTATGAGCTTTCCGGCTTTAACCCCGGACGGGTGCTGGGAACCGGTACCACCTTGGACACTGCCCGGCTACGCTACCTTTTGGGTGATTACTTTTCTGTGGATCCCAGGAATGTCCATGCCTACGTCATGGGAGAGCACGGCGACAGCGAATTTGTTCCTTGGAGTCAGGCCATGCTGGCGACCAAGCCGGTTGCGGATATCTGTCGGCAGTCGGAAGGGAAATTCTGTTTAGAGGAAATGCAGAAAATCAGCGTTGAGGTGCGGGACGCGGCACAAAAAATCATTGAAGCGAAACGCGCTACCTACTATGGCATCGGCATGGCACTGGTGAGGATCGTCAGGGCCGTGCTGAGCAATGAAAACAGCGTGCTTACCGTATCCGCCCGCCTGCGGGGGGAATACGGCCAGAAGGAAGTGTACGCCGGCATACCCTGTCTGGTCAACAGGGGTGGTGTAAACCGTGCGCTGGAATTGAACTTGACCAAAGAGGAGTTGGGGCAGTTTGACCAGTCCTGCCAGATACTGCGGGACAGCTATGAAGGCTTAAAGCTATAAAAAGCCGCCGCCCGGAATGTGCCGGGCGGCGGCGCCTTTTGAAAAACATCAGAAGGTATATTTTTTGCCGGTTTTATGGGCTTCGTAAGCACCTACCATGAACCGGGTCAACTCCACGGCGTCATCAATGCCGTTGGGTGCCTCGCCTCCGTTTGTTACAGCGCTGATCCAAGCGTCTATGGGCATGGTGTCGGGTTCCGGAAGGTCGGTTTTCTGAATGAGCTTATTTTCCGTTTCCTCGCAGGAATACTCCAAAATATTGTTGTGGACCATCAAGGAACCCTTGGTGCCGCTCATTTCCAGCACATAAGGCATACCGACGGTGACAAATCCGGTTTCCGATACGCCAATGGCCCCGTTGGCGAACTCGATGACGGATACGGCGTTGTCCTCTACGCCCTTGCCGGTCACCTGGGTGAACTGGGACACGATAGTTTTGGGCTTACCCATAAACCAGCTCAGGGTGTACATGGGATGGGCGCCCAGGTCGATCATGGCACCGCCGCCGGTTTGGGCTGCGTCATAGAAATGGGGCGGAAGCCAGCCGCCAGTGCTGCCGTTGTGGGCGTCCCGGACTCTGGCGTAGGTAATCTGGCCCAGCTTGCCGCTGTCTACCAGCTCTTTGGCAGCCTTCAGAGTGGGCCAGGTCTTATGGGGGTAAGAAATGGTGAACTTCACGCCGCTGGCCCGGACGGCCTGGGCGATCTCCTGGGCTTCCTCGTTGGTGAAGGCCAGCACCTTTTCCGTGAAGATGTGCTTCCCGGCTTTGGCGGCTTTGATCAGCACATCGTGGTGCTGGTAGGTGGCAGTGGTGATCTGCACGCCGTCAATGGACTTGTCAGACCAAATGGCGCCCTGGTCGGGCTGGAAGGGGATCCCAAGCTTTTCCGCCGTGGCTTTGCCCCTGGCTTGATCATCGTCCCACAGGCAGGCCAGCTCCGCTTTGGGGTTGTTTTGGATGGCAGTGGCGTATTCCATGGTATGGACATGCCAAGCGCCGATAACCGCGATTTTCATTTGAAAAATCCTCCTTAAACGTAAAATATCTGAAATTCCACTTGATTTTACCAAGCGGAATTTTACAGGCCTAAAACTGAGCGTACTGGGCGATAATCCGCCCCATCTCCTCCCGGCTTGTTTCCATGTCCGCTACGAGCTTGAACTGATTTCTGGCCCGATCTAGATTGTGGTCCGGATAGGCTGTATGGAAATAAACGTCTCCATTTAAGTAGTCGGCCAAAAAGCGTATCCCGCATTCAAAGGTCATCAAGATGGCTCCGTCCGGCAGGGTGCGCAGCTCTTCAGGGGTCAGGGCGCCTCCGGCGGTGGAAAGGAACCCGCAGGTGTAGGCGTCGAAACGATCAAGATCAAAATACACCTTGGAAAGGTCGGTTTCATCTTCGGCCGCAGTAGTTGCCCCAGCGCGGATGGAATCGCCAAAATCAAAAGCGGCAAGCCCCGGCATAACGGTGTCCAGATCGATCACGCATATAGCTTTCCCGGTGGCATTATCGATGAGCACGTTGCTCATTTTTGTGTCGTTGTGGGTTACCCTCAGGGGCAGCTTCTTCCGGTCCAACATGCCTGTAAGCAGACCGCAGGCTTGTTCCCGCGCCACAGCAAAGCTCAATTCCGGCTCCGCATTTTTTCTGCGCCCCGCAATGTCGCGCCGCATGGCCTCCATCAGCTGGCGGAAGCGTTCCGGCGTATCGTGAAAATGAGGGAGCGTTTCAAGCAGGGTATGGGCGGGATAGTCGGCCAGCATGCGCTGAAACTCCCCAAAAGCGCGGCCCGCTTCCCGAAGTGTATCCAATCCTTCGGCGGTTTCCCGGGCGAATGCCCCTTCGATCAAGATGGTGCAGCGCCAATATTCCCCGGTTTCATCTCGGTAAAATCCGGCGCCGTCCACCGTTTTGCGAACCGTCAGGGTGCCCCGGTCCGGATCGCCGCCCTGCGCCGCCAGCTTTTTCCGCAGGAATTCCGTTACCCCCAGGATGTTTTCCATCACATTTTCCGGCGAGGGAAACACGAAGCGGTTGATCCTCTGGAGAACAAACCTGCCCTCCGGGGCGGTTACGGCGAAGGTGTCGTTGATATGGCCGCCGGGCAGGAGTATGGCGGCGGCGTTTTCGGGCAGCCCAAAAGCGGCTAAGATCCGGGGAGAAATCTCCATAAAATCATTTGGCGAACAACGCCGTTCCTTTCTGCGATTTTAGAAACGATAATGGTCATATCCGCAAAGCGGCCTGTAGGATCACTTCGTCTTGGCCGCCGGCGGAAAGGCTCAGCTTGCCACTGTACCGTCCGATGATTTCCTCGGTGTTTTCCAGGCCGTGCAGGTCGTTGAACCGCTGTGAATCATCGTCAAACAGCCATCGGAATACGTCGGCAGCTTTTTTCCCTTTCAGCGTGAATTTTTCAGGCTCCGGCAGAGAAGCGGAGTAAACAGTCTCAAACCGCAGAAGTTCCCCAGTGGCGGAAATTGTAAACCGCAGGGAGCGGCTTCCGGGGTAGTCAGCGGCATCCAAGCAGGCCCGGGTCAAAAATTCATTGACGATCATACAAATCTCGGAGGTTTTCAAGGGCAGCTGGCCGGAACCTGCGTTGCATTCAAAGGAGATGCCGTTTTGAGCGGCAAAAGCAGCTTTTGTGGCAATCACCGCATTGAGATATGGGTTTTCGTGGTAGGTTTCCAAAATGGGATTTCTCCGGTTGTTTCGTTTGGCAATGGAAATATATTCCGGGATCTTTTCGGTCCAGCCGTCAGCCAGCATGACATTGATGGTGTCCAAGGCGTACTCACCGGCTTTTTGGGCGGAACGCACCTCCCGCACAGCCGCAAGCATGTCCGCAAAATCTCCGGATTCCATTTCCAGCATCCTGTCCCGGGAAGCGTCCAGGACAGCCCGCTCCCGGAACCGGCCGGCCTGATACAACGAACGGAAACCGAAGATCACCGCGCAATAGACCGCTGCGGCGGAAAAAAGCCGGGCGGCGGGGACATTGCCGCGGAACAGAAAATCCAGCAGGCCCAGGCACAGCATGTAAAGCACCGCTAAAATCAGGCACATGCCAACAAGGAACCCGGATACCCCTCGGTCACTGTAATGCCGGATAGGCCGGTACAGGCACATACCCATCAGCAGGTTGAACAGCAGGGAAACAAAAACGGAAAACACACCGGCGAAAGCCCCGGCCACCGGGAACGGCATGATCCCCAGCAGCAGTGGGATAAAAAAGCTTAAAAAGGTAAAATTGCACAGGGTAAGCAAAGCAATGAACAGCTTTTGCAGGAAATTATTGGTATACAAGAACAGGGACGAAAGGAAAAACAGCAGAGAACCAGTCGCGCAGGGCAGCTGCTGCGACAGGACAGGGTCCTGGATCGTCCGGCGCAGAAAAAAAGCGGCAAGCAGGGAAAGAACGTATACCCCTACGGTAACGCCAACGGTGGTCCACACCCGGAAACGGTCCTCCAACAGGCACAGGAACAGTCCCGCCGTACAGAAATAAACAATCGTGAAATAGATCATGGCCTTTCTATCTCCTTCGCGTACAGCAGACAAAGTAAGCGGGCGCCAAAAAGCTCTTCGCAAACTGTAAGCCGTATGGTCATTTTATCATAAAGTTTTCAAGTTGGCAATCCGTTTTCGGGAGATTCCTTGGAAAATTCCGATAAGGCATTTTTAGGAAATACCTTGACAGACGAGGTATATTCTGATATATTGTATCTGCCAAGAATAAAGATAGTTTCTGTGGTGACAGGCTCACCTCAAAGAGTTTGACCGCAGATCATCTTGATAATTCTCATTATTTAGTATGGAAAGGGGGAAAGAACGCATGTCCATTGCATCGGACGTGATCCGAGGCCACACGGATACTATCATTCTAGCCCAGTTGATGCAGGGCGACAGCTACGGCTACAAGATCAACCGAGCGATCGAGCTAAAAACAGGCGGGGAATATGAGTTGAAGGAAGCCACCTTATATACCGCTTTTCGGCGGCTGGAGCAGACGGGCAGCATCACCTCGTATTGGGGGGATGAAAGCACCGGCGCCCGGCGCAGATATTATTCCATCACCCCGGCGGGGGTGCAGTCTTATTACAGCATGTTAGCGGAATGGGAGCGCTCCAAAGCGCTGCTCGAGGCGCTGATCCGTCCCGAACAGGCTTGATGGAAACGAAGGAGAAAGGTTTTATGGAATATCACATCAGAGCTTATTTGGACGAATTGTTTCAAAACGCGCCCAGGACCCAAAAGGCGTATGAACTGAAAGTAGAGCTGACCCAAAACCTGCTGGACAAATACCGCGCCCTAGTGTCCGAGGGGAAGAGCGAACAGGAGGCCTATAACCTGACGGTCATGAGCATTGGGGACGTGCGGGAACTTTTTGTCGGCCTGGAGGACGGCCCCGCGCCTTCCCAGCCCGCTTATGTCCCGCCGGTGGACGGGGCGAAAAGGAGCGCTGCCGTTACGTCTATTGCCGTGATGCTATACATATTGAGCGTGGTGCCAGTGATCGTGCTTGGAAGCCTTTTCCCCGGAGATTTTGGCGGGATATTCGGCGTGGTGCTGATGTTTGTTATGATTGCCGCCGCCACCGGTCTTTTGATTTACAATCACTCCATTCGGCCGAAAAAGGTTCCACCCGCTGAAAACGTGGTGTCCGATTTCAAGCAGTGGCAGACCCAGAACGTTTCCAGAAACCAACTGCTGAAGGCCATCCGTTCCGCCTACTGGCCCCTGGTGCTGGCCCTGTATTTCCTGCTGAGTTTCGGTACGGGTGCCTGGCACGTCACCTGGATCCTTTTCCTGATCGCTCCGGCAGTGGACGGCATTATCAAGTCTGTTCTGACCCTGACAGATACCAATAAGAAATAAAGTCTGCGCTTTTGCGCGGAAAGGATAAAATATATGAAAAAACAAGCGGTCTTTACCCTGGTTGCCTGTTCCATCGCGGCCCTGTTCCTGATGGGCGTCCTGGCGGCAGGCTTGGCGGGATTTGAATGGAATACCCCGCAAGAGGAAATGGCCGGAGCCGAAAAAAAAGGTCCCACGTACGAATACACCTGGAACCCTCAGGAAACTGAAGTGACCGGTCTCAGTGTAGAATGGGTCAACGGTGATGTGGAGCTGAAAGTGGGAACCGGAGATTTGATCCGCATTACGGAAAGCTGCGGCAGAACGCTGAATGAAAAGGAAAAGCTGAAACTTTCTTCTTCCGGCGGCAACTTGAAAATAGAATGGAGTGATTCTTTTTTCCTTTTTAACCTTTTCCAAAACGGGGAAAAGAATTTAACCGTGGAGGTTCCAAAGACTGTGTCCGAAGCCTTGGAGGAGCTTTCCTGTTCCACCACGTCTGGAACGGTGAATGCCGTAGGCTTTACTGCGGAGAAACTGAATCTTTCCACGGCTTCGGGAGATATGGAACTGTCTGCCCTGTCTGGGAAAACCGGCCGGATTTCCACCACTTCCGGTACGGTGGAATGCCAGGGGCTGTCCTTTGCCGAAACGCTTTCCGCCAACTCTACCTCTGGACCTCTGCGGTTTTTGGAAAGCTGGGCGGAGGAGGTAGATCTAAGCACCGTTTCCGGGGATATCTCCTATATCGGGAAAACGGAACGGATCAGCGGCAGTTCTGTGTCGGCGTCTATCCGGGCAGAGCTTAACAGCTGTCCGGAGGAATCTAATATGGAGTCTGTTTCCGGCCGCCTGACGCTGGTGATCCCCCAAAACAAGGGCTTTGAAGTGGAGTACGACAGCATTTCCGGCGGGTTTTCCTCCGATTTCCCGATAAATGGAGGCGAGGGCAGCTCCGGCAGGGCGCTGTATGCCGGAGGAAACGCCAGCTTCCATTTTTCCACCACCAGCGGAGAAATGGAGGTTTTAAAAAAGTAGCGGGGAAATTGGCAGACCCCACCAACGCGATGTGATGCGTGCCGCTAATAACAGAGGGCTTTGCCCGTCTATGAAGAACCCCCCGGTTCGCCGGGGGGTTACTATCACAAGATGGAATCCACATTCAGTCCTTTAGGATAACACCGTTGCCGTCGTATTGGCGGGCGGGATTGGTGGCAGAAAGGATCAACACACCTTCAATGAAGCCCCAGATCATCATGGCAACGGTTGCGATGCCACAGGTCAACAGACCACCGGCCAAAGAGACTACCAGCTGAATGGTCCCACGGGAGTTAAAGCCCAGGTAATAATTGTGGATGCCAAAGGCGCCGAACAGAATGGCCAGCAGCCCCGCAGCCAGACGGCTTTTCTGCATGTAGCCCACAGGGGGTACGTTGTACAGGGGCTTGCTATTCTGCTGGTAGTAAGGGGCCTGCTGATAGGGCGGCGGGTTCCCATATTGGGGAGCATTGTACTGTGGAGCGCTGTAGGAGGGCGCGCCCTGCGGGGGCTGGGTGTAAGCAGGGGGCGCCTGCTGGTATACCGGCTCATCCTTAGGTGGTTCCGGAGCGTGGGGCGTTTCGGGCATCTGGAAATTTGGAGCCGCCGCAGGGGCCTCCGGAATTTCCGGCGGTGCCGGGTCAGGTTCCAGCGTCAGGTGTGGAGCGCTGGGAGCCGCATTCTGGGCTTCAGGCT